>CAYOKC010000117.1:0-12041 GCA_964404415.1 uncultured Leptolinea sp. | reverse complement strand
CCCCCACTATCCCTGCCAACACCGAAACGGTCGTCCCCACAGTTACGCTGACTCCCACACCCACCGCCATTCCGTCCGCGGTACGCCTGGATTCACCGGCCTATGAAAAGGAAGACCTGAACAATTGCGGCCCGGCCGCGCTGGCTATGAACCTCAAGTTCTTCGGCTGGAAGGGCGACCAGTTCACCATCTCTGATGTGATCAAACCCATCCGCGGTGACCGGAACGTCAACGTGGAAGAATTGCAATACTACGTGTTGAACTACGCCGGCTACCTGAAAACGGAATACCGGGTGGGAGGCACGATCGAATTGCTCAAGAAGATCGTGGCCACCGGCATCCCGGTGATGATCGAAGAAGGCTACACGATTGACAAGAAATACTGGCCCAATGACGACCTGTGGGCCGGCCACTACCTGCTGATAAACGGATATGATGATGCCGCGGGCACCTTCCTCACGCAGGATGTGTTCACCGGGCCGGATGTGCCTGTAAAATACTCCGACCTGGATAAACGCTGGCAGAGTTTCAACCGCGTCTACATACTGGTGTATCCGGTGGATAAAGAAGAAGAGCTAAAACAGGTGCTCGGCAACGATTGGAACCGTGACATCAACCGCCAGAACGCGCTGGATACCTCACTCGCTGAAACGAAATCCGACCCCGGCAATGTGTACGCCTGGTTCAACCTCGGGTCCAACCTGGTGTATTTTGACCGCTACGACGAAGCCGCCACCGCGTACGATACCGCCCGAAAGATCGGCTTCCCGCAGCGCATGCTGCGGTACCAGTTCGGTCCATTCCTGGCGTACTTCCACACATTGCGCTCCGAAGACCTGCTGGCCGTCACCGAATACGCGCTCAACCGCACACCCAATTCGGAAGAAGCCCTACTGTGGGAAGGGTGGGCGCAGTACCGCCTGGGGAACAAGGCAGCCGCGCTGGAGAATTTCCAGAAAGCATTGGACGCCCGCCCGGGATACCACGATGCTGAATACGCGCTGGAATACGCCAGAGTCAACTAGCCCTCCGGTATAATGGGTGGCTAGAGCCATTCTATGAATAAAAAAATCATACTTTCACTGCTTGTCCTGATCGCCCTGTGTGTTTGCGGCGCCTCCGCCATCATCGCGGGGTTCTTTATCATCTCACCGGCCACACCGGTCAGCACCACCACACCAACCGTTGAAGTGTTGACTCCGGCATCGGTGGATTCAGCCAGCCAGCCGGTCACCCCGATGGAAACACCGGCCGCTCCCGCGCATTCACTGGCTGATGCCAGCAGCCTGCCGGTAGAACTCTCCCTGCAAATGGACGAGATCCAGCAGCAGGTCATCGCCATCCGCGGGCTGAACGCGAAAGAACCGGTGGTCCGCGATCTACTGTCAACCGCTGAACTTCAGGAAAAGGTGAAAACGGATTTCTTCAAAGACTACACAGCCGAAGACGCGCGCGATGACAGCCTTTTCCTTACCACCCTGGGGATGATCCCGGAGGGTTTCGACCTGTTGGACCTCTACCTCCGCCTGTACACCGAACAGATCGCCGGCTATTATGACAGTGAAACCAAAGAAATGTACGTGGTGGGAGATGGCGACTTCGGCGGCATCGAGCGCATGACCTACGCCCATGAGTATACACACACGCTTCAAGACCAGAATTATGACCTTAAGAATGGCCTGAAGCTGGATGATGAGTATTGCCGCGGGAACAATGAATACTGCTCCGCCGTCACCGCGCTGCTGGAAGGCGACGCCACGTTTACCGAGCAAGCCTGGATGCAGCAAAGCGCCAGCGAACAGGACAGGCAGGATATGGAAGCCTTCTATGGCACCTATTCCAGCCCGGTTTATGATTCCTCACCTGATTACATACAGTCTGACCTGCTTTTCCCGTACCTGAAAGGCCTCGAGTTTGTCTATTCGCTCAACGACCGCGGCGGCTACGCCCTGGTGGAGCAGGCATTCCAGAATCCGCCGGTAACCACAGAGCAGATCCTGCACCCGGATAAATACCCCTCCGAAAAAGCGGTTCCTGTTGACCTGCCGGATCTGCGCGGTGTTCTTCCGCCGGGATGGGAAGAAGTTGAAAAAATGGAAATGGGTGAATGGTATACCTACCTGATCCTGGCAAAAGGGCGGGATACAAAGCACCAATTGCTGGACAGTATCGCCCGAAAAGCTGCCGCCGGTTGGGGCGGTGACCGTTACGCGCTGTACCGTGACACGCAATCAGGTGAAGCCATCTTCCTTCTGCGGACTGTGTGGGACACACAAAACGACGCGGATGAATTCTGGCTGGCCATCAAAGAATACGGCGAAGAACGCTGGGGCATTCCGGCACGATCCACGGGAAAGTCAATGAGCTGGTCGGCCGTCAAAGAAGGTCAGGTAATGATCCGTCAGACCGGGCAGGAGACCATCTGGCTGATCACACCAGACTCAGACACGCAAACCACCATTCTTACCGCGTTACCGTAGTTCAACTAACGCATCGAGGTTTCCATGACGCTGGATATCAATCGCATTAAAGCCTTTTGTTTCGATATTGACGGTACCCTCAGTGATACCGATGACCTCTACATTCAAAAAGTTCTCCCGCTTTTCAAACCACTTGGCTGGTTTACACCCAAAAAAGAACCAACCTTTCTTGCGCGGCGGTTGATCATGAATATGGAAACACCCGGCAACGAAATCTACCACCTGCTGGACAGGTTCGGAATGGATGCTTTTGCCGGCAAGGTGTACAGCCGTATTAATAAGACCGTGAAATCAAAGAAACCCAAAAAATACATGATCATCCCGGGAACGGAACAGGTGCTGCAAACCCTGAAACAACACTTTCCGCTATCAGTGGTCAGCGCGGGCAGTCACACCAGTATCTATGGATTCCTGGATGCCTACGCGTTGACCGGCCATTTCCACGCTATTGCCACGTCACAAACATGTGAATACACCAAACCGTATCCCCATCCGGTGATCTGGGCCGCGGAACAAATGAATGTTAAACCGGAAGAGTGCCTTATGATTGGCGATACCGTAGTGGATATCCGCGCAGGCCGGTCCGCCGGTGCCCAGACGGTGGGCGTGCTGTGCGGGTTCGGTGAAGAAAAGGAATTACGCCGGGCTGGCGCTGACCTCATTTTGAATAGTCCACTCGATCTGATCGGCCATTTCCGGCTTTCCGCCTCTTGACCAGTCACCCCTGCCGGACCCATAGACCAAAAGCCGCGTTTGTTCTGATAAGGAACTTCTAATACTCCGCTTGACGGTCATTTTCGCGCGTGTTATGATGCCCACACTTACCAAGAAGGACGTATGATTGATATTCCCCCGACTCCGGCCAATGATCAGCCGGACGGCCCGGTTATGGCAGAAAATAATAATAGTGAAGACACTGCTGAAAACGAACCCGTTTCGGTGTGGTTATCATTATGGCAATCCATTGAACAGCGTGGTTGGACTGAACCTGCCATGCGAATCGGAACAGGACTGGCAACAATCACCCTGTTGTTAATTGCCACCTGGGTGATGAATAGTTTTTTCCTTTCCGGCACGGTGAACAATCCTCAAAAGGCGGATTTTCTACCGGAAGGACCTGAACCCACTGTCTTCCCCATAGCCAACCCGGCTATGATCTCTTTCATCCCAAACCCGCCACCCGATAGCATCCCCCGGTTCATTGACTCACATACATCACTACCCATCAAACCACGGGATGAGATCGAGCGCTATACGGTTCAAAAGGGCGATACCATTTTTTCCATCGCCTCCAAATTCAACCTGCGGCCGCAAACACTTCTCTGGGGCAATTATGAGATTCTGGCCGACAACCCGGCATATCTTACACCCGGCCAGGAGTTGACTATTCTGCCGGTAGATGGCGTTTACCATCAATGGCATGCCGGTGAAGGCTTGAACGGTGTCGCCAAGTTTTACGGTGTATCGCCCGATACCATTGTCGATTACCCCGGTAACGGGTTGGACCGCGCCGCGCTGGGCGATTTCGCCAACCCGAACATTGAACCCGGAAAAATGCTGATCGTCCCCGGCGGGCAACGTGAATTTGTTGTCTGGTCTGCCCCGCGCATTACCCGAAGCGATCCGGCTGTAGCCAAGATCTACGGCCCGGGGGCGTGCGCCGGTGTTGTAGACGGGTTGATCGGAAGCGGAATTTTCCTCTGGCCGGCTCCCGACCGGTTTATCTCCGGTTATGATTATTCACCCGAGACCGGCCATTACGCCATTGATATTGGTGGACAAACCAATAACGGTGTGTTCGCCACCGACAGCGGCGTGATCGTTTATGCCGGTTGGAATGACTTTGGTTACGGCAATGTGGTCGTAATGGATCACGGCAATGGTTGGCAGACACTGTACGCGCATCTGAACTCCATCAGCGTCACCTGCGGACAATCCGTATCGCAGGGGCAGGTAATTGGCCTGCTGGGATCCACCGGCCGGTCAAGCGGTCCGCATCTGCATTTCGAAATGCGCAGTGATCTGTACGGCCGGGTAAACCCGAAAGATTTCTTACAGTAATCAATCGCGGGGATTTATCCGTTTTTTTGCGGCGTGCTAGAATATTCATAAGGTCCTTCGTATTTTGAGAAAGGAATCTGGCATGTCCGCTTTACTGGATGTCCGTCCATCTCCCATTGCCGGCCGGTGGTATGAAGGCAACGCTGACCGCCTGGCCCGGCAAATTGATTCCCTTCTGGATTCAGCCGTTATTCCGTCTTTGCCGGGTGAGGTGATCAGTCTGGTCGCGCCGCATGCCGGTCACCGGTATTCCGGCCTGACGGCAGCCCACGCGTTCAAAACCGTGAAAGGCCTTTCTTATGATCTGGTTGCCATAGTGTCCCCTTTTCATGATATGTTTCCGGGCACCTTGATCACCACCGGGCACAAAGCCTACTCCACCCCGCTGGGGGAAATTCCGGTGGATGAAGACGCCCTGATCGCCCTGGATACCGAGATCACACGCCTGACCGGCACTCCCCTTTCGCGCATCACCCGTGACAGCGAACACTCACTGGAGATCGAACTGCCATTTTTACAACGCGGTTTACAAAGCCCATTTTCATTGCTGCCAATCATGGTACGTTCGCGCAACGCGGTGGAGATGGAAGCCCTGGGCGAAGCATTGGCCTCCATCGCGTTGACCCGGAAGACCCTGCTCGTGGCCAGCAGCGACCTGTCACACTTCTACCCGGAAACAGAGGCGGATGAGCTCGACGCGTACATTGAAAAGCAAATCGAAGCGCTTTCACCGGCCGGCGTGTTGGATGCCGATATAACCGGAAAAGGCTTTGCCTGCGGCGCCGGCGCGATCAGCGCGGTCCTTTGGGCTTCAATCTGCCTCAATGCCAATAAAGCCATCCTCCTGCACCACAGTAATTCCGCCGCCGAAACCGGTGACCATCAATCTGTCGTCGGTTATGGTTCTGCCGTCATCCTCAAGATTTAACTGATCTTAAATCCTTCAAACAGGAATCGAGTACACTTCCCGCATGGATGCTTCAAAATTCGTCAGGGTGGCGGTAAATATCCCCGTATTGAACGGGGAATTCGATTATTGTGTTTCGGATGCGCTCGACGGGAAGGTTGTTCCCGGCTGCCTGGTGGAGATTCCTTTTAACAACCGCGCGATCCAGGGAGTTGTCACCCGCTTTGTGGAAATTCCGGAAGTTGCCGACCCCAAACCGGTCACCGCGCTGGTTGACCCGATTCCCGTGGTCACCGCGCAGCAACTGGAACTGGCCGCCTGGATGGCTGAAGAGACCCTCACACCCATCTGCCAGTGCATTGACCTGATGCTCCCCCCGGGGTTGGCTTCACAGGCGGATACTCTGTTCGAAAATATGTCGAATGATGAAAGCCTGCGAGGGCTTGACCAGACCGAGACACGAATCATGCAGCAATTGCTCAACCGTGGGAACCTGCGGCTGCATCAATTGGAACGTGCCATTCCCCATGTCTCGCTGCAGGGTTCGCTGCGCAAGCTGCAAGCGGCCGGCCGGATAACGTCACACTCTGTGTTGATGCCACCGCGAGTGCGCCCGAAATTTGTTCGCACGGCAGCGTTGGCCTGCAGCCATGAAACCATGGAACGGGCTAAGAAGAATTTGAGCATTTTCCCGGCTGTCCAGGTGCGCCGTCAGCGCGCGCTGGAATACCTGGCGGATGAACCGCTGCCGGTTGAAGTCACATGGGTGTATGCCGCCAGCGGCTGCAATATGGATGACCTGATCGTATTGCAGGAACTGGATTTGATCGCCTTGAACGAGACGGAAGTCTGGCGCGATCCCTTGAAAAAAGTAGTTCCAATAGACCAACCGGCTCCAGAATTGACCATTGACCAGCAAAACGCCTGCCAGGCAATTTTGACTGTGTTGAAGAAAGCCAATTGCGGTGATGAAACCCGGCCGATATTACTGCGCGGGGTAACCGGTTCCGGTAAAACCGAACTCTACATGAGGGCTGTTGAAGAAACCCTCCTGTGCGGCCGGCAGGCGATCATACTGGTACCAGAAATTTCCCTTACACCGCTCGCTGTGCAGCGGTTCCTGTCACGCTTCCCGGGGCAGGTGGGGTTAATCCACTCCAAACTGACACCCGGCGAACGGTATGACACCTGGAGACGCGCCCGCGCGGGTGTGCTACCGGTGATCATCGGTCCCCGGAGCGCCCTTTTTGCACCATTAAAGAATATCGGGCTGATCGTGGTGGATGAATGCCATGACGATTCCTACTTTCAGGATGATTTCCCGCCGATATATTCCGCCCTGAGGACCGCACAGAAAATGATGCGGCTGAACCAGGCTTCCCTGATCATGGGATCTGCCACACCGGATGTGGCCCAGTTATACAATGCCCGTCAGGGTAACTGGGAATACCTGGTCTTGAAGACCCGGATTTCGTTTACGGCCAACACTACTCCGCCGGCTGAGCCTGTCGAAGCCGCCTCCATACCTCAACAAGCCAACACCACTCCGCCGGCTGAGCCTGTCGAAGCCAATTCGGGCGGACTACCCCCTATTGAAATTGTGGACATGCGCGAGGAATTGAAAGCCGGCACCAGGTCCATGTTCAGCCGATCCCTGCAAACTTCCATCCAAAAAGTGTTGGACGCGAACGAACAGGCGATCATCTTTCTCAACCGCCGCGGAACATCCACATTTATCTTTTGTTATGACTGCGGTCACACCATACGCTGCCCGCGATGTGAGATCCCGCTCACCCTGCACACCAATGACAACACCCTGTTCTGTCATCACTGCGGGTACAAACGCAACCTGCCCAGGCAATGCCCCAATTGCACCAGTGAACGCATCCGTCATTTTGGAACCGGAACAGAGCGGGTGGAGAACGAACTGAAACTACAATTCCCGTCAGCCCGGGTATTACGCTGGGACGCCGAAACAACAAAAGAACGTGACGCACACGAGATCATCCTCGGGCATTTTACCGCCCATCATGCCGACATTCTCGTGGGAACCCAGATGGTGGCCAAAGGCCACGATTTTCCGCTGGTAACCCTGGTTGGCATCCTTCTGGCGGAAACGGGCTTGAACATGCCGGATTACCGGTCACCGGAACGCACCTTCCAACTGATCACCCAGGTGGCAGGCCGCGCGGGACGCCGTGAAAAGGGCGGCCGTGTTATCCTGCAAACCTACCTGCCGGAACATTATGCCATTCAATCCGCGGCCGCGTATGACCTGGATAGCTTTTACAATGTCGAAATCGCGCAGCGCCAACGCCTGCACTATCCCCCGTTCACCCGGCTGGCACGGATCATCTTTCAAAATCTGGATGAAGAATCCTGCCGGATCCAGGCGGAAAAAACCCGTGAAGCGGTGATCAACCGTATCATGGAACATGACCTGACAGCCACATCGGCTAGTGGCGCGCTTCCCTGCTTTTTCGCGCGCGAAGGCGGGTATTACCGTTATCAGATCATTGTCCGCAGCCCGGATCCGATTCGGGTGCTGCGTGGATTACCATTGAAGAACGCCCGGATACAGATCGATCCGGTTGACCTGCTCTGAGCCAGGAACAAAAAAGGGAACCTGAAGAAAAAATCCTTCAGGTTCCCTTTTGGTTTTACAGTCTCAGTTTTTTTACTGGAGCAATGCCCACGGGTTCACGAAACCGGTTCCGGCGCGGATCTCAAAGTGAAGGTGAGGACCGGTGGAATTACCGGTGCTGCCCGCGTACGCGATCAATTGACCCTGTGTCACACTCTGTCCGCAGCGAACCAGTACGGCACTGTTGTGCGCGTATGCGGAGCGGTACATATTTCCATGGTCTATCATCACGAATAACCCGTAACCGCCGCTGATCGGACCGGCATACACCACCACGCCGCTGTCTGCCGCGAGGATATAGTCACCGGTTAGGGCGGCTATGTCAATACCAAGGTGACCCGACCAATAGTCGTTGCCGGATATCTTGTGCACATTGTTGGTAGGCCAGCGGAAGCCGCCCGTTCCAACCGCGCCGCCGGATGGGATCTCACAACCACCGGGTCCGTTGATCTTGGAGTTTGAAATTGTGCCGGATTTGCCTCTGGCCATATCCGGAATAACCCACTGACGAACCTCGCCGGTACCTCCGGGGATCATCAGGTATTGGCCGGGTTCGATTTTCGGATTGGTGAAATCCAATTTGTTACCGGGCCACATGACAATATCTTCCACATACACCCGGTATGTGGCAGCAATTTTTTCGAGTGTATCGTTCTTTTTTACCTTGTAATACACGCCATCGGTTGGCGGAATGTTCAAGTTGATACCCACAGAAAGCATTTGCGGGTCGTCCTGCAGGGTGTCAAAATTCGCCCAGAGGATGGATTCGGGCTGCAGGTCAAACTGGCGGGAGATGGAGAAGACTGAATCTCCCTTTTCCACCACATAGTGCTGGACTTTATCCAGCGGCCTATCCGGCTTTTGTGTGTGTGAATCCGCTTGCCGCGCCACATATGAAACATTGGCAGCGGAAAGGGAGGGCATATGCGGGGCTCCACCGCTTCCCTGCGGAATAGGGGAAACCGGTGTGGGAGTTGGCAATGGTGCTTCGGTAAATACAAGACCCGGTATCCGCTTTGATCCCACGAATACCGTTAAACCGATCATGACCAGCGCAACCCCCCAACTTATACCTGATAGCCAATTTACAGCCGGTTTATGAACCTTTTCCTGCGGTTCCCCGGTTGGCTTTTCACGGGTTGCGAATTTTAATTTCACGTATCCTCCGTCAAATTTTCCAGAAACTCCTGGTTGGTCTTCGTACGGGTCATCCGCTGCAGAATGGCTTCAGTTCCAACTGAAGGATCCATACCAGCGCCCTGCGGCGGGGGAGCGATCATTTGCAGATACATGCGCCGCATCAACCAGGCTCTCTGAAGTATATCAGGTCCGAGCAATAACTCTTCACGGCGCGTTGACGACCGTTCGATATCAATTGCCGGAAAAACCCGCCTTTCCTGCAGCCGGCGGGAAAGATGCAATTCCATATTACCGGTACCTTTGAACTCTTCATACACCACATCGTCCAACCGAGAGCCGGTATCCACCAGCGCGGTGGAGATGATGGTCAGCGATCCACCTTCTTCCAGATTACGGGCCGCGCCGAAGAACCGTTTAGGCGGATAAAGCGCGGTGGGGTCCATACCGCCGGAGAGCGTTCGGCCGGATGGATTTACCACCAGATTATAAGCCCTTGCGAGCCTGGTTAGCGAGTCCATCAGTATAACCACATCGCGCCCCATCTCGACCAGCCGTTTGGCCCGGTCAAGGGCAATTTCAGCGGCGCGCACATGTGACGTGACCTGTTCATCAAACGTGGATGACACAACTTCGGCATCCACCGAGCGGTCCATATCTGTCACTTCTTCCGGGCGTTCGCCGATAAGCGTGATGATCAGGTGAACATCCGGATAATTGGTGGATATGCCGTTGGCAACCTGCTTCATAATGGTCGTCTTACCCGCTTTTGGCGGTGAAACGATCATCCCTCGCTGCCCCCGGCCAATGGGTGAGACCAGGTTGATCAACCGGGTAGAAAGGATTGACCGGTCGGTTTCCAGGTCATAGCGTTTATCCGGGAAGATGGGCGTCAGGTCTTCAAACCGGCGGCGGGACTGCAGGTCTTCTGATGGAATTCCGTTGATGGTTTCCACCTTTAAAAGGCCGTAGTGACGTTCCGATTCCCGCGGGGGCCGCACCTGCCCGATGATGAAGTCACCGCTGCGCAGGTCATACCGCCGGAGCTGTGCCTGTGAGACATATACATCTTCCGGTCCGATGGCATAATTTTGTCGAAGGAATCCTATCCCTTCCTGGAGCACTTCCAGAATACCTCCCCGCACTTCAAGACCTTCCTGCGCGGCTTCATTCTGACGGATTTTCAGGATCAAATTTTCTTTCTTCAGGCGTGACGCGTTGGGAACATTGAAATCCTTCCCGACTTCCCGAAGTTTTGAAAGGGACAGGTTTTCCAATTCATGGACATTCATGGTCATATGATAGTCTCTTCTGAAAGGGAGAAATAGGAAATTACCCCTACTTGATGTACGGGTCTTGTAGTAGAAAGTTGTTTTATAGTACGTGGGAGATTTGAGGCGTGTGCCCGGGAAAAGACCGGATGGACAAAATCAGAAAGAGATTTCCCGATCCAAACAAAATTATAGCATGCTGCCTTTTCACCCGCAACGCGTCCCACTACATATGTCAGCATCTGAACCACTATTGCGGAGTATCTTACCATACTTGCCAATTGAATAATCCGAAATAAACACTCTGCAACCGGCTATTATGAGAAAACTCTTAGCATTTTTATCTTATTTTAGAAAACTTATATTCAGGTTTTACCTGAGGTTTTTCCATTTTTATCCCTATGATAGAATGAAGTACCATGAATGATCTGTTTCCCATTATTCAAAAATTTTTCACCGATGATGAATGGTATTACCTGCAGCTTGGTAATCAACCCATTCTGCAGATGACCTTTCAGGGGAAAAATGGAAAATGGTCTTGTTACGCGCAGATTCATGAAGAACAGCCTATTTTCTTTTTCTTCTCTGTTCTCCCGGTAAATGTTCCCGAAGATAAACGCTTCGATATGGCGGAATTTCTTACCCGTGCCAATTACGGGCTTAAAGTCGGGAATTTTGAGATGGACTTCGGCGATGGCGAAGTCCGATATAAAACCAGCATCAATGTGGAAAATGATACGCTTTCCGGGCCCATCATCCGTAATATGGTGTATGCCAACCTCTGGACGATGGACCGCTACCTTTCAGGAATGCTTTCGGTAATTTATGGATCAGTAACCCCGGTGGAAGCCATAAAAAAATCGGAGGAATAAATGGACGTTCTGGAAGCCATACTTTCACGCCGCAGTATCCGGAAATACACAACAGAGCCGGTAACCGATGAAGAGGTTGAATTAATTCTTCAAGCTGCCATGGCCGCGCCGTCATCGGGGAATGCCCGTCCGTGGCATTTCATAGTGATCCGTGATCACAATACGATGGATGAGGTCGCCCGCATGCACCCGTATGCCGGTATGCTGCCCAACGCGCAGGTCTCCATTCTGGTTTGTGCCGACGAGAAACTAGAAAACCACCCGGGGCGATGGCCGCAGGATTGCGCCGCCGCCACCGAAAACATTCTGATTGCCGCGCATGGGCTGGGACTGGGCGCTGTATGGATCGGGCTGCACCCTGAGATTGACCGCATCCCGTTGATCCGGAAGTTGTTCGACCTCCCGTTGACGGTTCACCCGCTATCACTTGTGGCTATGGGCCGACCGAATGAAAAGAAGCTTCCGCCCCACCGCTTTAAACCGGAACGCATCCACTACGAGAAGTGGTAAGCCCTCTTCTGTCATGCTGACCGAAGGGAAGCATCTAACACATCCTGTATGCCGTCCGTGATTGGACGCATTTCCTTACACTCCGGCTGAGATCCTTCCGCCCCCACGGGTGTCAGGATGACGTAGGTTGGGTCATGTGAACTGCACCCCAAAAGTTGG
>CAYOKC010000116.1:7094-12145 GCA_964404415.1 uncultured Leptolinea sp. | reverse complement strand
TTGTGCCGGTTATGTGGGTACGCAGGTCGTCCATTTCGTCGCCGTGGGTTGTTTCACCAATAATGGCCGGTTGGGGTTTCGGGGTTTCAATGATGGCGGGCGGGGTATCTTCCAGCGGGCGAACGGGCGGCTCATATTCCACCGAGGAATAGTCAACCTCATTCAGTTTGACAGGTTCCGGCGGCGTGCGGTCAACAGGAATGGTGGGAACAGGTTCGGCCGCGCGCGCCGGCAGATTGTTGGCCAGGGCTTTCTCAGATTCCGAAGGCTCCCAGGGTTTGGGTGGGGTGAGGTTGCCGGCAAAGTCACTGGCTGGCGGGTTGACCAGGGCATCCTGGACCCGCGCCAGTTCTTTATCTTTCCAGGCGTCTTTTTCCGGTTCAGGTTCGGGGACTGGGGGTTCGGCTGGACGGGCATCCGGAACCACCACCTCTTCGGAGAAATCTTCCTCGTAAAATGGCGACGTGCCGCCCGGTTTCTTCTCGGTGCGGTCAGACGCGAAAAGCAGGTATGGGCCGGTGGTCAGCTCTTCCTGCGAAATATTCAGTTCAGGGAATGGATCGTGCAATTCACGTTTTCGCGGAACGGGCTTCTCTTCCACAACCGGCGGTTCTGATTTGATCGATTCAAGAGCGACAGGTTCTTCTACTACAGGCGCGGCAGGCGGAGGCACGGCTGGTGCATCGGCGGCCGGAGTAACCGGCGAGGGTGCAGGTGCCGCGGAGGGCGCTTCAGGCGCGGATTCCTGCGCTGAAACCGGTTGACTGACTGCCGGTTGCGCCGGGGTTTCCGGTGAAGCCGGTGTTTCATCGCCCATCGTGATATCAAGCCCGTTGCGGGCCAGTTCAAACGAGGCAAGGGCTTCATCCAGCAACACCCATTGACCGCGCATCCAGGGGGTCATCCCTTGCGGCAGGGTGACGAAACGCAGGCGTTTGCCGGCATCTTCCAGTTCAAACGATGTTTCGCAGGAACCACAGGCAAACCGGTCCGCGTGGTTGGAGGGATGGAATACCCCGAGCGGACGGCTGCCGCAAACCGGGCAGCTCATTTTTTCCGCCCATAGTTCGGGCAATTGCATTTTCGGGCTTGGATTGTCAGACTGGGCCATCGGCTCACCCCGCGGGTAATGGAAATTACAGGACTTCCTGTTCTTGCAGCAAACGATCCCGGTAGGACGATTCATCCAACCGGATACGCGCCTCTCCACTCTCCACCGCCGTTTTGACGATGACGGGAGGCAATTCAACATACAGCCGGCGGTCCAGAGGCTTGGGGATGAACCAATCGCGGCCGTATTCAAGGTGGTGCAAATTGTATGCCGCCAGCACGTCTTTCGAAACGGGCGCGCGGCACAGGTCTGCCAGGGCGCGCGAGGCGGCCAGCTTCATGCTGGAATTGATATGCCGGGCGCGGCAATCCAGCGCCGCGCGGAAAATATACGGGAATGCCAGCAGGTTGTTCACCTGGTTGGGGCTGTCTGAACGGCCATTGGCCAGCAGGGCGTCTGGCCGGGCGGCGCGGGCTTCGTCCCAGCCAATTTCGGGGACAGGGTTGGCCATGGCAAAGATGACCGGGTTCGCGCTCATACGTTTTAGCATGTCACCGCTGAGAATATTGGCGGCGGAGAGGCCGATGAACACATCGGCGCCCTGCAGTTGGTCCGCCAGGGTCAGCGCGCGGTCACCCTGCGCGAAGACGGCCTGTTCGGGGAACATACCCTGCTCACGGCCGTTATACAGCAGTCCGTTGACGTCGTTCATCCAGATGTTGGCGCGCGGAACACCGAATTCCACCAGCAGGTTGGCGGTGGCCACGGCGGCCGCCCCTGCCCCGCTGAATACCACACGGATATCTTCTTTCTTTTTGCCAGCCAGTTCCAGCGCGTTGGTCAGCCCGGCGGTGACGATGATTGCCGTGCCGTGCTGGTCATCGTGGAACACGGGGATATCCAGCGCCTTGATCAATTCACGCTCAATCTGGAAGCATTCCGGCGCTTTGATATCTTCAAGGTTGATGCCGCCAAAACTGGGTGATATTTTAGTGACTATGCGAATTATTTCTTCCGGATCTATTGAATCCACCTCGATGTCGATGGCGTCAACACCGGCGAATTTCTTGAAGAGGACCGCCTTGCCTTCCATAACCGGTTTTGATGCCAACGCCCCGCGGTCACCCAGACCCAGGATGGCGGTGCCGTTGCTGATCACCGCCACAAGGTTGCCGCGGTTGGTGTAATCATACGCCAGGTCCGGATCGCGGGCGATCTCGAGCACGGGTTCCGCCACGCCGGGTGTGTACGCCAGGCTCAGGTCATGTTGGTTGTTCAATGGTTTTGTGGCGGTAACGCCCAGCTTACCGGGCCTGCCGGGATTCTTATGGTAATCCAATGCTTCGCTCATGCGCCCAATTCTAACGGTGAACAGTCGAAATTGGTAGATAACCGGCCTATCAGTTCTGAAGGGTTTTGACTCACGGGCTGGCGGTCTTTCCTTTAATACTTTTCCAGTCAGCTTCTGCCGGAGCAACTTTACCAGGCCTGTCACCCGCTGGAACCTGTTTCGATATAAAATGTTTATTAAGATCAGGATTTTTGCCTGATTAATCGCTTTTCTTCATATCTTCTTCACAGGTTTCAGGCAAAATTTCATTGTTCATCCAAACTTAAGGTAAGGGAAAACAAATGACTATGTCTGGTAATAAATTCTTCCGCAAGAAGATCTGGGTACGCCGGTTCGCGCAGGTTTTCTTTTTCGGGCTCATCGCGCTTATTTCGATCGGCCATACACTGGCCGAATCAGGCCTTTCGATCCCGTTCCTGGCGAACGCGTCACTTCACGCCCTGTGCCCGTTCGGGGGCGTGGTATCCATCTACCAGTACGCCACAGCCGGAACGTTCGTCCAGAAGATCCACGAAAGCTCCTTCATCCTGATGATCATCGGCTTCCTGCTGGCACTGCTGTTCGGCCCGGTGTTCTGCGGCTGGGTTTGCCCGCTGGGCACCGTGCAGGAATGGTTCGCCGGATTGGGACGCAAGTTGTTCGGCAAGAAACGCTACAACCACTTCATCCCCGCCCGAGTTGATCGGGTTCTGCGCTATCTGCGTTACCTGGTGCTTGGCTGGGTGGTCTACATGACGGCTACCTCGGGGACACTGGTTTTCGCCAATATTGACCCGTATTATGCCCTGTTCAACTTCTGGACGAGCGAAGTGGCGGTGGGCGGATTGATCGTGCTCGGTGTGACTTTGCTGGCTTCCCTCTTTGTGGAGCGCCCCTGGTGCAAGTACGCCTGCCCCTACGGCGCTGTGCTGGGGTTGTTCAACCTGGTGCGTGTGTTCGGCATACGGCGGCAGGAATCCACCTGTACGTTGTGCGGCGCGTGTGACAGAAACTGCCCGATGAATATCGACGTCAGCTCAAAATCGGTGGTACGCGACCATCAGTGTATCTCCTGCCTGGAATGCACCTCCGAAGCCCACTGCCCGGTCAACTCCACGGTTGTGTTTGCCACCGCGGGCTTCCAATCTGAGAAAAAGGGAGAGTAGGTACGATGAGACTCAAATCCATCCCCCTGGGTATCTTGATCTTTACCATTTTATTCGGCGGTATTGCCGTCACATCAGCCATGAACTGGTGGCAGACAGAATCATCAAAAATTCCTGCCCGCTACACCGAAGGGGAAGCCGCGGGGCAGTACAACCCGGCTGATATCCGCGGATCGTACACCTTTGGTGACATCAACAAGAACTTTGGCATCCCGCTGGCTGACTTGCAGGCCGCGTTCCGTCTGCCGGCCGGTGGTGACGTAGCCGCCGTCAAGGTAAATTCACTGGAAACGCTATACGAAGGGCTGGCGGTCGAAATGGGCACCGGCTCCGTGCGCCTGTTCACTGCCTTCTACCTGGGGCTGCCGTATGACCTGGCGTCCAATGAAGAGACCTACCTGTTCCCGGAAGCGGCCGCGGTGTTGAAAGCCGGCGGGAAAATGACGGCGGATCAGGCGGAATTCCTGTCAACGCATACGCTCACGGAGGAGCAGCCAGTTTCGGATACATCCGCGCCCGTGGTGGAAGCAACCCTATCCCCCACTCCGGCAGCCGCCGCCACGGAACATGTGACGCCCGCCGGGACGATCACCGGAAAGACGACCTTTCAGCAGTTGATGGATATGGGCCTGAGCGCGGAAGACATTCAGGCAGCCATCGGTGAACCCGTTTCGGATCCCGCGATTGCGGTCAAAGATTTTGCCAGCGCGAAGGGGTTGGAATTTTCAACCTTGAAAACGGCGTTGCAGTCAATGCTGGACGCGAAGTAATATTACTTCGGATTTTATTGATAGACGAAGCACCAAACCCTAAGGGTCTTTGAGGTCCTTAGGGTTTTTATAAGGTTGATCCAGGTTATCACCAATAAAAATTGCCGCTTGCAGGGGTGATGCCGGCGGGAAATTATGCGTCCAGACGCGCCTGACAGTCCGAAATATAGGGTGGGTTGAACGCCCGGTTAATGAAATTATTCAAAGGCGATCCTTAACCTTCATATAAGCGCGTTCAACCCACCACAACCTGCCGGGAAGGTTGCCTGTCCGATGAAACTCACCCGAATTTCCCCGCGGTAGATACAAGCGGATTTATGTCAATAATCGCGGTCACATATCCTCCCGCTTGTATCTACCCTACCATAACCATATGACTCTTCATCTGCGAATTTATTGGGTGGGTTGAACGCCCGGTTAATGAAATTATTCAAAGGCGATCCTTAACCTTCATATAAGCGCGTTCAACCCTCCATGGCCTGATTACCCAAACATGTGAATCATTCCTGAACATGCCCGGGGTGGATGCGATCCACCCCTACGGATGCATAATGCAAAATGAAATCAGCCCGATAAAAAGAATTTTCCGGTAGGGTTGATGCCGGCGGGGGATTAATCCGTCCATGTGCATCAGACACAATTCCCGCCGCATCAACCACAGCGTGATTACGCGAACATATGAATCATTCCTGAACATGCCCGGGGTGGATGCGATCCACCCCTACGGATGCATA
>CAYOKC010000116.1:0-6994 GCA_964404415.1 uncultured Leptolinea sp. | reverse complement strand
TGAATCATTCCTGAACATGCCCGGGGTGGATGCGATCCACCCCTACGGATGCATAATGCAAAATGAAATCAGCCCGATAAAAAGAATTTTCCGGTAGGGTTGATGCCGGCGGGGGATTAATCCGTCCATGTGCATCAGACACAATTCCCGCCGCATCAACCACAGCGTGATTACGCGAACATATGAATCATTCCTGAACATGCCCGGGGTGGATGCGATCCACCCCTACAGGTGTTTATGTTTAATTCAGGCAGAGTTTATGAATAAACGGGAATTTACAAAACGCTATGGAACCCTGCGTTTCGGCTTCGGGTACGCCGGGACGTACGCGTCGGTGTCTTTCTCTTCCATCCCGCACTTCGCGTTGACTGCCGCCGCGTTGGCCGCGTTGACCAGTAATTCACGGATCACAGCCGGTTCAGCTTCCATGCGCGCGTTCACCAGGGCAACCAGTTCTTTGCCGTGCATATCCGGGATCTGCGCGCGCCAGGCAGCCGCGTCACCCGCCGTCAGACCGATCCTTGCCCGCGTGTGCCCGGTGCGGATCAGCATCTTCAGGTGACCCAGCCCGATTTCGCGCATCCGGATCTCTTTATTCAAACCGGCGATCCAGTCCACCATCAGGCCGCGCAGGTCAACAGGTGACGGCGCGCTGAAGGTAAGCTGCGAGTCCACCCGGCCGATGGTTGCTTCACCCCCGGCATAACGGGTGTAATCGATCAGGAGCGAATTCATCGGCGTTTCGCGCCGTGACATCCCGTTCAAGTCATCCAGCCACGCGTCAGTATTCAGCGCGTCAAAGGCGTTGTGCAGGCGCACCTGTTTGCCGGGAAAACCGCTGCGTCCCATATCCAGCGCCAGGCGGGCTTTATCTGGCGAGATCAGGTCGCGCTTATTGAGCATGATCAAGCCGGCTTCGTCCAACTGCCGGCCGTACACATACATTGCCGGGTTATCGAACGGTAATGGTTCACCAGCCAGCCACTGGGTGACCAGCCGGCAATCGGCAAACACCGTCAGGGTGACCTTTTCCACGGCATTCTTGCGCAGTTCATCCAGCGGTTTGACCACCGTGGCCACCAGATCGGCGCAGGTGCCGTCGGTTTCCACAAAGACCACCTCTGGTTGCACGGCGCGGTCCAATTGCTCCAGCCGGGTGAGAAATTCGTCATAATTGCAGCACACACAACCGCCGGTCACCTGAACAGCCGGCACTTTTTGCCAGTCAAAAAAGGCGGTATCCACCAGGTATTTCCCCGCGTCGTTGGTGACCACACCGGCCGTGATCTTCCGGGCAGCGAGAGACCGGCAGGCCGACAGAATGGCGGTTGTTTTTCCACTGCCGGTGAAACCCCCGACCAGATGTATTTGCATGCCGTACTCCCCGATGTTGGAATGAACGTTGATGGTAAGAAAATTTTACCCCATACCGGCCGTCTTGTTGACAGAATCCGCGGTTTCCATGACCTCTATTATAGGAAAACCGATTGCAATTCCTCGGCGCTTTCATTATTATTAAGAGACCATTAAGTACCACGAATCCCCTACGGTTTGCAGGAGATCAATAATATGGATAGTTCACATACATCCGCGGAATCATCCGGCCGGCGTGTCTGGCCTTTGAGCCTGGTCATCGGTCTGGTGACGGTTCTCGTCCTTGCCGGTGTGATCTTCATCTTCCGGTTGACGTCGGCGCCGGCCGTCCACAAAACCGTGGAAGCCCGTCCGAACGCGCTGGCTGCTTCAGATGATACCTGCGTCACCTGCCACAACAATGCCAGCCCGGGAATTGTGCACCAGTACGGCTCATCCACCATGGCCGAGGCAAAAGTCACCTGCCGGAACTGCCATGAAGTAGCCAAAGATTATCCGGGCGCCGTTGAGCACCAGGGGACGTATGTCCTCAGTTCCCCCACCTCCAACACCTGCCGGAGCTGCCATCAGGCTGAAGTGGCGCAATATGAGCAAAGCCGCCACGGCCTTCCTTCTTATGTGGCGGTAGCCGGCACCAAAGACCTGACACCCGCGCAGATGGCGCAATTCCAGGCCATCCCCGAGGGAATGTACGCGCCGGATAAAGCGCGCAATGTGATCGCCGAACTGGAAGGTCCTGAGATCACCCGTTTCGCCTGTGAGACATGCCACAATATCGGACGTCCGTCACCGGACGGGTCAACCGGGCGCTGCCAGAGCTGCCATATCCGCCATGAATTCAGCCTCGAACAGGCACGCAAACCGGAGACCTGCAACCAGTGCCACATCGGCCCGGATCACCCGCAATGGGAGATCTACCATGAGAGCCCGCATGGCGTTGCCTACTCTACGCGCGGTGACACCTGGAACTGGGAAGCCGAAACCGGTACACTGGATTCTTCTGACTTCCCCGCCCCCACCTGCGCCACCTGCCACTTCAGCGGGTTCGGCGGCACGGGCACCACGCATGATTCAGGCGACCGCCTTACGTGGTACCTGTTCTCTGCCACGTCTGAACGCCGGCCGGCCTGGCAGGACAATATGTCGCGCATGCAATCGGTGTGTTATGAATGCCACAACAAGAATTTCATCACCAATTTCTATACCGATGCCGACAAATTGACCTTGAAAGTCAACTCGATGGTCAAGGAATCGAATGAGATCATCCAACCGCTGAAAGACGCCAATCTGATCACCCCGGCCCAGTTCGACGAACCGATCGAGTATGAACACTATGAACTGTGGCACCACTGGGGACGCACCGCGAAATTCGGCGCCTGGATGCAGGGACCGGATTACACGCAGTGGCACGGCGCGTATGAAGTGATCAAAGCCCTGGCCACCCTGCGTATGGACGCCCGCGAACTCATGCAGGTTCCGGCCCAACCCGCACCCGCCCCGTGAACACCGTGACCACCTCTTACCCGCTGGCAGACCTGGTGCCGCTGCTACGGCGCTGGCGCCTGCCCTTTACCCGCGATCAGGCCATGTTGACGTTGGCCGCGGTCAACGTGTTTTTCCTTGGCATTGATATCTACCTGGCCCACAACCTGAGCGGTACGATCGTGCCCTACGAGTGGATCCCCATCATCTTCTGCCCGATCGCCGGCGCGGTGTTGCTGCTTGCCGGGTGGGTAGCCATCCGCAACCGGCCGGCGGCCAACCTGATCGCCACCGGGGTGTTTTTCGCCTGTATTGTTGTGGGTGTGCTGGGATCATACTTTCACCTGCGCCGGGCGTTTCTGCCCACTGCCGGCGGCGGTATCGTCGTCCCCAATGAGGTGCTGTTATGGGCGCCTCCGCTGCTCGGTCCCCTCACCTTTCTGGTGGTGGCGGTGCTGGGTATTTCTGCCGCCTGGGAAGAGGTAACGCCCGGCTCGGGTGAATTGCGCCTGCTCGGTAAGCGAACCCTGCGCATGCCGCTTTCCAAGACCAGGGCGTATTACCTGTTGACGGCCGTGTTCATCCTGGTGACGGTCATCTCGAGTGTGATGGACCACGCGCGCACGAACTTCGTTAATCCGTGGCTGTGGCTGCCCACCTTCGCCGGCCTGTTCAGCACATTTGTGGCGCTGGTGATGGGCTTCCATCCGCGGCCTTCCAACGGTGACCGATGGACGTATATCGCGTCACTGGCGCTGCTGGTAGCCGTCGGCCTTACCGGCGCGGTTCTGCATTTCTACACCAACATGACCGGCCAGTACGTGTTTATTATGGAACGCTTCCTGCGCGGCGCCCCCATTCTGGCGCCGCTGCTGTTTGCCAATATGGGGCTGCTGGGCTTCCTGGTACTGCTGGAAGACTGAAGGTTTCTGGCTTCGACAGGCTCAGCCGGCGGAGACACCTGCGCCGGCTAATACTGGATCGGGCTGATCTTTGACAGCTTCTCGAGCCGGTGTGACGAGATGATCTCGCGCACGGTGCCCGTCAGCCCGCGCATCACAAGGCTATCGGTGCGGGCGCCATCGCGGGTATAACTCACACCCTGCAGCAGGTCGCCATTGGTGATCCCGGTAGCAGCGAAGAACACATCCTCTGACGAGACCAGGTCATCGATGGTCAACACACGGTCAAGGTCATACCCCAACTCCAAACCGCGGCGGCGTTCGTCTTCGTTGCGCACCACCAGTTTGCCCTGAATGGCGCCGCCCATGGCGCGCAGCGCGCAGGCTGCCAGAACACCTTCGGGGGTTCCGCCCACGCCCATCAGCACGTCGATATGTGAATCCGGCCAGGCTGTCATCAGCGCGCCGGCCACATCACCATCCGGGATCTGGCGGATGCGCGCGCCGCATTTTCGCACTTCAGCGATCAACTCCGCGTGGCGCGGCCGGTCCAGAATGACCACGGTGATATCTTCCACATCCTTATCCAGAACCTTCGCGATGCGTTTCAGGTTGTGGCACACCGGCGCGTTGATATCGATCATGTCCTTCGCTTCAGGTCCCACGGCGATCTTATTCATATAAAGGAAAGGGCCCGGGTTGAACATCGTCCCGCGCGGAGCCACGGCCACGGTGGCGATGGAATTGTTCATCCCGTTGGCCAGCGGGCGGGTGCCATCAATGGGATCGACGGCGATATCCACCAACGGCGGTTCGCCTGTTCCCAGTATTTCTCCGTTAAACAGCATGGGGGCTTCATCCTTCTCCCCTTCACCGATAATTACTTTCCCTTCCATGGGAATAGTGTTCATGATCAACCGCATGGCATCCACCGCGGCTTTGTCTGCTTCTTCCTTTTCCCCCCGCCCCATGTGACGGCCGGCAGCCAGTGCGGCGGCCTCGGTTACACGTACCAGTTCCAGCGCCATGTTGCGGGTTGGTTTAAACTTCTCCATCATTACCCTGCCTCCTGGTATTCCGTTTTGGTGATTCTTTCTGACGTGTGAGCCGGGTACATCGTACCCATCATGGAGGCGGATTTCCAGTGATAAAAGTGCTTTTAGCGGAGTGCGTCTCGCGTACGTTTGACACGAATTTTAAGGGGGAGCAATAAACCACGGCCTGCCCTCCGCTGCCGGTAAGCGTGAAGTAGTCTCTCCCCGATAGGATGCGGTTCCTGTTCGCCTGCCGGATTAAGTGATACACTTGCGCGCGTCCTACGCGTCATACCGTTTGACAGAACCCTCCGGTCAATATCCAGCGGGGAGTCCCACTCCATTTTGACCGGTTCATCTACAGGAATTTGCCCATAGCAGCCCTTCACAACGCGCCTGAAGACCAGGTTGGATGCGCTGTGAAAACACGGCTGAAAAGAAGAAGACGAACCAGTATTTCATAGATCACACAAGCCATCCCCAAATGGCTTATTTTCCATGGGAAGAGACATGACACGAAAAAATTTGATCCAGATGTATAAAGCGGAATTCAGCGGCTATTCGGCGGCGAAATTCCAGCAAGACCTGCTGGCCGGGTTGACGGTTGCCGCCGTGGCGCTGCCCCTGGCGTTGGCTTTTGGCGTGGTATCAGGAGCCACGGCCTCCGCGGGTATGGTCACCGCTATTCTGGCCGGGTTGATCATCGGCGGGCTTTCGGGCGCGCCCTACCAGATCTCCGGCCCCACAGGCGCCATGAGCGCCGTCTTGATCGTGCTTACGCAAAAGTACGGGTTGACCGGCGTGTGGATGGCCGGGCTAATGGCCGGTATTGCTCTGCTGATCATCGGACTGTTGCGGTTGGGGCGGTTCATTGCCTTCATCCCGGCGCCTGTGATCACCGGCTTCACCTCTGGTATTGCCACCATCATCGCCATCGGTCAAATTGACAACCTTCTTGGTGTCAAAACCCCCGCCAACGATTCATCCGCCCTCAAACTGCTGGGGTATTTCAAAGGCGGGTTCACCCCCGACTGGCACACCCTGGTGCTGGCCGGTCTGGTGATCGCCATTATGGTCTTCTGGCCGAAAAAATGGAACGCCCATTTCCCGTCGTCGCTGCTGGGGATCATCGTAGCCACCCTGGTGAACGCGTTGGTAAACTGGCCGGTGGCCGTCATCGGTGAAATTCCGCAGACCCTGATCCTGGCGGACCGTTTGAATTTGCAGTCCATTCCGTGGGGGAACCTGTCCGAATTCGTGGGACCGGCCCTGACAATCACGGCGCTCGGCGCCATTGAAAGTCTGCTGTGCGGCGCGGTGGCCAGCAATATGACCGGCATCCGCCTGCAGGCCAACCAGGAATTGATCGCCCAGGGCGTGGGCAATATTGTCATCCCGTTCTTCGGCGGCGTTCCGGCGACGGCTGCCATCGCGCGAAGCAGCGTGGGAATCAAATCGGGCGGCAAGACGCGCGTGGTCAGCATTGTCCACGCGCTGATTCTCACCGCGTCCATGTTCTTCCTCGCGCCGGTGATGTCCCGCATTCCGCTGGCCGCGCTGGCCGGCGTGCTGGTGGTCACCGCGTGGCGGATGAACGAATGGGAATCCATCCACTACATCTTCCACAATAAATTCAAGACGGCCATCATCACCTTCACCATCACCCTCCTGGCTACCGTGGCGCTTGACCTGACCCAGGCCATCATGATCGGCGCGTTCCTTTCGGCACTGGTCTTCTTGAATGACAGTTCAAGCATTGACATCCAGATCCAGGAAGTTGACCCTGAAAAGCTGCGCGGGCGCGGCATCGAGAACGCCGGTCACTGCAAGCACGTCAGGGTGGCGTACCTAACCGGCCCGCTGTTCTTTGCCGCCACCGGAAACTTCAACGAAGCCTTCACCGGGTTGACCAATACCCACGCGCTGATCCTTTCGATGCGCGGCGTGCCGTTGATCGATACCTCAGGGTTGCAGTCGTTGACCACGCTGTACCAGAATTTGAGGAAATCCGGCACAGTGCTGATGCTGGCCAGCGTGCAGCCCGGTGTGCAGACCATGCTGTCACGCGGCGGGTTGGATACGATGATCGGCCCTGAGAATTTCTTCTGGTCTGCCGACCAGGCGATCGTGGAAGCGGAAAAACGCGGCTGCGTGTACTGCGCGGAGATATAAGTTCTTCTTGTTGAATCCGAACCCCTGAGG
>CAYOKC010000115.1:0-12201 GCA_964404415.1 uncultured Leptolinea sp. | reverse complement strand
ATTTTACCTGCGCGAGCAGATGAAAGCCATTCAGACAGAACTGGGTGAAGGCGACATCTGGACGCGCGAGATCAATGAACTAAAAGAAAAAATCCAGACCGCGGAATTGCCGGCAGAAGCCAAAACCGCCGCTCTGAAAGAGATCGAGCGGTTGAACCAGATGCCGCAGATGGCGCCCGAAGTGGGCATCATCCGCACCTATCTGGACTGGATATTGGAATTGCCGTGGAATACCGCCACCGAAGACAACCTTGACGTCAAACACGCGGCAAAGATATTGGATAACTACCATTACGGCCTGGGTAAAGCCAAAGACCGTATTCTGGAGTACATTGCCGTCCGCAGCCTGAAACCCAAAAAAGACCGGCAGCCCATCCTGTGTTTTGTCGGACCTCCGGGTACCGGAAAGACTTCGTTAGGGCGGTCCATTGCCGAGGCGCTGGGGCGAAAGTTCGTGCGCCTTTCACTGGGCGGCGTGCGCGATGAGGCGGAGATCCGCGGCCACCGGCGTACGTATATCGGCGCGCTCCCCGGGCGCATCCTGCAAACTATGCGCCGTGCCGGTTCCATCAACCCGCTGTTCATGCTGGATGAGATCGACAAACTGGGTGCCGACTTCCGGGGCGACCCGTCGGCAGCGCTGCTCGAAGTGCTCGATCCCGAACAGAACAATTCATTCTCGGACCACTATCTGGAATTGTCATTCGACCTTTCCAAGGTTATGTTCATCACCACGGCAAACAGCGTTGGCACCATTCCCCCGGCGCTATTGGACCGTATGGAAATGATCGAATTTCCCGGTTACATTGAAGAAGAAAAGGTCGAAATTGCCCGCCGGTTCCTCATCCCCCGCCAGATGGAAGAAAGCGGGTTGGATGAAGGTGAAACGACCATTCAGGAAGTCGCGTTACGTAAGATCGTGCGTGAGTACACCTACGAAGCCGGTGTGCGCAACCTGGAACGTGAGATCGGGCGTACCTGCCGCAAAGTAGCCCGAATGAAATCAGAGAAGAAAAAATATCCCCGGCATATCACCCCGCCGATCGTGGAAAAATTCCTGGGACCTCCCGAATTCCTGTTGACCGAAGCCGAACGCACTGACGAAGTGGGCGTGGCTACGGCCATAGCCTGGACGGAAAACGGCGGCGAGATCATGCCGGTGGAAGTGCTGATCATGGAAGGCAAGGGGAACCTGCAGATCACCGGTCAGGTGGGCGAGGTAATGCAGGAATCCGCGCAGGCGGCTTTCTCATACCTCAAGAGCCGCTGCCGTGAACTGGATATCGATCCCGGTGAATTTGAACACCTGGATATCCATATCCATATTCCCGAAGGCGCCATCCCGAAAGACGGGCCCAGCGCGGGTATCACCATCGCCACATCATTGATCTCCGCGTTCACCGAGCGGCCGATCTACAAGGATGTTGGGATGACGGGCGAGATCACCCTTCGCGGCCGGGTATTACCCATTGGCGGGTTGAAGGAAAAGATCCTTGCCGCCCACCGCAGCGGGTTAAAGCGCGTGCTGCTGCCGGAACGTAACATGAAAGACCTGGTGGATGTTCCTAAAAAGGTACTCTCCGATATCAAGGTCATTCCGGTGACTCACATGGACCAGGTGCTGGACGTTGCGTTGCATCCGCCTGTGGAACGGAAACACCGTATCAAGATGGAACCCAAAAAGACGACCAAAAAATCAGCAGTGAAAGATATCCCCGTGGAAGGCACCAACGCGGAAGCCTGATCCAACAGATATAGAAACATTTGACCGCCGGCAACTTAGCCGGCGGTTTTTCTTTTATGGGAACTCCAGCGGCGAGAATGCCCTCGTCCATAATTGCCCATATTTTCCAGCGGGGTGTCCGAACGGGTCCACCCCGGAATTTCCCACCTCAAAGTGAAAATAGGGAGGTCCGGATTCCCTGTCTTTTTTGCCGATCGTCCCGATGATCATTCCCGCGAACACTTCCTGTGTTCCGGAGATCAGCAGAGTATCCAGATGACTGTATTCAAACAGACGGGGGTAGTTATCCACCATCACAATGATCTCATTGGGTGTGCCGTTCAAATTCCTGATAGCCGCCATGCCGAAGCCGGCTGAATAGACAAAGCCGCCTTCTTCACCGGTAAAATCCACACCGTTCAGGTTATCCAAAACCTCACCTGATTGAAGGGAAACATCCGGAGAGATCACCGCGGTTTTTCCGCGCCAATCAAGCCCATATCCGGCGCGGGGATCATGGTCGGTAAAACTCCGGATCTGTGGTTTTCCGGAAACCAGTGGGTAGGGTAGTACCCCCTGCAACAATCCGATGACAATATCTTTCTCTCCGGCGATCACGTAATATGTGTTTGATATCTTCATCAGGTGGGTCTGTGTCAGGTTTTGTTCCGGCACCTTAATACCATTCATTTCATACGCCGGAATGGTCACCGGCCTGACGTACCGGTTTTGATACGCCATCTTTTGAGATGGTCCATTGTTTTTATCGGTGAAGGTCAACCCCACCGGATCGCCGGATTTGATCAGGGCATGGGATAGGAAGAAGTCACCTTTTTCGCCGGTGACTACACACACATTGGTCACTTCATTGTTTGATGCGCAAACTTCAATATTGGATAGGCCCGGTTCAGCAAGGTTGATCACTTCATTGCCGGTGACACCCGGGTTGGTCAGCCTGTACGCTTCCAGCGCCCGCAGCAGGTCAGGATTTTGACTATTGTCCCTGGAATCAGGGTCAACTAGCGCATTGACATAGCGGAATGGGACGGTGTTCTGCGTACCGGATAGATCAATATCAAAGAATAACCTGCCCTGGAGAATTACGGGGAGAGCAGTTGGCGGGACAGGTGAATCTTGCGAAGGCGTGAATACGGCCGGTTGATTAGGCTCGGACATAAAAGAAAGACAACCGGACAGTGCTAAAAAAAGGATGAAAACGGCCGTGAATCGGGCAGAGATGCGAAGCTTCATTTTCACCTCCACAACAATCAGGCGATTCTGATTGTTTTCAACATTATAGGCCGTCAATGGAAGCAAGTCATCTGTAATTTTTCTGAAATAGTGGTACACTATCTATGACCCAAATACCGAAATAGTCACAGGGTCATAGGAGATAGGATGACACGGTCGTTCACTGAACAGGAAAAAGAGGAAATCCGCAAACGGTTGCTGGATTTGGGATTGAAGCACTTCTCCACGTATGGTTTTAAGAAGACCAATGTGGACGAGATCGCCCGGGCGGCTGGAATATCAAAAGGCGCATTCTACCGTTTCTATGAATCCAAAGAGATGCTTTTTATGGACGTCATGGAAGAAGTGGAAGTACGCGGCCGGGTGGAGATCATGAAAGCCATCAATACGCAGGGTCCCACGCCGCGGGCACGTTTCTACGGCATTCTAAAGGGAGCATTCAACCTGTTCCGCGAATTGCCGATTATGCATTTCTTCAGCGCGGGTGATTTGGGAACATTGATGCGCCAGATCCCTGCGGAAAAATTCCGCGAGCATATTGCGAGTGACGAGGGTTTCTTTGACCAACTACTGGCTGCCTGCCGTGAAGCCGGTATTCCGGTGACTGTGGGGGCGGCGGAAATTGTCAATCTGTTGTACCCGCTGGTGATCGCTTTTCTCAGTGATACACAGCCGGGTGAGATCAGCCTCACGTCAAAACTCGACGCCAATCTGGAGTTGATCGCCGCTTACTGCGTTGGTGAAGTTACATTGCAATGTCAATAACCGGGCGCGCCGGTTGGAAAAATAAGAAGGGAAGCAAGAATGAATCTGATTGAAACACAAAACCTCGGAAAACAATACGGAAAAGTCAGCGCGGTGGAAAACCTGTCACTGCGTGTGGCCGAGAGCGAGATTTATGCCTTTCTGGGGCTGAATGGCGCCGGAAAGACGACCACCATCCGTATGCTGCTGGGGATGATCCGTCCCACCACCGGGTACGCCGACGTACTGGGCACGCGGGTGGAGTTGGGATCAAGCAAACCCTGGAAGGATGTGGGTTATCTGGTGGAAACACCTCATGCCTACCCTGAATTGAGCGTTTATGAGAATCTCGATGTCGCCCGCCGTTTGCACCCGGGCACCTCGGTTTCCGCCATATCCGAAGTGATTGAACGTCTGAGTTTACAGAAATATGCCGACATACGCGCCGGAAATCTGTCTCTGGGCAATGTTCAGCGGCTGGGATTGGCCAAAGCGATGATCCACCGGCCCCGGCTTTTGTTCCTGGATGAACCCGCCAACGGACTTGACCCGGCTGGGATCGTGGAGATCCGCGAAATGTTGCAGGAAATGACCCGTGAACATGGCACAACGGTCTTCATGTCCAGCCACATTCTGGCTGAGGTATCGCGTATGGCGCAGCGTATCGGCATCATCCATAACGGGCGCCTGCTGCAGGAGATGAACATTGATGAGTTGGAAAAGAACCGTCTGCGCCGTCTGCTGGTTCAAACCCGTGACAATCCGGGAGCCGCGCAAATACTATCATCTGCCGGGTTTGCCTTACACGCGCCTCTAAATGGCACCATGATCCTTGACGATCCGCAAAGCCTGGCCGGACCTGACAGGATCAACACAATGCTGGTACAGGCGGGTTTCCCGCCAACCCGGTTGATGGTGGAAGAAGAAGACCTGGAGGAATATTTCCTCCGGTTGGTAGGTTTGGAAAAAGGAATTGAGAATGTCAAATCTTAGTAACATGGTTATTATTGAATGGCGCAAAGCCATCCGCTCGCGTATCCCGTACTGGACATCCATTTTCGCGGCATTTTTGCCCGTGGTCATCGCATTGATGATCCTGATCTCAAAAAATCCAGAAATCTCCCGCAAGCTGGGTGTGATCAGTGCCAAGGCTGACCTGGTTGGGTTAACCGCGACACAATGGTCAACATTTTTAGAGCTCGCAGCGCAAATCCTGGCTACGGCTGGATTCTTTATGTTCATTGTGATCATAAGTTGGATATTTGGCCGTGAGTTTGCGGATGGAACAGCCAAGGATTTTCTGGCAGTTCCGATTCCTAGAATGACCATCATTCTAGGAAAACTGATCGTATATGTATTTTGGGCTGCCGCCATGTGCCTGATCATTCTGACTGGCAGCTTGGTCATGGGAGTGGGGATCAGTCTACCAGGCGGAACCATGGACGCCATCGTAGGAGGGGTCGGTTTAACGCTTGGCACAGCCTTATTGGTGATCCTATCCGTTGTTCCCTTTGCTTTCCTGGCAAGTATTGGGAGAGGATACCTACTTTCCTTGAGTCTAGCGGTCGTCACATTAATACTCGCGAATGTAGCCATCGCGCTAGGGTGGGGAGACCTTTTCCCGTGGAGTATTCCGGGGTTGTATTCGCAGGGAAAGGATTTGGTTGGACCGGCTGGATTTTGGATCGTGACCGTCACCGGGTTGTTGGGGTGGTACTTTACCAACCTGTGGTGGAAGAAAGCTGATCAGAGCCGGTAACCGGAAGAATCGCATGGCAGGGTTGATGCCGGCGGGGAATTATTAGGTCCATACAAGGTGACATAATTCCCGCCGCATCAACCGCGGAACCGGACTGTGATTGGGTGAGCGGATGGGTACCATCCCCGAATTTATCGCCGGTAGATGCAAGCGGATATATGTCAAATACCTGGGGGCAGATATCCTCCCGCTTGCATCTACCCTACACGAAATGGATTTTTCGGCACGGTAGATATTTAATAAAAATACAGCCCGGAATTCCGGGCTGTTGGCTTATTTACCTTTGGCCTGCTTTTCGCTTTGCAGGGTCCGTATTCCGTTGCGCACCTGGGTGAGCGACCTTTCCATTTCCATCTCCAGTTTGGAGAGGGATTGAAGAACATAGTCATCTGCTTCCAACCGGGTATTCTCGGCTTCCACCTTGGCATCGTTGATGATCTGGTTGGCGCGCGTCTGGGCTGCCTGAACGAGCGAGTCTTGCTGGATGAGGGTCTCACCTTTTTCACGGGCCAGTGCCAGCGTACGGTTGGCTTCTTCCTGCGCCTGGGCCATAATGCGGTCACGCTGTGCCAGCAACTGCTGGGCTTTTTTGATCTCATCCGGAATAGAAACACGCATCTGGTCGATCAGGTCAAGCATGCGGTCTTCGTCAACGACGACGCTATGCGTGAACCAGATCGATCGGCTCTCGTTAAATAATTCTTCCAGGCGGTCTACCAGGTGCAATATATCCATTCCAACCTCCGACGCGTACGCTGTCCCTTGAGTTGCAAGGATTGGGCCAGGCTGGAAATCCAGTCCGGCGGGCGGGTTAATCTCTCAGGGAAGTCATGTGAATGTTGGGCTGCCCGTCTGAGATCTCCTGGAACTTCCGGTTCAACGCGTCTGAAACATGCTGCGGAACCATGGTGGAAATATTGCCTCCCAGAGAGGCGATCTCGCGGACAGTGGTTGAGGAAAGAAAGGTGTGTTCCTCGTTGGTGATCAACGCCACTACTTCGATATCGTGAGCCAGACGGTGGTTGGCAAGCGCCATGCGGAATTCGTATTCAAAATCTGAGAATACCCGCAGGCCGCGGACGATCACTTTCGCGCCGATCTCGCGGGCGAAATCCACCGTTAATTTATTGTAGCCCATCACATTTATCCTGGGCTCTTCTTCAAATGTCTTTTTCGCCATGGCAATACGTTCTTCCGGCGAGAACAACATATTCTTCAATGAGCGGTTATAAACACCAACAATGACCTCGTCGAAAAGTTTGGATGCCCGCCAGGCGATGTCAATATGCCCGTAATGGATGGGGTCAAACGATCCGGGGAAAAATGCGCGAATCATGATTAACTTACGTCTCCTTTACCGTCACCCCAGAAATCTTCGAGGGCGGCAGCCAAACGTTTATTCTCGGGATTTTCCATTCCCGGGTCGGTTTCGAACACTGATTGCGCGTGACGCCGCGCTGACTCGATCAGGCGGACATCCGTCAATTTGGCCATACGCAGATCCGAAAAACCTGACTGCCGCGTACCCAGAAAGTCTCCGGGGCCGCGTTGTTCCAGGTCTTTTTCCGCCAGCACAAAACCATCGTTGGTCTGTTCCATAACTGACAGGCGCTCATTTTCCATCGATTCATTCGAATCCGGGATGAGCAGGCAGTAGGACTGCGCCTCTCCGCGGCCAACACGGCCACGGAACTGGTGCAGTTGTGACAGCCCAAAGCGGTTGGCGCTTTCGATCAACATGATGGTGGCGTTGGGCACATCCACACCCACTTCCACTACAGAGGTGGAAATCATGATATGGGAAGAACCGGAACGGAACTCATCCATCACAGCGTCTTTTTCTTCCGGTTTCAGCCGGCCGTGCATCAGTCCGAGCTTGTATTGTGGAAAGATCTCGGCTTGAAGGCGGGCGTATTCCTGGACGGCGGCGTTGTTTTCATCGCTATCTTCCGCCTGTTCAACGAGAGGGTAAATGATGAATGCCTGATGCCCTTTTTCCACCTGCTTGCGGATCAATTGATAGGCGCGTTCCCGTTCCAGTGGATGCAGCGCGTGAGTTTCGATGGGTAGACGTCCTCGGGGCATTTCGTCCATCACGGAGAGTTCCAGGTCGCCGTAAACAGTCAACGCGAGGGATCGGGGGATGGGCGTGGCGGTCATCACCAGCAGGTGCGGATTGTCGCCCTTCTGGCGGAGAGCCGCGCGTTGACCCACTCCGAAGCGGTGCTGCTCGTCGATCACAGCCATCTGCAATTGCTGGAAGACGACCGGCCCTTCGATCAGGGCATGGGTACCTACGATGATCTTGATGGTGCCGTCAGCCAGTTTCTGGCGGATATCGGCTTTTTCTGATTCGGGGGTGTCACCGATCAGCAGGCGGACCTGTTCCGGCTGCAGCGGGGCGTCATCACCTTCGGTCAGTAAACGGGTGAGTCCGCGGAAGTGCTGGTCAGCCAGGATGCTGGTAGGCGCCATGAAGGCGGATTGCGCACCTTCGCGTGCAATCATCAATGCTCCCAGCGCGGCGACAATGGTCTTACCCGAACCCACGTCACCCTGGAGCAGGCGGTTCATTGGCCGCCCGGCAGCGAGGTCGCTTTTGATCTCATCAACGGCACGTTTCTGCGCGGAGGTTAATTCATAGGGAAGGCGCTTAAATTGCGCTTCCAACCAGTCAACCGGCGGCTCGAACGTCCTGGCGGTGTTGGCCTGCCACTGGGCTTTCTGTTTCAACACCCCCATTTGAAGCAGGAAGATCTCATCAAATGCCAACCGGCGGCGGGCGTCATTCAACGCCTCCTCGGTATCCGGGAAGTGCACCTGTTGCAGGGCGTCCGGCAGGGTAGTCAGGTCCGCGTCCTGACGGATCGGTTCCGGCAGGTAATCAGCCACACGGCGGGCGTTAAAGTCCACCGTCTGCTTCATAATGCGGCGCATAAATTTCTGGGTTATTCCTGCCGTCAGCGGGTAGACCGGACTGATGCGGTTGGTTGATAGGTTTTCGGCTTCCAGCGGTTCTATTTCGGGATTGTCCATCACCAGGCGGCCGAGATACTGTTTGACAGTGCCGCTGAGGGAAACCTGGTCTCCCGGATGATACTGATTTACCAGGAACTTGCGGTTAAACCAGGTGATGCGCAGGTTGCCGGTGGAATCGCCGACCACAGCTTCTACAATGCTGATTTTGCCGCTGCGGGCATCACGCGCGTGGATGGACTGTATCGTGCCGATGACCGTCAGTGTATCGCCGTACATGATACGGTTGATAGTCTTCGCCTGGCTGAAATCGTGGTAATCACGAGGGAAGTTGTAGAGAAGGTCCTTTAGCGTGAAGAGGTTCAGGTTGCGCAGTTTCCTGGCGGTTTCTTCCCCGATCCCGGTGATCACCGTAAGCGGCGCGTTCAACGTCACCGGTGTGGCTGAATCAGGCAAACGCGAACCGGGTGTGACACGGCGCGGTGACGGGAGATCTCTCTCGGGCCGTGAGGGCGGCGCAGCGGGTGACCGCTGTGCGCTTTGTGCCGGAGGGGGACCAGCGGGGCGGACAGGGGTGGGAGCTTTTTGAACCGGTGTAGCCGGCCGTTCAGGCATGGAAGGTTTTTGAACCGGTGCCTGTGGAACTGGCCTTTGCGGCGGGCTGAGGGGTCCGGTAGGTTTCCGGATCACTACAGCGGGCACAGGAATGCCATCAAGAAGGATATTTAATTCCATGATGATATCCTGGCGGCGTCCGCTCGGCGGTGCTGTATTCTTCGAGCAGGTCTGTTACCGCTTGAACGGTTTCAGACGAAATGGACAGGGTTTTGGCTTCATTTTCCCAGTAGGGAACAACCTTGTGCAGGCCGCCAATAATGGCGGTGTTCTTAAACCCCCGCTCTTTTTCAAGTTTCAAAAATTTGGATAATGATTCGACAATAGATGGCATTTCGAAATTTTACCTTATTTTAATCCAGGGAGTTTCACTGATTACACTTAAACCGGATGCGCGCGCTTTACATCCCCAACCGTATCAGTACAATATGATTCTGGAGGAAAAATATGGCACTGGCATTAATAAGCGGTGGAAGTGGGATGATCGGGAAGGCGCTTTCTCGTTGGTTGTTGGCCAGAGGGAACCGGGTGGTGGTACTAACCCGTGACGCGTACAAGCAACCCGCCTACGGTGAAAGTGTTGTCTGGGATGGCGTTCATCCGGGGATCTGGATGGACTGGGTCAATCAGGCGGATTGGATCATCAACCTTGCCGGGGAAAATATTGGCGCGAAGCCCTGGTCGTCAGCCCGCTGGCAGCAGATACGCGACAGCCGTATACTACCCGGTGAAATGCTCGCGGAAGCGGTCCGGCGGGCAACCCATAAGCCCTCCGTTTTCATGCAAATGTCTGCCATCGGTTTTTACGGGACACAGGAACTTACTGATACAACCGCCTGGGATGAGACCACTCCGTCAGGGAGCGACCGCCTGTCAGCCTTATGCCGGGAATGGGAAGACAGCACAAAAAAGGTGGAGGAATATGGATCGCGCCGGCTGGTGATACGTACCGGCCTGGTTCTGGCAAACGGGGCTGGTGTTCTCCCTAAATTGGAATTACCCTTCCGCTTTTTTGCCGGGGGTCCGGTGGGCAGTGGAAAGCAAGTTTATTCATGGATTCATATCAATGACCTGGTGAAAGGTATGCTGACACTTCTCCAGGACCCGGAAGCCAGAGGTGCTTATAATTTCACCGCGCCTGAACCGGCGTCCAATCTGGAGTTTTCGCGGACATTGGGTAAGGTTATGCGCCGGCCATGCTGGCTGCCTGTGCCGGGCGCGGCTTTGAAACTGGCGTTGGGGGAAATGTCCACGCTGGTCCTGGATGGTCAGCGGGTGATACCCGGGCGCCTGGCAAAGGAAGCCGGCTACACATTTGAGTATCCCGCGCTGGAACCCGCGCTGCGCAGCTTTCACCCCGGCTGATACTCTCTGCATGGCTGTGGACTCTGTTCCGTAAATCCACAGGGTGTGTGCGGTATAATCTGACCGGAAAAATCCGCGTCTTTTGACGCTTTAAACCGGTGGAGGAAGCTGTGAATATTGACGATCAAGTTGAATTATTCATGCAGGGAACCGAATATGGTGATGAAGCCCTGAAAAATGCCATGAAGAATGAGCTGAAACAGCGGCTCATTGAAGCGGAAAAAGAAAACCGCCCCCTGCGCATCTATTGCGGCTTCGATCCCCGCAAAGCTGACCTGCACCTTGGTCACACCGTTCCCATGAATAAACTGCGCCAGTTCCAGGATTGCGGGCATGAAGTCACATTCCTGATCGGCAATTTCACCTCATTAATTGGCGACCCATCTGATAAAGATATCCTGCGCCCCCAGTTGACTCCGGAAGAAGTGGCAGAAAACGGCCGCACCTATGCGGAACAGGCTTTCCGCATTCTGGATCCCAAGAAGACCGTCATCCGCTACAACGCGGATTGGCTGGCTAAACTGTCATTTGCGGATCTGATCAAGCTGGCTTCCAACTTCACCGTCCAGCAATTCATGACCCGCGAGAACTTTAAGTTGCGCTTTGAAAAGGGCGACGCCATTTACCTGCATGAGACGTTCTACTCCATCATGCAGGGTTACGATGCCTATGCCATGCGCTCTGACGTCCAGGTCGGCGGCACTGACCAGTTGTTCAACATTGTCACCGCCGCCCGCAAGGTGATGACCTACATGGGCGAGAAACCCAATATCGCCATCATCCTGGGCATTCTGCCCGGCACCGACGGCGTGGTCAAGATGAGCAAATCACTGGGCAACCATATTCCCATCAACACCAACGCCGCCGACATGTTCGGCAAGGTGATGAGCATTCCGGATTCTGCCATGGGAACCTACTCTCGCCTGGTCACCCGCTGGACTCCGGCGGATATCAAGGTGATCGAAGACGGACTGAAAAATGGTTCGCTTCATCCTCGCGATGCCAAGATGAAATTGGCCCACGAAGTGACCGCCTGCTTCTACAGCGAATCCGAAGCCAATCAGGCACAGAACACATTTGTGAGCATGTTCCAGAAGCATGACATCCCCGATGAAGTGGCTGAATCAGTGATCGCCCGTGATCTTTCGGTCATCGACATTCTGGTCAATTGCCAGTTGGTCGCCTCACGCAGTGACGGCCGCCGCCTGGTGGATCAGAAGGGCGTAAAACTGGATGGACAGGTGATTACAGACGGTAAAGCCCCTCTGGATCACGAAGGTGTCCTGCAGGTTGGCAAACGTCACTTTGTGCGTGTCAAATTCGGATAGATCCGAATCCAGATTATTTCATCATAATTGAATTGAGCAGATCGCTGCCGAGTCTTCGGGTTGACTCGGCAGTGCCATTTTCTATCACAATAACCACTGCCAGTGATGTGCCCTGCCAGTCCGGCGTGGTGCCGCCAACAAACCAGTGGATCTGGCCGTCACTGGTTGGCACACCCGCTGTCGTACTCCAGGTTGGAGTATCTTCATCTTTCAACAGGGTCAGCGTCATCTTGATCCCCTCGGCGGAATACGCCTGTGTACCTTTACCGGCAGGCAATATGACCCAGCCCTGGGCGGAGGTATTCACCGCCATTGCCATGCGGGGAGACGGGCGGGTGCCGCCAGAAGATATAGAGGCGGCAGCCAGTCCCATTTGAAGCGGGGTGGCTGATCCCGCGCTATTTCCCGTTCTGAGCCGTACGGAGCGGCCGTGACGATGC
>CAYOKC010000114.1:0-12350 GCA_964404415.1 uncultured Leptolinea sp. | reverse complement strand
GGCAGGTTGAAGTCAAACTGAATGGTGGAAAGCTGCCATTCACGGCCGATGGCGTCTTTGACTTTCAGGTCGATCTTGGGACCGTAGAAAGCGCCGCCGCCTTTGTCCACCTGGTAATCGATGTTGGCTCGCTTCAGTGATTCTTCCAGCGCTTTTTCAGCGGCATCCCACTGTGACTGGTCTCCCACCGAATGGTCAATATCCGGTTTGGTGCTCAGATAGGCGTGAATTTCCTGGAAGCCGAAGCTGCGCAGAATGTGCAGGCTGAAGTCCAACACAAAATCGATTTCCTCGGGCATCTGATCGGGGCGGCAGAAGTGATGGGCGTCATCCTGGGTAAAGCCGCGAACACGCATCAAACCGTGCATTACACCGCTGCGCTCGTAGCGGTAAACGGTGCCTTCTTCCGCGTACCGCAGGGGAAGATCACGGTAGGATCGCAGATTGCTTTTATAGATGTGAATATGGAAGGGGCAGTTCATGGGTTTCAGGAAGTATTTCTGCCCGTCAATATCGATGGGAGAATACATATTCTCTTTGTAGAAACCCAGGTGACCGCTGGTCTCCCAGAGTTGGGATTTGCCGATATGTGGTGTGAAGACAAATTCGTACCCGTTGTCTTCGTGCTCTTCGGTCCAGAACTGTTCAATAAGCTTGCGGATCTTGCCGCCTTTGGGGTGCCAGAGGATCAAGCCGGCGCCAATCTCATCCACCATGCTGAACAGGTCCAGGTCGTGACCGATCTTGCGGTGGTCTCGTTTTTTGGCTTCTTCCTGGCGCCACAGGTAATCCTTGAGCTCATCCGGCGAGGTCCAAGCGGTGCCGTAAATACGCTGCAGCATGGGACGTTTTTCGTCACCGCGCCAGTAGGCACCGGCGACAGATAAGAGTTTGATCGCCTGCGGGTTGATCTCGCCGGAATTTTCGACATGCGGGCCGCGGCAAAGGTCGGTGAAGATACCCTGGGTATACAGGGATATTTCCGGTTTTTCGAGAACAGGGTTGCCGTCTTCGTCTTCTTCGCCCTTTTCCAGGCCTTCTATCAATTCCATTTTGAATGGCTGGTCATGGAATACCTTTTTGGCTTCATCCGCGCTGACGACTTTACGCTCAAACACCACTTTTGACTGGATGATCCCGCGCATGCGTTTTTCGATGCTTTCCAGGTCTTCGGGGGTCAGAGCGCGGGGCAGGTCAAAGTCATAATAGAAACCATCGTCAATGGCCGGACCGATGGCAATTTTCGCTTCGGGGAATTTCTCCAAAACGGCCTGGGCCATGATGTGGGCAGTGGAATGGCGAACTCGGTACAGCTTTGAAGCTTCATATTCAGCTTTCTTGTCGATCATTCTTCCTCCATCAAAAAATAAAATACTCCCACCCATTCCGGGGCGAGAGTACTGATTCACGCGGTTCCACCCAGATCGATCTGTTTGGCAGATCATCTCTTGAGACCTCTAACGGGGTCAGTCGTTCTCCTTACTCGGGGGTCAGCCCTTTCTGGTTTCCGCTCGCGGGTGGTTTCATCCAGTTTTTCAGGAACACTTTCAGCAGGTGGTTCCTTCTCTGTCAAACCGGCTGGATATTGTCCCGGTCAACACGTTTTATTGTTTTGTCTATTATATGCGAAATCTGCCCGGGTATCCAGTGGTGAGGTATTGATTTCGTACAAACCTTTTACAAGAATGCTTTTTGTGTTATTCAACAAATAGACAATTACTATAATATATATGTAATTATTAATAAAAATATTCCCGGACTCAATAAATGGAGGTTGATCGGAATGGATAAGGAAGAATATTTGGACCTTTATCGCCAGATGGTGGTGATCAGGCGCATGGAAGAGAAGTCCGCGGAGCTATACCAGCAGGGAAAAATCGGCGGATTCTTACATCTGTATATTGGACAGGAAGCGGTTAGCACCGGATTGATCTCGGCCCGCCGGCCGGAAGACCGTGTGATCACGGCTTATCGTGACCACGGCGTTGCGCTGAATTGCGGCCTATCCGCCAGAGAAATTCTGGCTGAACTACTGGGTAAGGTGACCGGCAGTTCCAAAGGGCGCGGCGGTTCCATGCACCTGGCTGACGTCACCAAGAATTTCTGGGGAGGGCATGCCATTGTTGGCGCGCACTTACCGCTGGCAGCCGGGCTGGCCATTGGTGACCAGTACCTGGAAACCGGTGGGGTGACCATCTGTATGTTTGGTGACGGCGCCAGCAACATTGGATACTTCCATGAAGCGGTGAACCTTTCCAAGGTGTGGAACCTGCCGGTCCTGTGGGTCTGCGAGAACAACCAGTACGGCATGGGGACGGCAGTGGAACGGGCTTCGGCGGTTTCATCCATCCAGATGAAAGCGGACGGCTACGGCATCGCCCACTCCGGTGTTGACGGTATGGACCTGGTAGAAGTGCGTGAAGCCGCGCTGGAAGCATTGGAGTATGTACGGTCAGGGCGGGGGCCATATTTCCTCGAGGTCAACACCTACCGCTTCCGTGGACATTCCATGGGCGATCCGGAACGTTACCGGAAGCAGGATGAAGTGCACCAATGGCAGGAAAATGACCCGATCGCAATCTTTGGCAAGTACCTGAAAAATAGCAAACTGGCAACGAATGGTGATCTGGTGGAAATTGAAGAAAAGGCGGAAGCCGAAGTTCAAGACGCGGTGGAATTTGCTGAATCCAGCCCTGAACCGGCCCCCGAGACGTTATTTGACCACATTTATGTGGATGAAACGGTAGAGAGGTAATCATGGCGAGGATCACTGTTCGTGAAGCCATTTCCCAGGCTTTATGGGAAGAGATGGAAGCCGATCCCCGGGTGTTTATCATGGGGGAAGAAGTAGGGGTATGGGGCGGCACGTATGCCGTGACCAAAGGTTTTTATGACCACTTCGGACCTAAGAGGGTAAAGGATACACCTATTGCCGAGGCAGCCATTGTGGGCGGCGCGATTGGCGCGGCTCTAACCGGAACAAGGCCAGTGGCAGAACTGATGACCATAAATTTCGCCTTTTCCGCGATGGACCATATAGTGAATGAAGCGGCTAAATTGCATTACATGTTTGGCGGGCAATTTGTGCTGCCGATGGTCATCCGTGCGGTAGGCGGCGGCGGACGTCAACTGGGGGCCACGCATTCCCAGACTCCCGATGCTGTTTTCGCGCATTTCCCGGGCTTGAAGGTTATTGCTCCGGGAACACCGGCGGATGCCAAAGGGCTGCTCAAGGCAGCTATACGCAGTAATGACCCCGTGCTGTTCATTGAGCATGCCACCCTGTATCAAACACGCGGTGAAGTTCCTGATGGTGATTTTGTGGTTCCCATCGGCAAGTCAACCGTGCAGCGGCCCGGCAAGGATGTGACCATTGTCACCTACAGCAAGATGCTGGAGGTCAGCCAGAAGGCGGCGGAACAGCTCGCTTCAGAGGGTATCGACGCAGAAATTGTGGACCTGCGCACCCTTCGCCCATTGGATATGGAGGTGGTGATTGAATCGGTGAAGAAGACGAATAGGGCTGTAGTGGTGGAAGAAGGCTGGAAGTCGTTCGGGGTTGGCTCTGAAGTGGCTTCACGTATTTATGAAGAAGCATTTGATCATCTGGACGCTCCGGTCAAACGGGTGGCACAACTTGAAGTTCCGTTGCCGTACAACCGCAACCTGGAACAACTCGCGCTGCCCAATCCGGAATGGGTGATCAAGGCAGTAAAAGAGGTGCTTTGATGGCTGACACTGTTACCATGCCCAAACTGGGCTTTGATATGGCCGAAGGGACTCTGGTGCGCTGGGTTAAATCGGAAGGCGACCCCGTGAATAAGGGTGACATCCTCGCCGAGATCGAGACCGATAAAGCGACTGTTGAAGTGGAATCGGCTTTCTACGGTATTGTATTCCGTCACATGGTGGACGAAGGCTCGATAGTGCCGGTGGGGGCGTCGATCGCGGTTATCGCCGCGCCGGGTGAAACCCCGGAGGTGGCTGTTCCCGATGCGGCTGGTTCGGCAAAAACACCCGCGTCACCATCTCCATCACAGGATGCCGGTAAGCCGGTTGAAAAAGCTTCGGTTCCATCCATGCTTGAGGGACAGCGTATCAAAGCATCTCCGTTGGCTAAGAGGATCGCGCGGGAGAAAGATATTCCTCTGGCTTCATTGACCGGCACCGGCCCCGGAGGCCGGATCGTCCGAAAGGATGTGGAGCAGGCCGCGGCGGAAGTTAACACGCTGAAACCCGTTCCGGTACCGGCCGCTGAAAAGCCGACGGCTGTTCCGTCTGTCGTATTACCGCTGGAGACCTGGTCAGGCGGTTCATCAGAACGCAAGGGTGAGCATGTGCCGTTGACCAAATTGCGTTCGGCAATCGCGCGCCGCATGGTGGAGTCCAAACAGGCGCCGCATTTTTATGTGACCCATGAATATGACATGGCAGCATTGATGAAGCTTCGAAAAGAGGTCAATGAATTCCTGCCGGAAGAGCAGCGTCTGTCGGTTAACGATTTCATCGTGAAAGCAGTGGCGCTGACCCTGCGTCAATTCCCCAACCTCAACGCCTCCTTCGCGGAGACGGAGATCGTACGGCACGGATCTGTGAATGTGGGTGTGGCGGTGGCTTTGGATAGCGGGCTGATGACGGTTGTTTGTCGCGATGCCGACCTGAAACCCATGCGGGTGATTTCCGGCGAGATCAAATCGATGGCTGCACGGGCCCGCGCCGGTAAGGTTAAACCGGAAGATATTGAAGGATCCACGTTCTCCATCAGCAACCTGGGGATGTTCGATGTGGAAAACTTCGCGGCGATCATCAACTCGCCGGAAGCCGGAATTCTGGCTGTATCCTCCGTGCGGCAGGTCCCGGTAGTGGTGGATGGCGCTGTGGCTGTTGGAACACGCATGAAAGCTACCCTCTCCGCCGATCACCGGGTGACGGATGGAGCGGAAGCCGCGCTCTTCATGCAAAGAATGGCACAGTACCTGGAAAAACCGGCCAGTCTGCTGTTATAACGTTCAGCCGGCTGTGTTGTCAGTCAAAGATGCCGCCTGTGATCCGGTAGAAGGATCAGCCTCACTTTCGGCTGGAATTTCTTCCGATGATCCGGGCGGCTCTACGGTTATGAAGAAATCGTACGTCTGGCTGATCAACGAACCTTCGGTTTCCTGCTGTATATCCAGGTAAGGTTTGCCTTTTCCACTGAGGAGAATGGTGTAGTCATTGCTGGCTTCGCCCTGGCGTTTCATTAAATTGATTGTTGCCATGATCATCACCAGTTCCCCAAACAGGCGCGCCAATTTCGGGTCGCTGCCGGCAAGTGATTTCATGGCTTCCGAATCGAGTAAATATGACACAGATTTATTGGATGGATCTTTGAACACTTCCGTCAGTGCCGAAACCAGGTCGCGGATGATCTCTTCGGGTTTGCGCAGTGTTTCGATCTGTTGGATGGAGATCTTCTGTGAGATATTCAATTCGGACTGCGAATAGGTCAACCGAATGGTCATCGGTTTGGTGGGGTCAGCAAAATCGTCTTTTGTCAGACCGAGCGATTCAGCCGTCATGGTGATGTCGAACCGGTATTCTTCCGATTTTGCGGTGAAGTTGAGCTGACTTCTCGCCTGCACGGCCACACTATTATCTGAATAGTAAGCAAACTGGGTGGAATTGCTGCTGAGGCTCAATTCCGACAAATGCATGGATATGGCGAACGAGGAAACACCGGTCAATCCTGATGTGGAATCGCCCGTTCGTTTTTCACTGGTCTCTTTGCTTTCAACCGACAGGTTGGAGACAGGTGTGCTGGTTTTCACCGAGGTGGATGCCAGCGAAGAGGGGGTTATATTTGAAATGGACATATTACCTCCATTCATAGTATCGGCAGATACATGACCCAGCTGGAGGGTTTAATTAAAATTGTGTTACCGCAAATGAAAAAAAAAGACGATGAGCGGCATTGACCTGTCACTCACCGTCCAGACTAAAAATATTAATATTTACGGCATTCGTTCATAAAGCCGAGAATATATACCGGTGAATTCGGAAATCTGAGTAAGGTAACGCCGGGTTTCTTCATACCGGATGATCTCAAGGAACAGATCGGTGTCACCATTGGCCAGGTTGAGCCAGATCTCAGTATTCCCCGGGCCTGAATTGTAGGCAGCCAGAGCGGCCATCATATTTCCGCCAAAATATTCCCGTTGACGTGCCAGATAGCGGGCACCCATGCGTATGCTGATCATCGGGCGGTACAGGTCGTCTGCCTTGTAATTGACAGGCCAACCCATATTCCCCGCGATTTCCTGCCCGGTGGCAGGCATGATCTGCATGATACCGCGCGCCCCGGCGGATGACTCGACAAATCCTTCGAACAGACTTTCCTGCCGTAACGTACTGAAGAGCACAAAGGGGTGAATATTCTCATCCTGAGCCGCTTTCAGAACATAATCACGGAAGTACGCGCCGAAGCGGATATGGTTGAAGTACACCGGCGCCTTCAGAGTTGACGCGTCATCCAATTGGGCCAGATCCAGAATCTGCCGGCTGGTTATGATAGCCGAGCGGTACAGTCCGAGTTCCAGCAACGGATCCAGCATGCGGAAAAGAGCGGCCGGATCGTTCTGCATGGGTTCAAGGAGGGTGCTCATTTCACGGCTGGATTCACTGTAAAGCCCAAGCGTATGGAATTCCAATGCCCGTTGATAGCCCGGTTCAGCAGAAATGGCCCCGGGAGACGAGAGGTCGGTTCCGGCAGGCAGGTTGAAAGTTGATATCAGCCAGTTTTCAGCTTCTTTCCGTTCACTGTCCAGGTCATAGCCAAGGTCATACATTGGCGACGCTGTAAATGGAGCCTGTTCGGTTAACAACGCGCGGGCGCGTTCACTGTAGTATCCGGTGGGATCTACCTGGCGGGCGGTTTCCCACGAAACACGGGCGGCAGCCGGGTCGTTTAATGCAAGCTGGCATTTGCCCACCCAGAAGGAGGCCGCGGCTTGATCTGCCAGTGTGGCTGCCACGGCAAGGCTGCGCTGGAATGTGTTCTGGGCACCGGCAAAATCGTTGACCCGGTAGCGGGTGATGCCGGCCAGAAATAAAGACCGGTACGCCCCGGAATACGTAGGGTATTCGTTGGCGATGCGCTCCCATGAATCAATGGCCTGCTGGTACATCTGCCCGCGTTCATATATCCGGCCGGCTTCCGTGAGAAAATCCGGCGCGTTCGCTTCATTCGGGTACAGGCGGACGTATGAAAGCAAAGTCTCAGCAGCCTGCTGGTAGCGGTCCAGGTACGCCCACTGCGTATAGGCTTTTTCGTCCCAGGCTTTCAGAAAATATTCCGTACCGGCATACTTCGTGATCACGGTGTCAAATTCGGCTTCCGCGGCTTCGTACTGTTCCATTTCGCGCAGGCTGAGTGCGTTTAAATAGTATGCCTGTGGATCGGGCTGTTCAACAGATTTTTTGTACCGGCCAAACGCGTCGGAGGCCAGGGAATATTTCTGCATGTTGTAATCGATGATGCCGCGTTTCAGTTCGTCCACCGGTTGACCGGCTTCAACCAACGCGGAAAGCGCCGAAAATGTGTCATACGCCTTCGGAAAATTCGCCACCGAATCCTGGAAGCGCGCGTACGCCTGTTCCGGCAGGTTCATTTCCAGGTATATCTGCCCCAGCAATAGATTTGCCTGGGCTTTTTCGTATTCATTGGATACGGGGTTTTCATAGATGGTCTGCAATTGACGGATCGCGCTGTCATTGTCACCGCTGGCGCGCAGGGCTTTGGCGATCTTCAGGTCCACATATATGGGGCTCCCCGTAAAACCGGGGGATGCCTCGGCTGAGATGTAGGCGTTGATGGCTTCCCCATAATTGTTGACGGCAAATAGGGAGTCACCCAGTTTTTCAAAGATGTAATAATCCAATACGCCTGGACGGCGATCCAGATATTTTCGGTAATGTATGGCGGCATCGGCGGGTTGTTCCAATACATCAGATATTTCACCCAGCAATAATTCAGCCTGCGCCGCGCGCGGACTATCGGAATAGTTAGCCGTCAGGTCGCCGAGAACCTGCGAGGCGGCGGACCAGTTGTCGTTCTTATAATGGGTCAAACCCTGACCGTATAACGCGGCAGCGCGTGTTTCGTCATCGGATGCATCGTAATAGGCTGTCTGATACACCGCCAGCGCCTGCTCGTAGTCACCACGGAAGACTAATTCGTCGGCGTCATGCAATCTAATAATAGGCAGTGGTGTTGGGGTGGGCAGCGGGGTTGCTGTTGGGGCGGGAGTTGATGTTGGTAAAACAAACGGTGTTTCTGTTGGTCCGGCCAGAGCTTTGAACGGATTGGAGGATGTTTTACAGGCCAGAGCGGCCAATCCCAGCAACGCGATACCAAGGCAGATTTGTTTTTTCATAGTAGGCTTATACCGGAAGAAGACAGGATTGTCAAATTAGTGAGTAATATCGGTTATATCAGATCAATAGTTTTACTGGACTTTTATTCTAATTCAATTTTCAAAAGAGTATTATTTATTTAGATATATTTTGTCTACTTAAAGGATGGAATGTGGAAGTGGAAAGAGCAAAGAATATTGACTTTTCTTTTTTTGATAGTATCAATATCGTCATCCTTCTAATTGATTCCGAAACCGGAAATATCCGCTATGCCAATCCATCTGCGTGCAATTTTTATGGTTTTTCATATGCTGATTTCATAAAATTAAACATCGGACGCGTAAATCCTCAGTCTCTCTTTTTGACATTGGACAATTTAAAAAAGGCGTATCGGGGGGAAAAAGAATATTACAAAACCATCCATAAGTCAGCTTCTGGTGAGGATCTTTTTGTTGGAATTTATTCTGGTCCGTTTAATTGTGACGATGAGAAATTGGTCCTGGCGTTTATTCATGACAACCGGGCTGATAGAGAAGCGGAAGATAGACTCCGGTCTCTCTCACGTGCTGTGGAACAAAGTCCCTCTTCCATTGTGATCACGGATACAAAAGGTAAGATCGAGTATGTGAATCCGGTTTTCACGGAAGTCACTGGTTATACATATGATGAGGCCATTGGTAATGATCCTGCCATACTGAAAACCGGTGACGGGAGTCGGAATGAAATAAAGGAAATGTGGCAGACCATCCTTTCAGGCGAGGTCTGGCATGGTGAGTTCTGTAACCGGAAAAAGAACGGTGAGATCTACTGGGAAAGCGCTTCAATTTCGCCGGTATTCAATGAACAGGGGCAATTGACGAATTTTGTGGCGGTAAAAGAGGATGTGACAAAGATAAGGCAGGATAAAATCCGGATCGAAGAAGCCTATAAATTCAACCGGGCTATTCTGGAAACATCCCCCATTGGAATGATCATATACCGCTCAGACGGACAATGCATATCGGCTAATTCCGCTGCCGGTACGATATTGGGTGGAAATCCGGATGAACTGGTCAAACAAAATTTCAATAAACTTAAATCATGGAAAGAATACGGTATTCTTGATATCGCGAAAAATTCGATAGAAAAGAATGAACCAATTTATTCGGAAATTTTCTACAAATCCTCCTTTGGAAAAGACGTGTGGATGGATCTAACCTGTTCGCCATTCCGGTTTGATGCCGACCACGATCTCTATTTACTCTTTATGTTCGAAGATTTCAGTGATCGGAAGAAGACGGAGTTGGAACTTAAAAAAGCGACGGATGAGTTAGCCGCAACCGTGAAAAGGCTTGAGATCAAAGATCAATCGTCAAATCATATGCGGGAATTTGGCGCGATATTACAGGTATGTAATGAATCCGAAGAGGCTTTTGAAGTGATCAAGAATTTTGGTCCGCGATTGTTCCCTCTATCCAGCGGGAGCGTGTTCCTCATGAATGAGAGTGAAAACCTGGTGAATTCTGTGGCCAGTTGGGGTGAAGAATTATGCTCTGAGTTGGATTTCGCGATCGCGGACTGCTGGTCATTACGGCGCGGTCAAATCCATGTGGTTGAATCCGGTTCTGATCAATTGCTCTGCAAGCATGTTCCCGCAGATTTTTCCGGAAGTTATATCGGGTTACCCATGATCGCGTCCGGAGACCTCACCGGGCTGCTGCATATTGAATGGTCCGGTCATCATGAAATTGACCATGATACTCAGGATCTGGTCCAAAAAATTTCAGATATGATTTCATTATCCCTGTCGAATACTCGTCTCCGTGAGACCCTGAGGAACCAATCTATTCGTGATCCATTGACCGGGGTATACAACCGGCGGTATCTGGATGAAACAATGATCCGTGAGCTTCCACGGGCAAAACGCAAAAACTCGCCCATCGGTGTGATGATGCTGGATATCGATCACTTCAAGGCATTCAACGATACCCATGGGCACGAAGCTGGGGATCATGTCTTGAGAAATCTGGGTGACCTGTTATTGAACAAAACCCGGAAGGAAGATATAGTCTGCCGGTATGGAGGTGAAGAGTTTTCGGTGATCATGCCGGAAGCTGATCTTCAGACAACGTATGAAAGAGCAGAGCTGATCCGTGCTGCCACAAACGAGCTGAACCTCATTTACAGGCAAGTTCCCCTTGGTAAAGTGACTGTCTCCATCGGCGTAGCTATATTCCCCGATCATGGAGTAACCGGCGCGGAGGTTATCCAAACTGCCGATAAAGCATTGTATCGGGCAAAAGCCGAAGGGCGAAACCGTGTAATTAAGGCATAATCACTTTCTGTGTGTGTGATTCCGCGCATGCATGATATACTTGCGCCGCACGGCACGCTCTCATTGAGGGCGTATTTGCATGTAATCTGTCTTTTTTGTGAGGTTATCAATGAGCATTCTGTGTACGGGTTCTGTCGCGTACGACTACCTGATGAATTTCCCCGGATATTTCAAAGACCACATCATTCCGGAAAAGCTGGAACGAATAAGCCTTTCCTTCCTGGTTGATTCCATGGTCAAGCAGCGCGGCGGTGTGGCGCCCAATATTGCCTACACACTGGCATTGCTGGGGGAAAAACCCCGTTTGATGGCGACAGTAGGTGAGGATTTTGAAGAATACCGCACCTGGTTGGAATCCCATGGCATTGATACCCGGTGTGTAAAGGTCATTCCCGGCAAATACACAGCATCCTTTTTTGCCAATACTGATAAATCCAACGCGCAGATCGCCAGTTTCTACACCGGCGCCATGGCAGACGCGGCCAGCCTGAAAATCAAAGATGCCGGAGAAGGCATCACTATAGTGGTGATCTCTCCCAATTCTCCGGAAGCTATGGCGGAATACCCCCTGGAATGCCGCGAATTGAATATCCCCTACCTGTATGACCCGAGTCAGCAGATCATCCGCATGGATAAAGACACCCTGCGGACTGGTGTTGAAGGCGCAGATAGTCTTTTCTGTAATGAGTATGAGTTTGAATTGCTGCAAAAAGCCGTTGGATTGGATGAAAACCAGATCTTAAGCCGGGTACGCTTCATGGTGGTTACCCAGGGGAAAGACGGGGCGTTCATATTCGCCGGTGGAAAGAAATATGTCATCCCTTCATTCCCGCAATATGAGATCCAGGATCCCACCGGTGTGGGTGACGCGTTCCGCGGCGGCTTCCTGCGCGGCTTGACCCTGAACCTGGACTGGCAAACCTGCGGTCAAATGGGTTCACTGGCGGCTACATACTGTCTGGAGAAGCGTGGTACCCAGAATCACTACTATACACCGGCAGAATTTGTTACCCGCTATCGCACACAGTTTGATGACCAGGGCGCGCTGGATGCCCTGTTGAATAGCTAGATTAATTGGAGGAAATGCATGTCGAATTATGATGTTAAAGATATGAGCCAGGCCGAAGGCGGACGGCGTCGTATCGAATGGGCCGAACGGGAAATGCCCGTTTTGCGCTCCATTCGCGAGCGATTCGAAAAAGAACGCCCTCTGGCCGGTATCCGCATGTCAGCCTGTCTGCATGTTACCGCTGAAACAGGCAACCTGGCCCGCACCCTGCAGGCCGGCGGCGCTGATCTCGTTCTGGTGGCTTCCAACCCGCTCTCCACTCAGGATGACGTGGCCGCTTCCCTGATCACCCATTATGAGATCCCGGTCTATGCCATCAAAGGCGAAGATAATGCCACGTATTACAAGCATTTGAAAGCCGCGCTGGCCCACAAACCGCAGATCACCATGGATGACGGCGCTGATCTCGTCTCCACGCTGCACAAGGAACACCGCGAACTGCTGCCTGATATCCTCGGCGGCACTGAAGAAACCACCACCGGTGTCATCCGTCTGCGTGCCATGGCCGCTGACAAAGCCCTTAACTTCCCCGTTGTGGCTGTCAACGATGCCATGACCAAACACTTCTTCGACAAC
>CAYOKC010000113.1:6589-12424 GCA_964404415.1 uncultured Leptolinea sp. | reverse complement strand
GTTTTCCTGTCACCTCATCTTTGTCCCGCTCGATCCAGATACATTGAGGCGGGCAAACCTTTGAGCAAATTCCACATGCCGTACACCTGATTTTCCTGGTTCCGTCTTCGGCTTCGTCAAATATCAGGAAAGGGACAAAGCGGAATTCTTCCGGAACTGGAAGTTTCTCCTCTGGATATTGAATGGAGAATATTCCTTTTGTCTCGGCGGAAGAGCGCAGCGCGATGCCTTCGGGCTTGAAATACTTCTTTCCCAACCATTTGAGGTCATCAATATAGGTCTCAAAAAAATGCCTGACGGGAACCAGCAATCCGCGAACGATACCAAATCCATTCATCTCTGCCTCCCGCCTACCGGTCTACTTCGCCGAGAATAATATCAATGGAACCGCAAATCGCGATGGCATCAGCCAATTTGCCTCCCCGGCTGAGTTCCGCCAGAACCGTCAGGTTAATAAAAGATGGAGCACGAACATGATATCGCTGTGGATTGGATTTTCCATCTGAGACAACATAAAACCCCAGTTCACCTTTCGGACCTTCTATGCGGCCGTACGCTTCGCCTGCGGGTACCTTCATCGCGTATTGTGACTTTCCGGTCATCACCGGCCCATCCGGCAGATCACGCAGAGCCTGTTGAATGATCCGGATACTCTGCCGCATTTCATCCAGCCTAACCAGGTAACGGTCATAAATATCGCCGTGGTAGCGAACAGCCACATCGAAATCAAACCGGTCATAAACAGAGTATGGATCCGCTTTCCGGATATCATAGGGAACACCTGAAGCTCGCAGAAGCGGACCGGTGGTGGAAAACGCAGCCGCTTTATCGGCAGTAAGGACACCCACACCTTCAGTTCGCAGCCGGACGATTTCATTATGCGTGAGGTAGCGGTCCAGGTCATCAATTTTTCGTGGCAGCCGGCTTGACGTCAGCTTGCGGATCTTTTCAAAAACGTTGTCGGATATGTCGCGAACTACCCCTCCAAACCGGAAGTAATTGCACATCATCCGCGATCCGGATACCTCTTCAAAAATATCCAGAATCAATTCGCGCTCTTCCAGAGCGTACAGCGACGGGGTGAACATCGCCCCAAGTTCATTGAGAAGGAAGCCTGTGGTAAATATGTGGCTGCTTATCCGCGTCAGCTCTGCCATGATCACACGTATATATTCAGCACGATCCGGGGGTGTTATGCCCATCAATTTCTCAACCGCCAGCGCGTACCCAAAATTGTTGCTCATGGAAGAGATGTAATCCAGGCGGTCGGTGTAAGGCATATTCTGAAGGAATGTATTGCGCTCGCCCAGTTTTTCATGACAGCGATGTAGATATCCGAATACCGGCTTTAATTCCCGGATAGTTTCACCTTCCATCAGGGAGGCCATACGAAATACCCCGTGCGTTGACGGATGTTGCGGTCCGACATTCACAATGATCTGGTCTGTTTTCAGGTCATTGCCGGCCGTACCCGCCGCGTTTCGGAGGGCTTCATAAAGCTTTTCATCTGCCTCATATTTGTACTGGTCAGGCTCAAAACCGGATGGATAATCCACATTGTTCTGGTATGGATTCTTTTCCTCCACCCGTTCGTACGCGCCTTCAGGCCAGCGTGACTTGAAAGGTTTTATCTCTTCTTCGTAGAAAACTTCCTTCCAGTCTTTCCGCAACGGGTATCCATTGAAACCTTCCCAGAGCAGAATGCGCCTTAGATCAGGGTGACCGGTGAATTCGATCCCGAAAAGGTCGTAAACTTCACGTTCCTGAAATTCAGCCCCGGGGAAAACCGGATTGAGACTTGGTACCGATGGATTCTCCCTTGTGGTTTGGACTTTAAATTCAATCCCCGGACCGCCGGTTGAACGGTACACAAGGTACACAACATCAAACCTGTCTTCCGGATAGAAATCTATAGCCGTAACCATAGACAGGTAGTCAAACCCAAGTTCGTCACGCACTGCCCGGGCGAATTGCTGAAGGTTTTCGGCGTTGACAAAAAGACCAGAGAAACCCGGACGTGTTTCCGCTGTCACCCATCCCGGGAAACGGGAAACCAGATCCATTTCGAGAGTAGATGCGATCTGTTCGCTCATGCCGTCTCTCCATTCGAATCAGTTTCCGCTACTTCTCCGGCTTCTTCTGCCTTTTCCTGTTCCTGGTTGGCTTTAATCCGGCATAACCGTGAAATATCATCATACCGTCGGGGATCCATCAGGTCAGGGCCAAGAACCGGAACGGGAATGGCTTCCAGCGCGCCTTTCTGGTACCAGCGTGCAGTTTTTATTGATTCCCCGTCCACTTTTTTCTGCAGTTCGATCAATCCGTTCAATAACGCCTGAGGCGTGGGCGGGCAACCTGGAATATAAACATCCACAGGAAGGAATCGGTCAATGCCGGGAACAACGTTGTATCCTTCTTTGAATGGGCCTCCACTGTTAGCGCACGCACCCATGGATAGAACATACTTGGGTTCCGGCATCTGGTTATACAACCGCACGATCTGGGGAACCATTTTTTTTGTAACAGTTCCGGAAATGATCATCACATCAGATTGACGCGGACTGGGCCGCATTACCTCCATGCCAAACCGTGACAAGTCATACCGGCTGGCCGCCGCACAGATCATTTCAATGGCGCAGCATGCCAGACCGAACATCATAGGCCAGAGAGAATTTCGCCGGCTCCAGTTATAGATCCTGTCCAGTGAGGTGACGGTTACCGCGCTTTGAATATCAGGGGGTATCTCTATACCGGGCGTATTGATCGTTTCCTCAGTCATACGGCTCCTTCCCCGTGTTTTACATGTAAGCAATTAAATAATTCTATCATCCACAGTTATCATGTCAAGCTTATAATTGTGTAAAATATATTTTATAAATTGATCTATGACCAATCTTAATTCATCTGAACAAAAAATTTTGGCCTGCATGTTGGACGAGCGAGCTCATTCGCCCAGGGACTTGTCCATTACATGCGGCATGAATGAACCCGCTGTACGGTATCACCTGAGGAATCTTGTTAAGCTTGGTTTGATCCGAAAAACGCCATTGTCCGGGAAATCATTTAAACCCGGACGGAAACCCGATTTTTACCGGCGATCTTCCAATGATGACTCGCAGACGATACTTCGATTAACCCGATCACTGCTGGACCTTGTTGGAGCATCTTCGTGTGATTGTGACCCGGCTGAAAAACTAGCCCTCCAGTTCGTATTCCCATTGGGCGACTCCATTTCAGAGCATAAACTAACTGTCCCTGAAGCCACCCAATGGTTGTGCCGGTTTCATTACGCGGCCAGTTGGATAGCGGGAAAATCCGGCCCTGAAATAATGGCCGCTAATTGCCCGTTTTGTGACCTTCAACCCGGATTAGACCTTTTATGTTGTATGGATACAGCAATTTTGAAACAGCTCACCGGGCTCCCCTGGAAAAAAGAATGCCGGGGTGACCCTGCGTCTGTGGGGGGAATTTGCCGCTTTGTCCTCGCGGAATAACCTTGCGGTAAAATAGCTGCACAATGAAACTCATTCAAAGCATCCTGTACTACATCAAATCCATTTTCAAGCTGCTTGGCGGGTTTACAGATCCAATTCTTATATTGAAAATTTTCCTTTCAGGAAAATCAATATCAGCGGCTGGTGTTCTGGTTAAATTAAAGAAAAATGGTCTGTTTTTTTTCGTTCGCAACCCGATGGATGTGTGGTCAATAAAAGAGACATTTCTTGACGACTTTTATCACTTTGAACACCATTCCAGGCCGGATACCGGCGTTATTATTGATATTGGCGCCGGTATTGGTGAGTTTGCCATTCAAGCGGCTGCCGCCTGCCCCGGCTGCCGGGTCATCGGGTTTGAACCGTTTAAACAATCCTGCAATTTCTTTCGAGAGAACATAGAAATCAACGCCCTGACGAATGTTACTGCTGTCGGGGCCGCGGTAACATCGGCCGCAGGCAATCTGGTATTGGATGTTTCATCAGGAAATCCCCTGCAATTCCGCTCACAATCTGCGAGCTCTGGCGAGAACGCCCTTGAAACCATACGGTTGATCAATTACCTGGATGAACAAAAAATAGCAGCCGTTGACCTGCTGAAATTGGATTGTGAAGGCGGAGAATATGATATTCTCCTGCCATTATCGGATCAGGAATTGCAGCGGATAAAACGCATCGTTATGGAATACCATGATGGATTGACGGAACACCAACATTCAGAGCTCATCGAAAAATTACAACAAGCCGGGTTCTCAGTTAAAGCCCATCCAAACATTGTCCACAATTCAATTGGCTATATCTACGCGCAGCGCAATTAAAACTTGCCCTGGTTCACTGATCCACCGGCATTTGACTGAACCACTCTCCCACGTTACTTGAACGCAGAGTCACAGAGCCTCTGGTCAATGTCCCTTTGTATTCCTTATCCCCGTTGAACGCTCTCCAGCCACCAAGATCCAGGGGGATAACGCCATCAACGGGTATCCATTCGCCATTGTAACGCCGGGCGATATGCACATTGCGGCCGGTTGACTCACCGCCCAGGCACGAAGGATAACCCAGTGCGTCACCTTTTTGAATTCTTTCCCCGATGGAGAAATTTTTTACCGGCGCAAGGTGAACATAATCAATGGTCCATCCTGTCGAGGATTTTCCATCTCCATCCATGTCAACCGTGATAAATCCCGCGTCCGCGCGCGATATCACCCCTTCAGACGCGGAAAACACTTTGTATGGTGATGAATCACACCCGGCCGTGGTCGCCGGCGGGGCAAAATCAATGGCGGCGTACGGTATTCCACTCCCCCATCCAGAATGTGGTCCCCCGGTATAGGCCCACTTCAATCCGGATTGAAGCGGATTTCCCAAAGCAGGTTGTTGTAGGTTGACGGGGATCAATTCATCTTTTATATCTGATTCCCAATCTATCGGGCCAAACAGTGAATAATAAGTTTTCGCGAATCCTTCCTGAGAGAGCACGCCTGATAAAGCTTCGCCGTCCAAATAGCGGGAAAAATAGTACGCGATGGCAACTGAACCGGCATTATCCGCCGGATTGATCCGCGTCTGACTACCATCTGATAAATCCAAGTCGATCAATGAACCATCACGCCAGCCGTAATACCCGTTGTTTAGTGTATTAGCTGCCCAGGAAAGATGCTTTCCCAGTGTTTTTCTTTGCGGTTCAATACTTCCCAATGAGAAATTAGATGGCATATTCGGATTGGAAAGAGCACCGAGCCGCATTTCAAGAATTGTCAACAAAACACGGGGGGATATGGAATAATTCTCCGCCGTTCCTTTTACTATCCGGGTACCTGTAACCGCGACTGCCCCCGAGTGGTCAATATAGTTTTTCAACCAACCGGGTGACGAGTCAACAAATCTGTCCACGTCAAAACCGGTCTGCGTTGGACCATAAATAAAATAAGTATTTGGAATGATATGCAGTAATGGCTGTTTTTCATACCCATCCGGAAGCGGAATATCGACGCGTTCACTGGGAGGTAATGTTGAAAGTGAACCTCCCCTGAGCACCGGCGTAAGTGCCAGTGCCATCTCCTCTTCAGACCGGCCGAAGCGTTTCGCCAGCGCGGGGAGAGTATCACCGGATTGGATAAAGTACCCCCGGGTTTCTGTTGCAGGAATGTCATCTGCGGCTAGCAATGCCCTGGCCGCGGCTGTTTCAGTCAATATGGGAGAGATGCCGGTGAACGTTGATTTCTCCGGCTGGTTTATTGGGAGGTTACATCCAATTACCAATACAAGAATAAAAAGAAATATGATTGATTTCCGGGATGACTCTGGCATGCTTTTGACCCTGATAAGTATGTCATTATAT
>CAYOKC010000113.1:3151-6579 GCA_964404415.1 uncultured Leptolinea sp. | reverse complement strand
TAAATAACAAATTAGTATGTCAAAAGTAATAAAATGTCATTATATAGTGTTAAATGAAAAGAGAGGAATCCCAGCAACCCGGGATTCCTCTCTAGACTATATATTGTGTGTTTATTCCACTGTCACCGATTTTGCCAGATTGCGCGGTTGATCCACATCCAACCCGCGGATGGAGGCGATATGGTAAGCCAGCATCTGCAGCGGGATGACCGTCATCACAGGGCTTAACATCCACGGTACCGCCGGGATCCACAGGCATTCATCCGCCAGATTCGCCACTTTATCATCACCTTCCGTGGCAACCGCGATGACTTTACCGCCGCGGGCTTTCGCCTGCTCGATCTGGCTGACCATCTTCTCGTACCATGGATCCTGCGGAGCCAGCGCGATGACCGGCATATCTTTATCGATCAACGCGATCGGTCCATGTTTCATTTCACCGGCCGGGTAACCTTCCGCGTGGATGTAAGAGATTTCTTTTAACTTCAATGCGCCTTCATACGCGATAGGCATATTTATGCCGCGTCCCAGGTAGAGGGAGCTTTTTGCGTCTTTCATCCCCTGGGCGATCTTGATGACTTCCGCTTCATGTTCAATGCACTTACCTGCCAGGTCGGGCACCAACCGCAGATCGTTCACCAGTTTCTTGCGCTGGTCAGCCGGCAAAGTACCTCGCAGATCCGCCAGCAAAATGGCCAGCATGTACAGGTCAATCAACGGAGCGGTGAATGCTTTTGTTGAAGCCACACCGATTTCAGGGCCGACCTGCATGGAAATGTATCCATCTGAAACACGCATGGCCTGGGAGCCAATCGCGTTGACGATTGACCAGATCGTGGCACCTTTCTGGCGGCCTTCTTCCATGGCAGCCAGTGTATCGGCTGTTTCACCGGATTGGCTGATGGAAAGCACCACAGTTCCGGGTTGAATGATCGGATCGGAATAGCGGAATTCAGACGCGATGGCCATTTCGACTGGAATCCGGGCGATGCGTTCAATAAGGATCTTTCCCACCATGCCGGCATGCTGAGCGGTACCGCACGCGGTAATGATGATCTTCTTGATCTTGCGCGCATTTTCAATGGTCAGTTTCAACTGCGGAAGCTGGATAAGCCCCTTCTCAAAGTCCACACGTCCGGCCAGCGTATCCGTCAGACTGCGCACCTGTTCGTGGATCTCTTTCTGCATGAAGTGCCGGTTGGAGCCTTTTTCAGCCGCCACCGGATCCCAGTTGACGGTCTGGATAGTCGGTGTGACCGGGCTGCCTTCGATTGTGGTGATGGTCACATTCTGGCGGGTGATGACGGCCATCTGGCGGGATTCCAGGAATGCCATCTTTCGGGTTTGTTCCAGAATAGCCGGGATATCCGAAGCCACAAACATTTCATTCTCGCCATATCCAATGACCACACCGCCGGCATTGCCAATACGAGCGGCAATGATCTTGTCAGGCTCATCGGATGATAAAACGACCACCCCGTGCGCGCCGCGAATGAGTTGCAGGGTCTGGCGAACAGCTTTCTCCAGGTCTTTTGATGTGGCATAAAAGCGTTCTATCAAATGCACGATCGTCTCAGTATCCGTATCCGAGTTGAATTCCACACCCTCTGAACGCAGGTCATCTTGCAGTTCCTGGTAATTTTCAACAATCCCATTGTGCACAATCACGATGCGGCCTGTAGCGCCCAGATGCGGATGAGCGTTTCGCGCGCTGGGTTCACCATGGGTAGCCCACCGCGTGTGGCCAATGCCGACCTTTCCGCTGATCGGTTCCTGAGCGACAACTGAACACAGGTTATCCAATTTCCCGGCTTCGCGCCGGACTTCGATTTTCTTTTCACCATCCAGAACGGCAATACCGGCTGAATCGTAGCCGCGGTATTCCAATTTGCGTAATCCATTCAAAATGATCGGGGTGGCATCTTTTCCGCCAATATATCCAACAATACCGCACATGGTTATCCTCCAGTGTGATCAACTAACAGGTTAATACAGGCAATGCCCGTATTATGAATCTAACGGCTTATAAAGCTGAAATTATGTGTGATATGGGAAGTATCAGAAATATTTCTGGAGGGCATCCGCTGATCTGTCGATTTTCCCGGCCTGGCCGGTTAACTTCACCTTGCGATGAAGAACCCTCATCCTCGTCACCTGCTGATTACCGGTCCCCCGTTTATCTGTGCAGGCCTTGCGCTATATTTATTCCCAAAAGGACAGTTATTATTCTTCTTATAGGCAACTCCTTTTTCCGCATTATACCTGATATTGAAAAAAATCAACCTATAATTACACATATAGTATGGAGGCAAAAATGTTACTAACCGCGGAAATAAAAAGTGGAGATGGAACTCTTCTCAATGTTATGGCTTTACCTGCAAAAGAATTTAAAACCGGGTCCAAAGGGTATTACGCCAACAGTAAAATGGAAATTGAAGGGAAACGCTACCAGGTTCAGATCCAGATGGTGGAAATAGGCAGCAAGAACCCGTCCAAAGAAGAGTAACAAAGAAAAACCGGGCAATGCCCGGTTTTTGTTGTTTATTCCACTTCTTCTTTTGCCTTCTTTGTAACCTTGCCGCGGTCTTCTGTATTCAGAATGCGCTTGCGAATACGGTACGCGAGCGGGGTGACTTCCAGCAATTCGTCTTCTTCAAGGTACTCGATGGCTTCATCAAGGCTCATATTACGAGGCGGCGTGAGACGGATTTCGATATCCTTGTTGGCAGACCGCATATTGGTCAGATGCTTTTTCTTGCACACATTGACAGAAAGGTCACCCGGCTGGGCGCGTTCGCCCACAACCATGCCTTCATAAACTTCCAATCCGGCGCTTACGAACAGAACTCCACGTTCTTCTGCGTTCTTCAACCCGTAGGTGGTCGTCGGGCCAGAATCCCAAGCGACAATGGAACCCGTAGCGCGTGTAGAGAAAGGACCGGTATATGGACCGTAACCATGGAAGATAGTGTTCATGATGCCATTACCGCGGGTAGCCGTAAGGAACTGATACCGGAAACCCAGAAGGCCACGTGTGGGGATGAGGTATGTCAGCCGCACAGTGTTTTCCTTGGTATTCACCATATCCAGCATCTTGCCGCGGCGAATACCCAGCATTTCCACCACCACACCGGTGGTCTCCTGGTTGGTTTCAACGTGGAGCTCTTCGTAAGGTTCCAGCAGCTTACCATCCGGTCCATCTTTCATGATGACTTCCGGTTTGGACACCTGGAATTCAAAACCTTCACGGCGCATGGTCTCGATCAGAATGGCAAGGTGAAGCTCACCGCGTCCGGAAACAATGAAGGTATCCGGGCTCTCGGTTTCTTCCACGCGAAGCGCCACATTGTTACGCAATTCATTCAATAAACGCTCGCGCAGATTACGGCTGGTGCTCCATTTACCTTCCCGTCCTTTGAAGGGGGAGT
>CAYOKC010000113.1:0-3051 GCA_964404415.1 uncultured Leptolinea sp. | reverse complement strand
TCGCGCAGATTACGGCTGGTGCTCCATTTACCTTCCCGTCCTTTGAAGGGGGAGTTATTGACAGCAAATGTCATTTTTACGGTGGGTTCTTCCACCATGATAGGCGGCAAGCCGACAGGGTTTTGCGAATCGGCCAACGTTTCACCAATACCGATACCCTCAAGACCGGCGATGGAGATGATCTCTCCGGCAGAAGCTTCAGCCACTTCCACTTTCTCAAGGCCCTGATGGGTGTACAGGTACTTCATTTTTTCCGGCACAATTTCACCGGTGACTTTGATGCGCGCAACATCCTGACCGGCTTTAACAGAACCGGCAAAAATGCGGCCGACGGCTGTTACACCACGGTAGTCGTCATAACCCAGGTTGGTTACCAGCATCTGGAACGGCGCTTCAAGGTCCACTTTGGGGGCCGGGATGTGAGTAAGAATGGCATTGAAAAGCGGCTGCAGATCAGAAGTAAGTTCCTGGGTATCGCCGGATTGCTGGGTGATTGCATTGGCATAGATCACCGGGAAGTCAGCCTGTTCTTCATTGGCGCCCAATTCGACAAAGAGGTCAAACGTGGCATTTAATGTCCGGTCCGGCTCGGCGTCTTTGCGGTCCATTTTATTGATCACCACAATAGCCTTGTGCCCCATTTCAAGGGCTTTTTTCAACACGAACCGGGTTTGAGGCATCGGGCCTTCTGCCGCGTCTACCAGTAAAAGAACGCCGTCCACCATGTTCATCACGCGCTCCACCTCACCGCCAAAATCAGCGTGACCGGGCGTATCGACGACATTGATCTTCACCGGTTTGCCGGTTTCAGGGTCAGGTATAACGACTGATGTATTCTTCGCCAGAATGGTTATACCCCGTTCCCGTTCCAGGTCATTCGAATCCATAACCCGTTCGACAACCTGTTGATTTTCTCGGAACGTTTTGGCCTGTTTTAATAATCCATCCACCAGAGTGGTCTTACCATGATCAACGTGGGCAATAATTGCCACATTGCGCAAGTCTTTTCTTTCGATCAGCATACTTCTCTCTTTCCTTACCGGTTGCAGACAAAACAAATCGCGCCATTGGCGCGAAGCGGTATTATATCTCGAATATTGTTTATTTGACATATGTCTTTAAGATTAGTCATTGTATCTATTATGAAATCCTTCTTTGTTATAATGAAATCAATCAGCAGCTACGGGGGATGAAAAGTGAATAATGGATACAGCGGGGAAGAGACCACATATAATTGTGGAACCGAAGGGGCAAACCTGTGCTTCAGAAACACCGGCGAATCTCTCAGGTAAAAGGACCCTGTTGCAATCTCCTCTGGAAAGGGTATTTCCCACCGAAGGTGCAAGTTGACGTACGTTCAACGAATCTCTCAGGTTTTCGACAGAGTTATCTGGTCTGAATTTTTGTTATTAAAACCCAATTCTTATAAGGAGTATAGCCATGAATGTCCCTGCAGATTTGAAATACACCGCATCTGATGAATGGGTAAAGGTTGACGGCAATATCGCGACCGTTGGAGTATCCGATTTCGCCCAGGAACAACTTTCAGATGTGGTTTTTGTCGAAATTGTCGTCGCCGTAGGTGACTCTGCCAAGAAAGGCACCACCTGCGCCACAATCGAATCCGTTAAGGCCGCTGCTGATGTCAATCTCCCGGTTTCAGGAAAAATCACTGTTGTAAACGAAGACCTCTCTAAATCCCCTGAACTGGTTAACAGCGATCCTTACGGGAAGGCCTGGATGTTAAAGCTTGAACTATCCGATCCGTCTGAATTGAACGGATTGATGAGTGCTTCCGATTACGAGAACTTCCTGAAAGATCGGAGCCATTAATGTTCACCCCGCATACTTCAGCCGAACGTGAGGAAATGCTCCGTGCGGTTGGCGTTCAATCGGTGGCCGACCTTTTTGAAGCTGTTCCGAAGAAATTCCGATTCCCCAAACTTGACCTGCCCCCCCGCCGCACCGAGTTGGAGATAACCAACGAACTATCGGACCTGGCAAATGGGAATGGCAGCGTGAAGGATATGATGTGCTTCCTCGGCGCCGGGGCCTACAATCACTACATTCCTGCCGCCGTTGACGCGATCATCAGCCGGGGAGAATTCTTCTCAGCATATACACCCTACCAACCGGAAATTTCCCAGGGAACCCTGCAGGCCATTTTTGAATATCAGTCGTTGATCGCCAATCTGACCGGTATGGACGCCTGCAACGCGTCACACTATGACGGCGCCACAGCGACCGCGGAAGCGGTCATCCTGGCGCACGCGCATTTCCGCGGGAAACGTCCCAAAATGGTGCTGTCCCCTGCCTTGAATCCAATGTATCGGGAAACAGTTCGAACCTACATACAGGGATATGAAGAAATCAAGGTTGTAGGCGACGACGCGAAAGATCCCCTCGTGTCACCCGATGAACTGATCAAACTGATCGATACCGACACCGCGCTGGTTATTGTGCAATACCCGGATTTCTTCGGAAGAGTATTTGACTATGCGAAGGTTGGCGAAGCGGCTCACCAGATGGGCGCGCTCTTCGCGGTTTCAGTCAACCCGACCGCACTCGGATTGCTGAAACCTCCGTCTGAGTTCGGCGCCGATATTGTCGTTGGTGAAGGTCAACCTCTCGGAATTCCCCTGTCACTTGGCGGGCCTTACCTTGGTCTCTTTGCCACTAAGAAAGACCTTGTCCGCAAGATATCAGGGCGCCTGGTGGGTGAAACGCTAGATCAGGACGGCAAACGCGGTTATGTGTTGACTCTAACCGCGCGTGAACAACATATCCGGCGTGAAAAAGCCACATCCAATATTTGTTCCAATCAAGGGCTGATGGCGCTTGCATCCGCTGTGTATCTGTCTCTGCTCGGTAAACAGGGTCTTCGCCAGGTAGCGGAGCTCTGCTACCAGAAGGCGCATTACGCGGCCAAACAGATTGCCTCGGTCAAAGGGTTTAAAGTGCGCTCTAATACCCCGTTTTTCCATGAATTCATTGTGGAATGCCCGATGCCGGTTTCAGAATTGACCACACACCTGCTTGGTCATGGCATTC
>CAYOKC010000112.1:8690-12776 GCA_964404415.1 uncultured Leptolinea sp. | reverse complement strand
TCCGGGAACTCCCGTTACAGAGTAAGGGTATAAGCCTGAATAAGGCCGTACCTGAACAAAGTGACGCTGGCTTTCTTCTCCCTGTTGCATCACAACAGGGATTTTTGTTAATAACAGCGTAACCTGGGTGGCACCGCGAGATCCCTCTCGTCCCATAGGATGAAAGGGATTTGTCTGTTAATACCGCGAAGGAGCCGCTCTGATGTTACTGGAAGCCACACAAGTTCAAACCATTATCCGTGAAGTTCACGCCGACCTGGAAACCCCGGTCAGCTTATACCTCAAATTACGCGGGCAGGGCGCATCGTTCCTGCTCGAATCGGTGGAAGGCGGCGAGCGCATCGCCCGCTACTCATTCATCGGCGTCCACCCGCGCGCGCAATATGTTTTGCGGAACGGGCAGGTGGAGATCATCGAAGATGACGCGCACCGCGTTATCACCCTCGAACCCGGCGAAGACCCCACCCGCTTCCTGCAGGCTGAGATCGCCCGCTTTCCCGCCATCCGCCTGCCCGGCGCGCCACGTTTCACCGGCGGGCTGATCGGTTACCTGGGCTACGAATCGGTGCGCTACTTTGAACCCACCCTGATGGGACAGATGCAATCCGCGGACGTGCCGGATGGCATCTACCTGCTGGCCGATACCGTGGTGGCGTTTGACAACGTCCGCCGCACGATCTTCCTGATCGCCACCGTGTTGGATGGGGATATGGATGCCGCCGAAACCCGGCTGGACGGGATCGCCGCGCAGATCGCCGCCCCTCTCCCCGAAGTTGGCCGGCCTGCCGTTGAACCGGCTGAAACCAGTTCCAACCTTTCCCAATCCGAATTCGAATCCATGGTGACGGCAGCCAGAGAGCACATCGCCGCGGGGGATATCTTCCAGGTGGTGCTTTCGCAGCGCTTTACCCGCGAATCCACCGCCGAACCATTTGACGTGTATCGCGCGCTGCGCCGCCTGAACCCGTCACCTTACATGTACTTCTTCGATTTCGGCGAGGTGGACGGCGAACTACTGCACCTGATCGGCTCGTCACCCGAGATGTTCGTGCGGCTGGAAGACGGCACCGCGAGCCTGCACCCGATTGCCGGCACCCGCCCGCGTGGGAAGGATGCTGCCGCCGATGCCGTGTTGGAAAAAGAACTGCTCGCCGACCCCAAGGAACGCGCCGAACACGTGATGCTGGTCGACCTCGGCCGCAACGATCTGGGCCGCGTTTGTGAATACGGCTCCGTGAAGGTCTCGGATTTCTTCAGCATTGAATACTACTCGCATGTAATGCACATCGTTTCGCATGTGCAGGGGACCATGCGCCCCGGCCTTACCGCTTTCGACCTGATCCGCGCGGCATTCCCGGCGGGCACGGTCAGCGGGGCGCCCAAGGTCCGCGCGTTGGAGATCATCGCCGCCCTAGAACCGGACGCGCGAGGCGCGTACGCCGGAACGGTGGGCTATTTCGGGTTTGACGGCAGCATGGATACCTGCCTGGCCATCCGCACGCTGGTCAAACGCGGCAACCGCTACAGTGTGCAGGCCGGCGCCGGTATCGTGGCCGATTCCAACCCGGCCGGGGAATATCAGGAAACTATCAACAAGGCCGGCGCGTTGCTTCGCGCCCTTGACCTTGTCGAATCGAACCGCTGAGAGGAGAGAGACATGCTCGCGCTGATCGATAATTACGACTCATTTACCTACAACCTGGTGCAGCTTTTCGGCGAACTGGGCGCCGATATCCGCGTATTCCGCAATGACCGCGTGACCGTGAAGGAGCTGGACGAACTTCGCCCCGATCAACTGGTCATCTCACCCGGTCCGGGGGAACCCATCCATGACAGCGGCATTTCACCGGAGGCCATCCGGCACTTCACCGGCAATATCCCCGTACTGGGGGTGTGTCTGGGTCACCAGTGCATCGGCGCGGTGTATGGCGGCACGGTGGGGCGTGCGCCGAAACTGATGCACGGCAAGACGTCGCCCGTCAAACACAACGGCAAAGGCATCTTTACAGGGGTTCCGTCACCCTTTCAAGCGATGCGCTACCACTCGCTAGTGGTTTACGATCCCGCTCCCGAAGCCCTTGAGACCATCGCCAGCACGGATGACGGCGAGATTATGGCGTTGAAGCACCGCGACCATCACACCTACGGGGTGCAATTCCACCCCGAATCCATTTTGACTGAACACGGCAGGGTACTGCTGAAGAATTTTCTTGAGATCGGCCAGTAAGAAGGAGAAACCGTCATGTTGAAACCATATATCGCCAGAGTCATCAACCGTAGTAACCTATCAGATACCGAAGCGCGGGAGGCCATGAACATCATCATGACCGGCCAGGCGACGCAGGCCCAGATCGGGTCTTACCTCACCGCCCTGCACATGAAGGGCGAGACCATCGCTGAGATCACCGGTTCGGTGCGCGCCATGCGTGAGGTCGCGGTTACCATCAAGCCGGATGTGGCCGACCAGAATGTGTATGACATTGTGGGCACCGGCGGAGACGGCAAATTCACCTTCAACATCTCCACCGCGGCGGCTTTCATTGTGGCCGGCACCGGCCGCAAGGTGGCCAAGCACGGCAACCGCGCAGCCTCATCACAGTGCGGCAGCGCCGACGTGCTCTCCGCGTTGGGCGTCAACCTTGAAATGACACCCGAACGCGTGCAGCAGGCTATCGAAGAGATCGGCATCGGCTTCATGTTTGCCCCGAAATTCCACCCGGCTATGAAATATGCGGTTGGTCCGCGCAAGGAACTGGGTCAGCGCACCATTTTCAACCTGCTTGGCCCGCTCACCAACCCGGCCGGCGCGGATGTGCAGCTTATCGGTGTATATTCCCCCGAACTCACCGAACCGTTGGCCAACGTACTCAAAGACCTCGGTTCCACCGCCGCCATGGTGATCTACGGCGCAGGCGGCACCGACGAACTGACAGCATCAGGCCCCAACCGGGTCAGCCACCTGATGGGAGGCACCGTACGTACATATGATTTTGATGCCCAGGAACTGGGTTTTAAACGCACCACCATAGACGATTTGCACGGCGGTTCACCGGAAGAAGCCGCCGCCATGATGCGCGACCTGTTGCGCGGCCGCAGCGGCGGCGCCTGCCGTGACGCTGTGCTCTTGAATGCCGCCGGCACCCTGGCCGCCGAGACCGGTGACTTCAAGACCGCACTGGACGAGGTCACCGCGTCATTGAATGACGGCGCGGCCTTCGCCAAAATGAACGAACTGGTCAAATTCAGCCGCGCGGTGGCATAAAACCATGAGTATCCTGACTAAGATCCTATCCCAAAAACACGCCGAGGTGGAGGAATTGGACGCGGCTGTCCTCCGTTCCGCAGCGGAGGACAGCCCGCTTCCCCGTGATTTCCTTGCCATGCTGCAGCGGAGGCGTATAGGCCGGCAGCCCGGGCTGATCGCCGAACTGAAGCGCGCCTCACCATCAAAGGGTCTGCTTGCCCCGCATCTTGACCTACTCGACACGGCAGAGATTTACGCGGCGAACGGCGCGGCAGCCATCAGCGTGCTGACCGACCGGATGTTCTTTCAGGGCAGCATGGAAACGCTGCGACAACTGCGCTTTGAGCGCCACATTGATCTGCCGCTGCTGCGCAAGGATTTCATCATCGACGAAACCCAGCTTTACGAGGCACGCGGCAACGGAGCGGACGCCGTCCTGCTGATCGCCGCCGCACTGACGGACGACGCACGGCTGGCTGACCTGCACGCGCTGGCGCTGGAACTTGGCCTGACACCTCTGGTGGAGGTACACAACCGGCCGGAGGTGGAACGGGTGCTGGGCATCCCCGGGTTGAAAATGGTAGGGATTAACAACCGCGACCTTGATACCTTCCAGGTGACCCTCGAAACGACCGAATACCTGAGGCCGCTGATCCCGGCGGGGATCGCGGTGGTGGCTGAGAGCGGCATCTTCCACGCGGAAGACGTGCGCCGGCTGGAAGGCGTGGCGGTTGACGCCGTGCTGGTGGGCGAGGCGTTGGTCACCGCGCCGGATATTGCCGGGCGGGTGCGTGAGCTTTCGGGTTATGTGACGGAAGGAGTGACACTATGACCGTAATCAA
>CAYOKC010000112.1:0-8680 GCA_964404415.1 uncultured Leptolinea sp. | reverse complement strand
GGCCGTCGAAGCCGGCGCCGACTGCCTGGGCTTCAATTTCTACATGGGCAGCCCGCGGCATATCAGTGTGACGGAATGCGAGAAGATCACCGCTGTGCTGAACCGCGATTTTCCCTCCATATTAAAAGTGGGTGTGTTCGTCAATACACCGGCGTTTTACATCCGTGCGTTGATGCAGGCCTGCTCGTTGGACCTGGCCCAACTTCACGGCGACGAAGGCCCTGAAGTTTTCAGGCAGGTCGGTTCGCGGGCGTTTAAAGCCTTCCGTGGGATTCCCTCAAACCTGACCGGCCTGACCCGGGTCAACCCGCCGGCCTGCCTGATCGACGCGTCGGTAAAGGGCGCGTACGGCGGAACGGGCGTCACCGCGGATTGGGAGGCAGCCGCGCGGCTGGCGGAGATCATGCCGGTGTTCCTGGCCGGCGGACTTAAGCCGGAAAACGCGGGAGACGCCGTGAAGCGCGTCAAACCGTGGGGTGTGGATACAGCATCCGGCGTCGAAGCACGCCCGGGCGTGAAGGATGCCGCGAAGATCAAAGATTTTGTGCAGGCTGTGCGTGAGGTTGACAGCCGTCACCTGAAAACAAAGGCGGTGGGAGTCAACGCGTTGAACCTTGAAATCCCATTGTCAGAATACGGTTGGCGCCCGACAGGGTAAGAAAATCCGATCCTTTCGATACCTGCACAAAATACGTGCGGCACTTTCGCTAGCTCAGGGAGCGGATTTTGTCCGCTGGCTGAGCCTGCCTGCACTGCATGTTGTATTTTGACATGCATGTGTCGAAACCAGACATGGATATGAAGATACCTTCCTATGGAATTATTTGATGGCTGACCTTCTTTCACCCTCATCCATCTTCTCCCTTGAGGGAGAAGGGCGAAGCCCAAAGCCTCTCACCCTCGGGGAGAGGTTGGTGAGGGGCAATGCCTGGAAACATGCACATTTTTCTTGGAAAGGTTTGATGGTTGACACAGCCATGTTGGGCAAACTGCCACTCCATATGCACCAAAAATCTTTTGAATGGAAATGAATTGTGACAAATGGCAGTTTGACCAACCTACAGATATTGGATGTGTAGGTTGGTCAAAACGCTTGATCGTTGACAACCAGTTCCACAAATGACAACCCCATCGTGACGTGCGTTTTGCCCAACATGGCACGGTGGGTGAAGAAATATTCCCAAGGATATGTTTGATGGTTATCACAGCCATGTTGGGCATGAATTCGCAAACAATAACGGAGATGCAATGACAACACTTTTACCCGCGAAATTCGGGACATACGGCGGACAATTCGTCCCCGAAACCCTGATGCCCGCGTTGACCGAACTCGAAGCGGCATTCGTCGCCTCACGCGAAGATAAAGAATTCCAGGCGGAATTTGACCGCCTGATGGCCACGTTTGTCGGGCGGCCGACGCCCATCACCCACGCCCGGCGGCTCAGCGACAAACTGGGCGGCGCGCAGATCTACCTCAAACGCGAAGACCTGGCGCACACCGGCGCGCACAAGATCAACAACGCGCTGGGGCAGGCGCTGCTGGCAAAGAAAATGGGCAAGCCCCGCGTCATCGCCGAGACGGGCGCCGGCCAGCATGGCGTCGCTTCGGCGACAGCAGCCGCGCTGCTCGGGCTGGAATGCGTCGTCTACATGGGCTGCGTGGATATTGAACGCCAGAAACCCAACGTCCACCGAATGGAACTACTCGGCGCCGAAGTACGCCCGGTGAATTCCGGCACGAAGACCCTGAAAGATGCCATCAACGAAGCCATCCGTGACTGGGTGGCGAACGTCAACAACACCCACTACCTGCTCGGTTCCGCGCTGGGGCCGCACCCGTATCCCACCATGGTACGTGAATTCCAGTCAGTGATCGGGCGCGAAGCCCGCGCGCAGATGCTGGCTGACGTTGGCCGCCTGCCGGATACCGTCATCGCGTGCGTGGGCGGCGGTTCGAACGCCATCGGTGTCTTCAGCGCGTTCATTGACGATGAGGACGTGGAATTGATCGGCGTGGAAGCGGGCGGCTCAGGCATTGACAGCGGAAAGCACGCCGCGCGCTTCGGCGATCCGTCAAAGGCACGGGTGGGGGTGATGCATGGAACGCGCACCATGATCCTGCAGGATGGTGACGGGCAGATCAGCGACACCTACTCCATTTCCGCCGGGCTGGATTACGCGGCGGTGGGTCCCGAACACTCGATGCTGCGGGACATGGAACGCGCTTTTTACACCTCCGCCACCGACGCCGAAGCCATGCAGGCATTTTCCACGCTGTGCAAGATCGAGGGGATCATCCCCGCCCTGGAATCATCACACGCCGTGGCCGAAGTGATCAAGCGATCGCCAAAGATGCGCCCAGACCAGGCGGTACTGGTCAACCTCTCAGGCCGGGGCACCGTACTCAGCGAAGGACACCGGTTCAACATCTGAACCGCCATTACAGGAACCAAAATGAACCGAATTGACAAAGCATTCAAAAACAAACCGATCTTCATGCCGTATTATCCCCTCGGATACCCCGATATCGAAACTTCCATTGACGTGATCGAAGCGCTGGCCAAAAACGGCGCCGACCTGGTAGAGGTGGGGTTGTCATTCTCTGATCCGCTGGCTGACGGGCCTGTCATCCAGCAGGCCACGCAGGTAGCCCTGGAGCACGGCATCACTGTGAAAAAATCGCTCGCGGCGGTGGCCGAATTACGCCAGCGCGGTGTGGCCATCCCTCTGGTATTGATGGGCTATTACAATCCGGTACTGGCCTACGGGTTGACGGCTTTTATCGCTGACGCGCGCGCCGCCGGAGCTGACGGATTCATCATCCCCGATCTACCGCTCGAAGAAAGCACTGAGTTTGAAACAGTGGCGGGCGACCTGCCGCTGATCCGCATGCTGGCTCCCACCACGCCGCCGGAACGCATGGAGAAAGTGGCGCGGGAGGCGCGCGGCTTCATCTATCTTGTCAGCGTGACGGGCGTCACCGGGGCGCGGTCAACACTGGCCGAAGGGCTGGGCGGGCTGGTCAACCGGGTGCGCGAACACACGTCCATCCCGGTATGCGTAGGGTTTGGCATCGGCACGCCCGAACAGGCCGGTGAGGTGGGCCAGATGGCCGATGGCGCCATAGTCGGTACGGCTTGCGTGAAGGCCATCGGTGGGAGCGATGATCCGGTAAAGGCTGCGTCAAAGTTCGCGCGGGAGTTCCGCGGAGCCTTGAGATAAAACGAGCATACCGATTTGTGCCCGTTCGCAAAAGATAGTATGATGAAGGGTATAAACCAACCTTATCAATCATTGGCAGGAGGGTAGTAATGGCAGGAAAATTTGTTGTTACCAAAACTAATAGCGGAAAATTCATGTTCAATTTGAAAGCCGGAAACGGCGAGATCATTTTGACCAGCGAAGAATACGCTGCCAAAGCCAGCGCGATGAACGGCATCGAATCCGTCAAGAAGAATGCGCCAGATGACAGCCGCTATGAACGTAAAGTACAGAAAGACGGCAAACCGTTCTTCGTGTTGAAAGCCGGCAACGGCGAACCCATCGGCAAGAGCGAGGCCTACTCCTCCGAATCCGCCATGGAAAACGGCATCAAATCGGTAAAGACCAACGCCCCCGATGCCGCGGTTGACGATCAGACCGCCGAGTAAGGGCAAGTCAATGTGATGATAAAGAGACGGGACCAAAAGGTTCCGTCTCTTTAGTTTTCGTACCAAAAATTGAAATATGACAGATAGACAATTCTAGGGGAGATTAATGCCGTCGTGGGATCGCCCTTAAAACAGGGGCAGGGAACGTTCAACCCCAATGTGCTGGTTTGTGTGTTATGCTGAATTACAAAGACATACATGAATCAGGAGCACATACTTTTGAAATACTATTTTGTTCGGGTGAATGGTCAATCCTTTCACAGCAATCCGGTTAAAACCGAATGCTTCGTTGAAGCTGAAATGGCTTCCGTTAAACGCTCCGGGTATTCCAATTACCTGGACTACTGCCTGGAAAACAACATCCTGCGCATGGGCTGGCCGGATGTGGGTGACCTGCGCACCAAAGACCGCGCCGGCGCGAAAAGCAACTGCTATACGCTTGAATCGCTTGACGGCCAGATCCGGCAATACCTGCTGGGGTTCAGTTCCATTCAGCCCGGCAGCCTGGTGGCTGTTCCCGATAAAGACAAACCCGGTGACATTTACCTGTGCGAAGTGACCAAACCGTACTGGTTTGAAGCGGAGGGTCCGTACGAATGCTCCCACCGGCTGGGTGTCAACTGGGTACGGCACGCCGGGGGGCATCCGGTGGTGTTTACGGCCAACCAGATGGGTATTCCCATGGGCGGCTGGTGGCTGCGGTCGTATAAAGAAATTGTTGACCCGGCGATCATTGAGAAGATATCACTTCTTTCAAAACCCTGACCCCCTCTGTAATTATCTCCACCTTCAGGTGACCGTACCCGGCGAGCAGCGTATCGCCATGTGACGTAGTCTCCACGCAATAGCGTGATACCGGGCGCACCCGCAAACCCGCCCCACGGCAACTTTGCTCAAACGCCGGGCCGAATTGCATCCCCGGGAAGCGCAGGGCCACATGCAGGCCTGAAGCGTCACCCTGCACCTGAACGCGGCTGCCGAATGCTTCGTCCAGCGCGGTGATTAACGCGGCGCGCTTCTCACCGTACACCCTGCTCATGCGGCGGATGTGCCGGTCCATCTGACGTTTGCGCAGGAATTCGGTCAACGCAGCCTGTTCGAGCAGCGGATTTTGCACGTCCATATACTGGCGCGCGTGTTTCCAGGCAGCCTGCAGCGGACGGGGCAGAATCGCAAACCCCAGGCGCAGCGCGGGGAATAGCGTTTTGCTAAAGGTGCCCACATAGACCACCCGTGAGGGGTTCATGCTGTACAGCGGGCTGACGGGCGCCCCGGTGTAGCGGTACTCGCTGTCGTAGTCATCTTCGATGATGTAGAAGTCAACCTCCCGGGCCAGGCGGATGAGCTCCGCGCGGCGGCCGGCGGGCAGAATGCCGCCCAGCGGGAACTGGTGCGATGGGGTGACGTATGCCGCCGAAACCGCCTTGCCGGTGAGCGATGTAACGTCCGCGCCCTGTCCGTCAACCGGCATCCAGCACACGCCGAAGCCCCGAAGGTCCAATACCGCCCCCCGTATGCCGGGATGTGACGGATCTTCCAGGGCGAACGCCCGTCCTTCGCGGCGCAGGGTGCCAACCAGCAAATAAAGCGCCTGGGTGGCCCCCGAGGTGATGAACACATCAGCGGGGTCTACCGCCATACCGCGCGAACGCAATAACCAACGCGCGATCTCATCACATAACGGGGGATAGCCTTTAGGGCCGGAATAATCCATCTGACCGGGGTGTAGCCGCGCGGCCGCTTCCGCGATATCGCGGTTCCAGGCAGCCCAGGGGAAGAGAGTCAGATCAGGCTGCCCGGTCTTTAAGTCATGGCGGTAGACCGGCACGGGGTTGGGTTCGGCAGCCGGGCGTTCCGGCATCAGCGCGTTGACGGCCAATCCGTCTGCCACACGCGAAGCCGCGCCCGGATGGTTGATGATGAAGCCCTCCGTCCAAAGCATGGTGTAGGCCTCGCATACCGTGTTGCGCGAAACACCCAACTCTACCGCCAGCTCGCGGGTGGACGGCAGCGCGTCACCCGGGGCGATCTGCCCGGACATGATGCGCCCGCTGAGCGCCAGGAAAAGCTGCCTGGCCAGCGGAACGTCGTCATTTTTATGCAGCGCGATACCCCACATCTATCAACCTCCAACTGGTACCCTGAAAACCGTTCCAACTGGCCCTTACAACAGTCCAGTCAGGCCAGTATAGTAGGTTTCATCCGGCCGTGCAACGGCCAATCTGCATAAAAGAAGGTTTCACATGGAAAGCATCAAAGGAAAAATCTACCTGTTCCTGGGGTTCTCACTGGCCGGCACGTCGGTGGTCACCGGGCGCATCCTTTCGGGCAAACTGGGGACGTTCCAGATCGCCGCGCTCAGCCTGGGGATACTGCTGCTGGCGCTGCTGCCTTTTTACGGCCGACAGACCTGGCAGACGGCGCGCCGGCTCACCCCGGCGGACTGGCGTATGCTGGTCTTGCAGGCGGTGTTCGGCATCTTTCTGTTCCGGGTATTCCTGCTGTTCGGCGTCACCCGCACCAGCACGGCCGAAGCCGGCTTGTTGACGGGCGCCACCCCGGCGATTACGTCTATGCTGGCGTTCTTCTTTTTAAAAGAAAGCCTCAACCGGCGCACGGTGCTTGGCGTGGCCTGCACGGTGGCGGGGATCATCCTGCTGCAGGGCGTCAGCCCGCGATCATTGCAAATTGACGGCAGTCACCTGGCAGGGAACCTGCTTGTGCTGGGCGCGGCGGCCAGTGAGTCGGTCTTCAACGTGATCTCACGCCGCCACTCGACCGGCGGCCGGTCGCAGCCCGGCGCAGAGATCAACCCGCTGGTGCAAACCATGCTGGTTTCGGCGTTCGCTTTCGCACTTTCGCTGGGGCCGGCCCTGTACGGCAGCCCGGCCGCCGCGGTGACGTCACTGAACGCGGCTGACTGGCTGGCGCTGGTCTGGTACGGCCTTGTGATCACCGCGCTGGCGTTCGTGTTCTTCTACGCGGGCGTCAAACGCTGTGACGCGTACACCACTGCCGCCTTTTCGGGCATGATCCCGCTGACCTCCATGCTGCTCTCGCTCTTCCTGCTGAAAGAGACGATCAGCACAGGGCAATGGACGGGCGGAGCATTGATCATCGCCAGCATCCTGTTGATCGCAGGGACGGGAGGGGCCGGCCTGCGGCGTCAACGCGCGGCGTACTCGATGGAATAATGCCGGGGATGTACCCTTCAAACAGGTTAGATGATTTGATCTGACGCGAATCGGGGGGAATAATACCGTGGTGGGATCGTAATTACGATCCCACCTTACGCAATTCGGACTATAATACAGGGTAAACTCTTCCTTTCGCAGGGAGTTAAATTTAAGGAGATAGCCATGATTGTAACCACCAAAGAGTTATTCAAAGCCGCATACGGCAAGTACGCCATCGGCGCTTACAACATTAATAACCTTGAGCAGACCATGGGCCTGTTTCGCGGTTGCATTGACAGCTCCGCCCCCTTCATCATTCAGATCAGCAAAGGCGCCCGATCTTACACCGATAAGCTCATGATCGAAGGTCTTATCCGCTCCGCTGACCAGGTCTTCCCGCAAGCCATTTTCGCCGTGCACCTTGACCACGGTGACGAACAAACCTGCTACGACTGCATCAACAGCGGTTTCTACTCTTCCGTGATGATCGATGCCTCCGCCGAATCCTTCGAAAAGAACGTTGAGATCACCAAACGAGTGGTTGACGCCGCACATGCCAAAGGCATCGTGGTGGAAGCCGAACTCGGCAAGCTGGGTGGTGTGGAAGAACACGTCTCCGTCAACGAAGCTGACGCCAAACTGACCGACCCCCTGCAGGCCAAGAAATTCGTCGAACTCACCGGCTGCGATTCACTCGCCTGCGCCATCGGCACCAGCCACGGCGCGTTCAAATTCAGCGGCACCCAGGGCCTGCACTTTGACGTCCTCGGCGAGATCCAGAAGAACCTCCCCGGCTTCCCGCTGGTAATGCACGGCTCCTCCTCCGTCCCGCAGGACGAAGTGGAACGCATCAACGCCGCCGGCGGCAGCCTCAAAGGCGCCAAGGGTGTGGATGCCGACCAGTTCCTGCGCGCCGCGCAGTTGGGCGTCACCAAGATCAACATTGATACCGACGGCCGCCTGGTGTGGACCCGCGTTCACCGCGAATATTTCAACGAGCACCCGGAAAACTTCGACCTGCGCCCCGTGGGCAAGGTCTTCATGTCCGAATACGCCAAGTTCATCGCCGACAAGAACGTCAAGCTCGGTAGCAACGGCCAGCTCGAAGAAGTCCGCAAGCTGATCGGCAAATAATTTTTTGTTGTAACGTCAAGCACCCCTCTCAATTTGAGAGGGGTGCTTTTATTTATTGGTATCCTATTTGCTTTGTTGTCCTATCAGTTATCCGGAATATCCGGATAACTGTAAAGTAAGGTGGGATCGCTTTTGATCCCACCATGCCTCAACCTCACCGAGTCCAATCCAGACAGGCAGTACTAAGATTGAGTATGTGCAACAATTGCACATACTGAACTATTCGAATAATTCGAATAGTTCAGTATCTATGACCCAACCTAATCACGGAAAATCGACCCGGACGAAACATCCGGTATACAATAATCCCATGCCAGAATATAGACGATCCAGAGTACAGGGGGGAACGTACTTTTTCACCCTGGTGACATACAACCGCAGGCCGCTTTTCGCGTCAAAATCAAACTGCGAACTCCTGGTAAGGGTTTGGAACGACGTTCGGTCACGGCATAAATTTGAAAGCGTAGCAGCCTGTATCCTGCCTGACCATATCCATGCCATCTGGACTCTTCCGGAAGACGATGACGACTACCCAATGCGCTGGAAAGAAATCAAACGGTTATTCACACAGGAATACAAGCGAGTTAATACAGATGGAGTGCCGCGCACAAAGTCACAGCAAACGCAGGGGGAAGCAACTCTGTGGCACCGCAGGTACTGGGAACACACCATCCGCGACACCGACGAGCGCTTCGCCGTGCTCATCGACACCCACACGGC
>CAYOKC010000111.1:0-12904 GCA_964404415.1 uncultured Leptolinea sp. | reverse complement strand
CATGGGTCCCTATCCCACATGGTATTACGCCCGATACTGGGATTTCTTTTTCAAATACGCACCTGAAGAAGAAATTTTTAACAGTTTTCTCGGTAAAGATAACAAAGGCAGAAGGATTTATCTGACTCCTACGATTGACTATCAAACGATTGCCGGTTTCATGAATGACGCCGAGAAATTTCCCGGCACATATGAAGTCAACAGGTATGATGGAGAAAACCTGCAGGTTGAAGTGGAATCCACAGAAGCGGGATACTTGAGTTTCATCGACAACTGGGATCCCTTCTGGTCGGTCAAAGTCAATGGAAAAAGTGCAGAACTAGAGAAGCTTTATGAGACATTCAAATCGGTAAAAATACCAGCCGGGAAGTCAACGGTCCGGTTTGAATATCAACCGGAATTCTTCCCCCTTACCCGTTTGAGGGAGTTGATCTCAAACTAAGCAGCAGATTCATAGAAGCAAAAAGTGGAGTGATGAAAAAAAACCATCACTTCACTTTTTTTATTCGCACAACCATTTTGAAAACTCCGGGTTATAGCAAAAAAGCCCCAACCAACCTTTGACATTTTGCCATACCGGAGATTTCTCAATGACATCCAAATCAACCCTGGATAAGAAAATTAAAACCACCCCGATAGCCATAATCGGGATCTCAGCCATTTTTCCCGGCGCCACCAACAAACAGGAATACTGGGACAATATTCTTAACAAGATCGATGCCGTCAGCGATGTTCCCGCTTCACGTTGGAACAGCGATGACTATTATGACCCCGACCCGAAAGCGGAAGACAAAACATACTGCAAGCGGGGCGGCTTCATCCCGGATATTGACTTCGACCCGGCTGAATTTGGTCTTCCACCAAATATGCTGGAAGCCACCGATGTCTCACAATTGCTGGGGCTCGTGGCCGCCCGCGACTGCCTGGAAGATGCCGGATATAGCGATGAATCAAATTCCTCCAGAGAAAATACCGGAGTGATCCTTGGAATGGTGGGGATTGGCAGCAAACTGGTCATCCCGTTGATGGCCCGTCTGCAATACCCTGTGTGGGAAAAGGTCCTCAAATCTTACGGTATCCCGGATGAAGACCGGGCTGGCATCATTGAAAAGATAAAACTGTCTTACCCCCGCTGGGAGGAAAATTCCTTCCCCGGATCCATCGGCAACGTTGTTGCCGGTCGTATCGCCAACCGGTTCAACCTTGGTGGAACAAACTGCGTGGTGGATGCAGCCTGCGCCAGTTCCCTGGCAGCCATCCGAATGGCCGTGGGAGAATTGATCGAAGGCCGGGCTGACATGATGCTCACCGGTGGTGTGGATATGGATAATTCCATCGGCGCCTACTTGTGCTTCAGCAAAACCCCCGCGTTCTCAAAAGGAGATCGTGTCCGCACGTTTGACAAAGATTCGGACGGAATGATGGTCGGTGAAGGTATCGGTATGGTACTGCTGAAGCGTCTCGAAGATGCCGAACGTGATGGTGACCGGATTTATGCCGTCATCAAAGCCATAGGTACATCCAGCGACGGGCGTTTCAAATCGATCTACGCGCCGCGTCCTGATGGTCAATCATTGGCATTGCGCAGAGCGTATGAGGAAGCCGGGTTTGATCCCTCGACCGTTGGGCTCATTGAAGCCCACGGAACAGGAACAATGGCCGGCGACCCCGCGGAGTTCCAGGGGTTGAACGCCTTCTTCTCAGGCCATGTGACAGAAAAACAGCAGATCGCCCTGGGCAGCGTGAAGTCACAGATTACCCACACAAAAGCGGCAGCCGGTGTTGCCAGCCTCATCAAATCAGCTCTCGCCCTTCACAATAAAATCCTCCCGGCTACGATCAATGTCCAAAACCCGAATCCCAAACTGGGTGTGGAAGATTCACCGTTTTATATCAATACCGAAGTACGCCCCTGGTTCCGCAAGGGCGGCAATCCCCGCCGCGTGGGAGTCAGTTCCTTCGGTTTTGGCGGCACAAATTTCCATGTGGTGCTGGAAGAATATGAGACAGACCACACCGGTTCATACCGGAATCAATCCGTACCCGGAATCATTTTGCTGCACGCGCCGTCAACGGATAAATTGCTTTCGACGATCCAGGATTGGAAGGAAAAGTTATCCGGCCCGGAAGCAGCGGCAGCTTTTGTTAATCTGCTCTCAACCTCTTCAGAAACAACCATCCCGGCATCAGATTGCAGGGTTGGTTTTACCTCACTCGATACGCGTGAAGCAATCTCGAAATTGCAAACCACTGCTGACCTGATACAGGCAAAAGGGAATGAAGAATCCGCCGAGCATCCTGCCGGTGTTTACTATCGCAAAGAGGGATTTGATCCCACCGGGAAAGTGGTTGCCCTGTTCCCCGGACAGGGTTCACAGTACCTCAACATGGGAATTGAATTGACCCGTAACTTTCCCGAGGTTCGCAAGTCATTTGATTCTATGAATTCGCTTTTTGAGAAAAGCGGTGAAAAACCGTTGACGGATACCGTTTACCCGGTACCGGTTTTCACCGATAACGCGAGAGAAAAACAAACCCGTGACCTGACCCGGACCGATTTTGCCCAGCCTGCCATCGGAACATTCAGCGCCAGCCTTTACCGGCTTCTCGGTAATTCCGGCTTCAAACCGGATTTCGTTGCCGGTCACAGCTTTGGCGAGTTGACCGCTCTGTGGGCAGCCGGCGTTTACACCGATGATGATTTCAACTTCCTGGCGCGCGCCCGAGGCAAAGCCATGGCTCCCCTTGCCGATCCAAATTTTGACGCCGGCACCATGCTGGCAGTCAAAGGTGATGTGGAAAAGATTCGCGAAGAAATCAAGGTTTTCCCCGAAGTAAAACTCGCCAACTGGAATTCTAATTCACAGGCTGTTTTGGCGGGGTCAAAACCAGCCGTAGCCGAAGTACAGCAAGCCCTTGCCGATAAGGGTTATTCAGTAGTCCCATTGGATGTTGCCGCGGCATTCCATACCCCATTGGTCGGGCACGCGCAAAAACCGTTTGCCTCGGCCATCGATCAGGTGACGTTAAAAAAACCGGCTGTAAAGGTATATTCCAACACAACCGGTGAAAAATATCCGATGGATGTTGAGAGTATCAAAAAGACCCTCTCCGGTCACATCCTGAATTCCGTATTATTCCAGAAAGAGATCGAAACCATCTATTCCGATGGTGGCCGTGTCTTTGTAGAAATCGGCCCGAAAAACGTGTTGACCAACCTGGTCAACGCGATCCTGGATGGCAAACCGCACTTCGCGATCGCCCTGAATGGCAGCACGAAAAAAGACAGCGATCGCCAGTACCGTGACGCCCTTGCCCAATTGCGCGTACTTGGCTTAGCTCTAGACACCCGTGATCCCTACGCTCTTGAGACGAAACCTACTGTCAGGAAACCTTCATCTGTCAGCCTTAAATTAAACGGCGGGTTGTATCTCTCGCAGAAAACCCGTGATGCTTTCCAACAAGCCATCAGTGGGAAGAACACATTACACCTACCCTCCAGTGAGGCCGGCAACACGCTGACAAAACCATCCACAAATGAGACTGTTCTACCTGCTCCCAAAATCAACAATGAGAGTCCTATTTACGATATAACCAATCAACCTTTACAGGGTTCAAATCCGCTTAATCACATAGAGGCCATTCAATCCGAGATAACCCGCATCCACCGGCAGTTCCTTGAAAATGACCTTGAGTTTTCCCGCTCTTTCAGCAAATTGACGGAACAGGAATTGTCACTGGCAGGCAGCCAGACATCACCCCAACACATGGAGCAGATCAATTCAGTATTGCAGACTCTGGACCGCAGCCTGGCGCAATTCCACCAGCATCAGGCTGAAACAACCCGCATCCATGAACAATATCTGAATAATCAATATGACAGTGTCGCACGGCTGCTCTCGATGATTCAAGGGATGCCTGCGGCTGACACAAAATCAACTAATGACGCGGTGCAAAATCAGGTTCCCGTCAGAATCCCGGTCACTATCGAACCGCAGCGGGCTAATGCCCCCATAATACGGTCCGACGGTAACGGTCATAACGGCCACAAACCGCAGGCGGACGTTGAGGTGCAAACGGAAGCGCACGCGCAATCCGTCAAACCGGCCGGCCTGATTGACCGTGAAAGCCTGAATCTGGCGTTGCTGGCCATCGTGAGCGATAAGACTGGATATCCCTCAGAGATGCTCGAACTTTCCATGGACATGGAAGCCGACCTGGGTATCGATTCGATCAAACGTGTTGAGATACTGGGCGCGATGCAGGAGAAATTCCCCAACCTGCCGGCTGTTGACCCCGCTGCCCTCTCTGACTTGCGCACACTGGGTCAGATCGTGGATTACATGTCCACCTCAACACCTGTCGTGTCTACTACCGTTATATCGACACCCTCTGTCACCGGTAACGAACCACTACCTGAAAAGCCAGCGGCATCAACCATCAACCTGGTTGAGATCACCCAATCCCTGCTATCCATCCGAGATGCTGGAAACCGGTATGGATATGGAAGCCGACCTCGGAATTGACTCGATCAAGCGTGTCGAGATACTGGGTGCCATGCAGGAGAAATATCCGCAGCTGCCAGCCATCGATCCGGCCGCCCTTTCGGATATGCGCACCCTGGAGCAGATCATCCATTACATGACATCCACCGCGCCCCAATCTGATCATACCGAACCAGCCCCTACCGCTGTACCACATGTCTCCGAGACAAAAGTTGTTCTCTCACAGGGAAGCGCAATTTCTTCCAATGAACTTAAAGACACACTGATCGCAATCGTCAGTGAAAAGACCGGCTATCCGTCAGAGATGCTGGAAACCGATATGGATATGGAAGCGGACCTGGGTATCGATTCGATCAAACGTGTTGAGATCCTCGGAGCGATGCAGGAGAAATTTCCCGAACTGCCATCGGTTGAAGCCGCTGCCCTTTCAGAGATGCACACACTGCAGCAGATCATCGACGCCTTCTCCGGTCTTGATCTAGCAGCGGGAAAAAATCAGGAAAATAATTCGCAGAATGATGAAATCGCTTCTCTTGAAGAAAGCCCTTTACCCCGCGGTTATGTAAACCTGAAAGCCATCCCTTTGCCTGACCGGCTGAATGTAAATCTCCCCAAAGAGACTTTCACCCTGTTGACCAATGACGGAACAGGGCTGACCCCGAATGTTGCTTTAAATTTGATTCGTGAAGGACACAAAGTGGCTGTCTTGCGCCTGGCAGGAATATCGCCAAATGGCAGTCAACCTCTGCCGGACGGAATTGACAGCATCGATCTGAAAGACAATTCAGAAACCACCCTTACAGAAGCTTTGAACAGCTTGAAAAGTAAACATGGCCGGATTTCGGTTTTGATCCACCTCGATCCTACCCGTGCGGGTAATTCGAGCCTTTCCGCTCATGAGCAGACTATATTAAAGAGTGTTTTCCTGTTAGCCAAACATGTTGCCGGTGACCTGTCCGAATCAGCGTTAAAAGGTTTCTCAGCTTTCATGACCGTCACCCATCTTGACGGCCAGTTCGGTCTATCTCAGGACAATTCATCTGACCCTGTCAGCGGCGGGCTTTTTGGCCTGACCAAAACAGTCAGCCTGGAATGGGATGATGTCTTCTGCCGTGCTGTTGACCTGAAACCCGGGTTGGATGACAAAACCTCAGCGGAAATGGTCGTCAACGAACTTTATGATCCCAACCGTCTATTGACCGAGACCGGATATACGGAGTTGGACCGGTTCACACTGGTTGTTGAACAGCCGGTAGTGGAAGGCGCGGTATGAACAAGTCCGTTATCTCAGAAAAATCAGTGGTTTTGGTCAGCGGTGGAGCTCGCGGCATCACGGCGCAATGCGTGAAACAGATGGCTAAAACCTATCCTTGTAAATATGTTCTTATGGGACGGTCGGCATTGGAGAGTTCAGACAATGATCCCGATTTGGTCTTGAAAACCGACGCTGAACTCAAAAGCCACCTGATGCAGCAGCTTGTTTCACAGGGCAAGAAACCTACACCTCAGGTTGTGGAGAAGCAATTCAAACAACTCCGCGCCCGGCAGGAAATAGCGTCTACTCTGAAAGCCATTGAGGATAGCGGTGCAAAGGCAGTCTACCTGCCGGTGGATATTTCGGATGCCCGGGGTGTTCAATCGGCTGTAAAAGATGTGTCAGACCGGTTTGGTCAGGTCACAGGCATCATTCATGGAGCCGGCACTCTGGCTGATAAACGAATTGATAAGAAGACTGCCGAAGATTTTGAAACGGTTGTCTCACCCAAAGTTGACGGCCTGCGTAACATGCTGGAAGCAGTTCCGGCAACGAACCTGGATTTCCTTGTGCTCTTCTCTTCCATAGTGGGTGTCTTTGGTAATATCGGACAGGCAGACTATGCCATCGCGAATGAAGTATTGAATAAGACAGCCTATAAGGTCAAACAGGAAAATCCGGATTGCCGGGTACTATCCATCAATTGGGGACCATGGGATTCGGGCATGGTCACACCGGAATTGGCCCGCGCTTTTGCCGAACGCAATATGCCGGTAATCCCCACAGAAGCGGGTACTAGAACCCTGGTTAACCTGCTCTCGGCAGATTACCCGAATACCCGCGAACCGGTCCAGGTAGTCGTCGGGTCGATACCTTCCCGTCCCCCGGTGGCATTATCTGACAACCTGAACATGTATTACATAAACAGGAAACTGGTTCTCGATAAAAACCCATTCCTGTATGATCACAAGATTGGTGACAACCCTGTCCTGCCGGCCACCTGTGCCGCGTCCTGGGTCGCCAGCGCCTGTGAGCAGTTGTATCCCGGGTATTACTTCTCAAAGATAGAAGATTACAAGGTTTTGAAGGGAATCGTATTTGATAGACCGTCCAACCTTGAATACACGCTGGAACTTAAAGAAACTCTAAAAGACGCCTCCGGCCGGATCCGGTTTGACGCGCGGGTGACAAGCAAAAATAGAAAGGGGCTGCCGGTATTTCATTACAGCCTAATTGTTGAACTGGAACGGGAGCAACCCATACCTCCGGTACATACGATCGCTCTTCAGGCAATAACCGGCAATCATCTTCCAATCTCCGGAAGCAGCCTGTACGCTGACGGCACCCTGTTCCACGGACCAAGCTTTCAGGGCGTGAAGCGGGTGTTGTACATCAGCGAAGGCAGGATACTGCTTGAATGCAACTTGCCGGAGATTCCTCCTGAAAAACAAGGGCAATTCCCGACACAAACCACCAACCCGTTCATCTATGACGCCATTGTCCAATCATTATTGATCTGGTCGCAAAAGTATTACGAAGCGCCTTGTCTGCCGTCACAATTGGACAAACTGGAGCATTTCAAAGCTATTCCCTTCAACCGCGACTGTCTGGTAGACATGCAAGTCGTGTCCCATTCCAGTACCCATGTGGTCGCGGATATCCGCGTAACCGATGTAAACGGCAACGTCTATGTGATCTTTTATAATTTAAAAGGCACCATCAGCCCTCTTCTCCGCCGTTTGATCGGAAAGAAGCCGGCTTCATCGGATTGAGTTGAATATGACCACTACGAGTTTTTCATCCCTGGCAGTGATTGCCGCGGGTATAGCCGGTAAATCCTTCTCCGGGATGGACCAATTCAGTTACGAGATCTACCGCGGTAAGGCCTTTACGGGCAATCCGCGGAAGTTTGACGTTCCAGATGCCTTCAAGAGTGCCGTGGAACAGGTTTCACGCCACTTTGATATTCAAACGAACCATCCATCTGTCATTGTGATGAATACACGGCTAATGGAATATGCCTCTTCCATTAATTCCGAAGCCGAAATCACCTTGATGGAGGGTAAGACTCTGGAAGCGGTCATTTCCCTGACAACAAGCTTTCTTGATGTAAAGGATGCCAGCCCGGTTCTGCTGATGGATATCGTTGAAAGCTCCGATTCAGTATCAGTTCTGGTACTATCCACCCGTCAATTCGCTGACAGGAATCATATCAAACCGATAGCATTCCTGACGGCTGCACCGGATTTTGACCGTGAGGAAACCAACCTGATGATTGTCAATGGCGATTTGCCGGAATTCATCCGAAACCCGGTTTCCCGCAACTTGATTCAATCGTCCGTAGGAACGATACACCCGGATTGTGCTCTATCCGATTCAACGACTGGTCTTATTTCAGTTCTAAAACTTCTGGCCAGCATGACATGGAGGATGATCCCCGGTGTGACCGGGTGGAATGAATGCGATACCGAGGGGACATGGTCAGGCTCCGGGTTTTACGTACCCGGAAATTCCCGGTCGTGGTTCACACCCGCCAATCAGTTGGTACTATTCGGTTCGGTGGTGTCAGTCGCGGATCAAGAAAAATTATCCTTCTTGAATCTCAGAACACCCGGTGACGGTATTCCGGATCAAATAACCATGCCATCCTTGGAAGAACTATGTATGTTCCCGTTTGGTGGAAATTCCATCGAAGAGATCGTTTCACAGTTGGCCACTTTTAAAAATACTAACTTCTCTCAGGTGAATGTACAACAGGCAGCACGCTTCCAGTACCGCCGTTGGCAGAAGAACACACCGTTTGTTTATACAGCCTGTATACTGGGTAGTTCACCGGAAGAATTACTGCGGGAAATTGACTATGCTATTACCGGCATCCCTGAATCAGCCGGTAAATCTTCTGACTGGAGAACTCCAGCCGGCAGTTCGTTCTCACCCAACCCATTAGGAAATTCAGGATCAATCGCGTTTGTCTATCCGGGAGCGTTCAATTCATATCCCGGTGTTGGTCAGGATCTGTTCCGCTTATTTCCTTCGCTATTCCAGCGGCTTTCTAAAATTAGTAATAATATTGGCGATTTGATCAATGAGCGTCAGTTATATCCCCGCCGGTTTGACCGCATCCTGCCGGCGGATATGGAACAACTTGAATAAGACCTGGTGGCAGATCCTCTGGCTATGTTGATCTCCGGAACATGCCTCGCGGCTGTCTACACTTTTCTCCTTCGCGAAACCTTTAACCTCCACCCGGCATCCTCGCTGGGGTACAGCCTGGGAGAAATCAGCATGATGTTTGCCAGCGGAGTGTGGACAAAAGCCGATGACACCGCCCGTGCTCTCCGGCAATCTCCGTTATTTCATAACCGTATGGCAGGCAGCCAGGACGCGGTCAGGGAATACTGGAGTAAAAAAAGCAACTATCCAGAAACAGAAGACGGACGGTTATGGGCGAACTTCATCCTCATGGCGCCGTTTGAAAAAGTGTCAGAAGCGCTGCAGGGATTCAATCATGTCTATGTAACTCACATCAATACACCCCGGCAGGTGGTTATTGGCGGACATCCCGATGAATGCCGTCAATTGATCTCATCCATCAAATGTTCCTCACTGGAGGCGCCGTTCAATTACGCCCTCCATTGCGAGGCGGTTGAATCTGAATATGAAGCCCTTCATGAACTGCACACATGGGATATTCAAAACCAGCCGGGCATGGTTTTGTACTCAGCAGCTACCAACGCTCCCATGCCAATGGAACAGGATGCCATTGCCCGTCAGATCGCGCACGGCTTGTGTCACCGGTTGGATTTTCCCAGACTGGTTGAAACCGCCTATTCTGACGGTGCACGCATTTTTATCGAACTTGGGGCTGGCAGCAACTGCACCCGCTGGGTTGATGAATCCCTTGCCGGGAAGCCCCACACAGCTTTCTCAATCAACCGCAAAGGTGTGGATGACCATTCGGCCATTCTGCAGATGCTCGCGCGGCTGGTCACCCACGGGGTTCCGGTGAATCTCTCACCGGTTTTTGGATAAACACATATGACAACAGTCTCGCAGCAAACTATTTTGGAACGTTACAAAGAAAGCACAGTTAATCACGCGGCTCGTCTCGCGGATATCCAATCCCGGCTTTTGGAATCCCGCCGGCTTGATCTGGAACGGCTGACCGCCAGGATATCTCAGGAGATCACGGGAACAAATCCTGCCGGCCGTACCGCCAAACTTGTCTTATTTAACACTGACTGGTTGAAAGAATTCGCCCTCGGAGATATCACCAGATGCCTCGGCCAAGAGTTCGCCATCTATGCCGGCCGAAAGAGTCCGCGCATACCCAATGGTGATCTGATGTTGATTTCCCGTATCCTTGAAATTGAGGGAACCCGTGGAGATTTCAACCTTCCTTCAAGCATAACCGCGGAATATGATGTCTCACCGGATGCCTGGTTCTTATCTAAACATGATAACGGTAATATTCAGCCCTGCGGTGTCCTTTCAGCCTGGCTGCATACCCAACTTCGCTACCCGCAGGTTGACTTCTCCTTCCGCAATCTTGATGGAACCATTACCCTTTCGGAACCCGCCTTGATGATGGGAAGAACTATTACCACACGTGCCGTACTGGATAGAACATCCTTTAGTGGTTCAACGATCATCCAGCATTTCAACTTCAGCCTGAGTTGCGACGGGCGTGACTTCCTCAAGGGGGAGACAACCTTCGGGTACTTCCCTGAAACGGCCATGGCGGCGCAGAGCGGCCTGGACAATGGCCGGCAAACGTTGCCGCGTGGGGAAAATCCGGAAATCCTTCCGGGGCTTGCCGTTATCTCCAAACTGTCGGATCGGCTGGTAACCGCCCTCCCTGAGAATAAACTGCGGATGATCGATTCAATCGCGATTGAAAAGAACAGCCAGTCAGGCAGTCTCTTGTATGTGCAATCCAGCCGGAGAAACAGCCCATCTGACTGGTACTATGGCAACCATTTCCTGGGTGATCCTGTGATGCCCGGTTCGCTGGGTGTGGAAGCCATTTTTCAAGCCTTCGCGAGCGCTATCAAGGTCACTTCCTGTAATGCTGAACCCGTCCGGCTCGCCTGCGGCCATGAGATGAAATGGAAATACCGCGGGCAGGTTCTTCCGCCGAACAAAACGGTTAATGTTGACGTTCAAGTCTCCGATGTTGAAACAACATCATCCGGGACTCGATTTACTGCTTCCGCCAATTTATGGGCAGATAACCTGCGGATCTATGAGATCTCCAATTTGTCCCTGATACAACTTCCAAAGGAAAATTGACATGCCACCTTCAAAAACCGAAAGAATTCTTCTTCAGGATGAAGCTACCATTCACCAGTTAATGAAAACGGAAGAAGCCGTCTCCCTTATTTCAGATGGGAATTCCATGAGGGTAACAGCAATCGGGGATTCCGGTGGAATTATATTGCCGGCATTACCTCCGTCAATTTTCGGCGATACCGGTTTTTGTGATACATACGGCACGAAATACGCGTTCTATGCTGGAGCCATGGCCAACGCCATCGCTTCAGTGGACATGGTCATCGCTCTCGGGAAACAGGGCATGATGGGGTCTTTTGGCGCCGCCGGCCTTGTTCGACCCAAACTGGAAGCTGCTGTAGACCAGATACAGAATGCCCTGCCAAACGGCCCATACGCGTGTAACCTGATCAACAGCCCGTATGAAGAATCGCTGGAACGCAACGCGGTGGAAGTTTACCTTGCGAAAAAAGTGCGCGTGATCGAAGCCTCCGCCTACCTGACCATGTCTCCCACTCTGGTCTGGTATCGGGCCGCCGGGTTAAGCAAGAATCCTGACGGCAGTGTGGTGATAAGCAACCACATCATAGCCAAGGTTTCCCGCAATGAAGTGGCGTCAAAATTCATGGAACCCGCCCCTGAAAAAATGCTGGCACAACTGGTTTCGGAAGGCCGAATAACCAGTGAACAGGCCGAACTTGCCCGGCTCGTCCCCATGGCAGACGATATCACCGTGGAAGGTGATTCCGGTGGACACACAGATAACCGCCCGCTAATCTGCCTGTTGCCGACCATGATCGCTTTGCGAGATGACATGCAAAAGAAGTATAACTACGCGCAGCCTGTCAGAATTGGCGCCGGCGGCGGTATCAGCACGCCTTCATCGGTGCTTGGAGCGTTCATGATGGGCGCTACCTATGTGGTGACGGGTTCCGTCAACCAGTCCTGCGTGGAATCCGGCGCGTCGAAACACACTAAAGACCTTCTCGCGCAGATCGGTATGGCGGATGTTGCCATGGCACCCTCCGCGGATATGTTTGAGATGGGTGTAAAAGTACAGGTCTTAAAACGCGGAACCATGTTTTACATCCGCGCTTCCAAACTGTACGAGGTCTATTCCAAATTCGACTCTATAGAAGAAATTCCCATGGACGAGCGTGAAAAACTGGAAAAACAGATCTTCCAGCGGAAGATGGATGATATCTGGCAGGATACGGTTAATTTCTTCAAAGACCGTGATCCCAAACAGATCGAACTTGCCGGGAAGAACCCGAAGAAAAAGATGGCGCTGGTTTTCCGCTGGTACCTGGGGCTATCCTCGCGATGGTCAAATTCCGGTGAACCCGGCCGTGAGATGGACTACCAGATCTGGTGCGGCCCATCCATGGGCAGTTTCAATGATTGGGTTCGTTCCACCTATCTTGCTCAACCAGGGAACCGCCATGTGGCAGATGTCACCGCGCATCTATTTGCCGGCGCTGCATGGCAGTACCGCATGCAGCAGTTGAAACTGGCTGGCGTTGACCTCCCCGCACAGTACCATAATTACTACCCCGAAGCTCCTCTGGTCCGGTAATGCGCGTTTCGGGCTTTGATGTCTCACAATTGAAACAAATTTCCATTCATGCCGGTGTTGACCTCTGGTACACGCGCATGGATGAGTATTCACCCGCACTATTTTTATCTTTCCTGTCTGAAGATGAGAAGGAGAGAGCGTTGAAGATCCGTGATACGGTTTTATCAGGTTATGCTGTCATCAGCCGGGGAGTTTTACGCGTCCTACTGGGCCGCTACCTCGGAACAATTCCTGAGAGTGTTGTCATCGAGCAGCCTGGCAACGGGAAACCGGTCCTCGCGCCAGGAACGTCAGACC
>CAYOKC010000110.1:0-12934 GCA_964404415.1 uncultured Leptolinea sp. | reverse complement strand
CTGCCCGGGAAATAATTAAAACAGCGATGAGCCCTGAAACCCTGCTGCGCATTGAAGACCTGTCTATCACTTTCCCCAACGGGAACGGTGGGCTTGCCGCGCTGGAATCCGTCAACCTGGATGTGCCGGAGTGCCGCTTCATGGCGGTGCTCGGCCCTTCAGGCAGCGGCAAATCCACGTTACTGCGCGCCATTGCCGGCCTCGTACAGCCAACCGGCGGACGCCTGCTCTTCAACACACCGGAAGGCAACCCGCCGCGTATCGGGCTGGTATTTCAACAGGCCAACCTGATGCCCTGGCGGACGGTGATAGAGAACATCACACTTCCTTTGGAATTACAGGGGCAGCACCCCGGCTACGCGCGCGACCTGGCCTGCGAGTTCATCGAACTGGTCGGGCTGGATGGCTTTGAAAACAACCTGCCCCGAAGTCTATCAGGCGGCATGGCACAGCGCGTGGCGCTTGCCCGTGCCTTGATCATGGAGCCGGACCTGCTGCTGCTGGATGAACCCTTCGGAGCGCTGGACGCGCTGACACGTGAACATATGGGTGCAGAACTTTTACGAATATGGCAGAACCGTGAAACCACCGTAGTGATGGTGACACACTCGATCTCAGAGGCGCTGCTGCTGGCTGACCGCATCGTGGTGCTGACGTCACGCCCGGGGAAAGTGGCCCGCGTAGTAGATGACCCCTTCCCCCGCCCGCGCACCGATCAAATCAGGTACTCGCCGGAATTCGTGGCGCTGTCACGCGACATCCGCGCAAGTATCATGGAGTAGATGTCACTTTGCGTTAAAAACATCTCCGGTCCCTTCGACAAGCTCAGGGACCGGATCTTTTTTGATAGGCAACAAAATCCGATGGCTGAGCCTGTCGAAGCCCTGATGCGGTTTGTCAAAAACCCAATCTCTTCAACCGGTTCAGGAAGAGAAAACCCATCCGATGGCTGAGCTTGTCGAAGCCCCAATGCGATCTGTCATGCACCCGGTCCCGTCAACATACTCAGGGATCGGATATGTTCTTTTTTGATTGATTTTTTCCTAGAACCGGTCGATCACCATCACGCCGGTACCGGGGAAGTTGTCCATTTCTGTCAACGCGACGGCTCCCTCTTCCAGCGAGATCTTCTTTCCGATCAGCTTGCCGGGATCAACCTTACCGGTTTCAATCATTTCGAACAACTGCGGGTACTTGTGCGCCTGAATACCGTGACTACCAAGAATCTCCAATTCACGCGCGATCACTTTATCCATGGGAATGGCAGGGTGATTTTGTCCGCCGAGCATCAACCCGACCTGAATGTGTTTGCCGCGTTTTCGCAGATTGGCTATCGAATTGAAACAGGTGGTCGGGTTACCCAGCGCGTCCAAAGACACATGCGCGCCGCCCCTGGTGATCTCCATCACAGCAGCCACCACGTCCGGTGTCTTCTTTGAATTGATCACCGCTGTGGCACCAACGGTTTTCGCCAGCGCGAGCTTATCGTCGGCAATATCAATGGCTACTACGTTGGCGCCAGCCGCGCTCGCGATCATGATGGCAGAGAGACCAACACCGCCGCAGCCGTGAACCGCCACCCACTGTCCGGCGGCTACTTTTGCCTGTTCCACCACAGCGCGGAACGATGTGACAAACCGGCATCCCAGGCTGGCAGCGGTAACATAATCCATCGACTCGGGCAGACGCACCAGGTTGCCGTCAGCGCGGCCGATGGCAACATATTCGGCAAACGATCCCCAGTGGGTGAACCCCGGCTGGAACTGATGGTCACACACCTGCTGGTTGCCTGACTGGCACTGCGGGCAAACACCGCAGCCACACACAAATGGCAGGGTTACACGATCGCCATTTTTCCAGTTGTGTACATTCTTCCCGACGGCTATCACATCGCCAGCCAGTTCGTGTCCTGGCACGTGGGGCAGGACCACGTCGGTATCGTGACCCATCCAGGCATGCCAGTCGCTGCGACACAGTCCGGTGGCTATCACTTTGATCACCACACCGTCATCCGTTGGTGTCGGGTCAGGAACATTTTGTACATGGAGCGGTTGACCAAATTTTTCTATAACGGCAGCTTTCATAGTTTCTCCAGGGTCTTAACAAATCTTTAAATGGATTTTTACGGTTTTCACAGATTGTTTCTGATAAAATCTTTGAGACCTTATTATGATTTTAAAACAAAATTCTGGAAACTCCAACCAACATCCAAACCATACCATGAAATATAAAGTTGCTATTTTCGATTTCGACGGAACTCTGGCCGATTCATTTCCATTCTTTTTGAGCATACTGGACGAATTGGCCGATAAATATCACCTCGAACGGGTCTCTCAGGATCAATTGCGTGAACTTCGCAAGATGTCTATGCCTGAATTATTAAATTACTTCCATTTCCCGATGTGGCGGCTGCCTTTCGTCGGACGAAATGTGAATAATCAGATGTCACAAAACATTGGCCAGATCACCCTGTTCGAAGGGATCGAGGCGTTGATCCATAACCTGGCCAGTCTGGGAATGGTTCTCGTTGTCGTTAGCTCGAATTCGTATGAGAATGTTATTCGGGTGCTGGGTGAGAACGCGGCATTATTCAGTCACTTTGAGTGCGGCAGCGCGTTGTTTGGAAAAAAGAAACGCTTCCAACGGGTATTGAAAAAATTAAAAGTTGACCCGGCGGACGTGATCAGTATTGGTGACGAAATCCGCGACATGGAAGCCTCAAAGAAAATGGACATCGCCTTCGGAGCCGTCACCTGGGGATTCAATGATCCCGAAGCTTTTGAAGCCCGGGATCCCGACCACATCTTCTACAGCGTCAGCGACATCGATTCGGTGCTGACCGGCGCCTGATCAAACAGCTTCCACCCGGTTCCGGCCAAGCTCCTTGGCTTTATACAACGCCTGGTCAGCTTTTGCCAGTAAATCTTCCAGAGAATCTGTGTTTTCATTTTTACAGGCTACTCCCAGGCTTGCCTGAAGGTGATCTATTTTATTCACTTTCGGTACTTTGACCTTATGGCATTCCTCCAACAGCCGGACAGCAGCCGCCCGGGCATCTTCCAGCCCTGTTCCCGGGAGGATGATACAGAACTCATCCCCGCCATAACGGCCGGCGGTATCGATCTTGCGGATAAACGTGGACAGGGTTTTCCCCACATCGGCCAGCACCATGTCACCCGCCTGATGGCCGCGGGTGTCGTTGATCATCTTAAAATTATCCAGATCCAGCATAATGATGGATATGGGGGTGTTGTAACGCCGCGACCGTTCAAATTCTTTTTCCGCGATACTCAGCAGATTGCGCCGGTTGCTGATACCTGTCAGCGAATCCATAATGGCATTCTCCGCCATTTTCTGGTACAGCCGGGCATTGTCAATGGCTATACCGGCCAGGTCGGCAAAGGCCTTCAATCGGTCACATTCCTCATCCGATTGGAAGGAATTGACTTTATCTGAATCCAGGTTCAAAAACCCGATCACTTTGTTTTTCACTTTGATCGGCGCGCCCATATAACTGAACACATTCGGATTGGTGAAATAATCAACCTTTCGCGTATCGGCAAGAAACATGGGTTTACCGGTATCTCGCATCATTTTCAGGTTGTAAACATCCTCCACCTTGAATGTTGCCGTGCGTACCCATTCCTGCTCTTCCTTACTGATATACCCGTGAAAAACTTCAACGTGTGCAATGCCATCTTCGATCAACGCGATATTCGCCATGTTACAGGGGAAAAGCTGAAACACACTGGAAAGGATCTGTTCAAGCACTTCTGTCAGGTTAAGTGAACTGTTTATTGCCAGTGAAACATCACGCAGCGCTTCCGCGAATTGACGGCGTTCAACTTCATTCCGTTGGATCTCCTTCCGGAAAGAAATGTCGCGAAGGGTGACCATCCAACCCGTAAACCTGTTCCCATCTGTCTGGATAACCCGTCCGTCAATTTCAATTGTTTTACTATCTTCCAGTGTTGATTCATAAGAGAAATATCTCTTTGGATTTAATTTTTCAAACAAACCGGGAATATCCACCACCCCTTCAGCTATGGATACCCCCATCCAGTTATCTTCCGGATATCTAAGGTAACTTTTTCCTGCTTTGTTAATATCCACCAGCCGCTTTAAATCATCTATCACCAGTATTCCATCCGGTAGATCATCGAACAACAAATCGCGGGCAACAGGAGCGATCTCAAGTAAACTGAATTTACTCAACCCAATAAAGAGCAGGACTCCGGTGTAGAAGAAACCGAACGGTGTCAGGTCAAGATACCGAATACCTGGAAGACGCATCATATAAAGAAAATTGCAAAAAATTGGAGGAACTATGGCCAGGAGAACAATCAACGCCTGGTTCCGGTAAATCGCGAATCGGGACCGCCGGAATTTGATCCATAAGAGCACCATCATGAGCACAACGATCACATAACTGTATGTAACCTGCAGCCAATAAAGCGGACCCCGAAGATAAACCAGAGTTTGATAAGCGGCATCCGGTGGCGTAACAAACCCGGACCAGATCAAATGGTGGGAATCATTTGTGAGAACAAGATAAAAAACAATGGCCGGAATAATCCACAATGAAAACTTTTTTATACGGGTCAGTTTGAACCGGGCGTCAAAATAATGCAGAACAAATATGAGAACAAAGGGAAGACAATTTACAACACCAAAGTAACTGAGTTGGGCAAATAAGACCTTTAATTCCTGAGATTGAATAGCGCTTTCCAATCCGACAAAAAAGCTCCATTCGGAAATGCAGATCATGGCAAAACCAAGGAGCAATCGTTCCCTGCTTTTCCAACGTAAGAACAGCATAACCGCGAGAACAAATGAAAGCCCTCCGGTAAGAAGTAGTGCAATAGCGTAAGGGTTAAAATTCCAGACGATCAAAGATATCGCTCCCCTTCTATATATGACACGGCGTCCCTGCCTGAATATTACATGGTGAAATATGGAGAAAATGGAAAATTAATAAATAAGAGTTTTTCTGACAAAATTTAATTTTACTCTAATGTGCCGTCAAACAGAAGATTTCTGGAGCCAACATGAATATACCAATGATGGTAGTTTCGAATCGGGAAAATGATACAATTTTTTTACTGCTATTAATATAGGAGGTATTTGTATGAACTATCGTCATCTTGGACGTTCCGGTATTAAAGTTAGCGAATTGTCGTTGGGTTCCTGGGTTACATTTCACAACCAGGTGGGTGTTGACTCCGCCGTGGAAGCCATGTCCGCCGCGTATGAAGCCGGTGTCAACTTCTTCGACAACGCGGAGAATTACGCGGGTGGGCTGTCTGAAGAGGTGATGGGCGCCGCGTTGAAAAAACTGGGGTGGCGCAGAGGCAGTTACTTGATCTCGACAAAATTCTTCTGGGGTATCAACGATACGCCCAATGAGAAAAATACCCTGAACCGCAAGTATTTAATCGAAGGCATCAACGGCTCGTTGAAACGTCTGGAACTCGAATATGTTGACCTGATCTTCTGTCACCGGCCCGACCCTACCACCCCCATTGAAGAGACTGTATGGGCGATGCACAATATCGTTGAGTGGGGCAAGGCGCTCTACTGGGGAACGTCAGAATGGTCGGCAGCGGAGATCATGGCGGCGATCGAGATCGCGGAACGCCATCACCTGCATAAGCCGGTGATGGAACAACCGCAGTACAACATGTTCGTGCGCCGCCGGTTTGAGGTGGAATACGCGCGTCTCTTCGCGGATTATGGCTATGGCGCCACCACCTGGAGCCCGCTGGCTTCCGGATTGTTGACCGGCAAGTACAACAACGGCATCCCCGAAGGATCGCGGGGTAACCTACCGGGGTATGAGTGGCTGCACAATCAGTTGACCAACCGGAATGCCATCGTGAAAGTGCAGCAATTGCAGGAAATCGCGGCCAATCTGGGCACAACCATGGCGCAAATGGCTCTGGCATGGTGCTTGAAGAATCCGAATGTCAACACGGTGATCACCGGCGCGAGCCGGGTGGAACAGGTTCATGAAAACATGAAAGCGTTGAATGTGGTCGAAAAAATCACTCCGGATGTCATGCAGAAAATTGAGACGATCATCTCCGGTGGGGATGTGTTGGGGTAAATATGACAGGTACAGACAAGAAAGATAAGATGCCCAAACGCATTGTAGTAGAAGAAGACGGTCCCTACCGTGTGGAAGGCGGCATTCCGCTGGTGATGAAATCGCAGGTGGTATCGGAATTTGGAGAACCGCTCACCTGGAAGACCGGTGAGCATATCCCCACGGATGATGTGTATTACCTGTGCCGGTGCGGACATTCTCACGATTTTCCATTCTGTGATTGCACCCATGGGCTGGCCGGTTTTGACGGAACCGAAACCGCCCCCACCGACACATTTGAAGAACGCAAGCGCGTCCTGCCGGGCGGCACCGGATTGGTTGTGAAGCTGGACAACGCGCTATGCATGAACTCGGGTTTTTGCGGCAACCGGCTGACAAACATCAAAAAAATGATGCCGGAAACCACCGAACCCAGAGTGCGCGCCGAGATCATTGCCATGGTGGAACGCTGCCCGGGCGGCGCGTACACCTATGCCATGTCTGAAAACGAATTGGATATTGAGCCTGACCTGCCTGAACAGATCGCGGTGACCACCGAGATCACCAGTGAAGGCGCTGTTCGCGCATCATACTGGGTAACCGGCAACATCCCTGTTGAAAGAGCAGATGGCCAACCGTTTGAGATCCGCAACCGGGTAACATTATGTTCCTGCGGCGAGTCAAGCATCAAACCACTGTGTGACGGAGTTCACAGGTCATTGGACCACACACACATTAAGTAAATAAAACGGGCTTGCCCTTTATACAGGCAAGCCCGTATTTTATCCGGCTACGTGGTTACTTTTCCACCTTGTCCATCTCTTCACCGGCATTGGATATAGTACCGGCAGCCGCGGCATCGCCTAATTCCATCTCAAAGAAACGTGTTTCATCACTCATCGCTTTCGCAGTTTCAAAGCTGACATTGAGCAGATGCCCGCCCATGGTCCGGTCATCGGATATGAAATGCAGGTGGTAACCCGGAACATTGATGCTCCCGACAGTCTCCGGGCACCAAAAACCGACCAGGCTACCTTTGACATTGTCAAAATTGAAAACTGCCTGATTTTTTGTGACCTCAGAAAGGATCGGGTACGGTTTCTGTTGCGCGGGTACGCTGCGGGTTTGAATTGTAGCGAATGTTCCATCTATGCGAAAGGCGTAAAACCGGTCTTTTTTAATGATCATTTTGTCGAGCGCGGCTTTCAATTCATCCAGGTTCTTTATACTTCCCAGATCGATGGATGAATCTACATCAAAATATGTGACAGCCGAGAACGGCACAGTGACTTTTACGTCCGGTTTCTCCACCGCGCCGCTGGCTTTGACTTTATACACAACGCCGTCGATCATCACCATCTCACCGTCCAGCATGTCAAAGGTGCCGATACCGGTATCACCCTTTTTCGCGACATCCTGAATGGGGCGGATACCATCATAATTACCCGCCATTAAAGAGTTGATCGTGGAAATCTGATAGAGCGTATCACGGTTTTCCGCGGAAACGGAGCCGGAGCATGCTGTGAGGATAAGGGAGAATAATAAGATGCCCAATAGGTACGGAGGGTAGTGTTTTCGCATAAAAGCTCTCCCGGTATGTATAAAATTTTCAGAGGGATTGCTTTTCCCTCAGTACTTTTTAATGAAGCCGGATAATTCCGCTTCTATTTCAGATCCGCCAGCGCTTTACAAACACGGCTATAGGTTTGATCCAAATCTTCGGGGATCACCCGGGCGTTACCTGTTGTGGTGATGAAATTTGTGTCGCCGCCCCAGCGGGGAACAACATGAAAATGTGTGTGACTCGCCACGCCCGCCCCGGCAACATCACCAATATTGGTGCCGATATTGAAACCTTCCGGGGTATAAACCGCGCGCAGTACTTTTATAGACAGGTTTAATAACGCCATGATCTCGCTGCGGGTATCATCGTCAAGGAATTCCATGGACGGTTGGTGATCATTGGGGACTACCATCAAGTGCCCGCTGGTGTAGGGATAACGGTTTAATATAATGAACGAACGCTTTCCCCGGTAGGTGATCAGATTTTCCACCCCATCGGCGCGTCTCAACGCATCACAAAAGATGCAGCCATCTTTGTGCTCGTGGTTCATAATGTATTTCATTCTCCAGGGTGACCAGATGTGATTCATTGTTCCGGTTATTTTAACATAACTGACATTTTTGACCGGTACCCAAACAGGTTAAACGCAGGATTACCCCTCGAAATGATTTAAAGGTGTTCAGGAACAGCGTCGACTTCGTATTCTAAAAACACCCCGTAACCCTGCAGCGCACCGGCAATTCCCATCAATTCCAGAATACTAGGCCCCAACGGTTGACCGGCCATCCCCTGCAGAATATTCATTTCGTTCGGGATACGGGTGTAATAGCTGCCTGCCCAGAGTTGCTGCATCACCGGGCTGAAAAAACCGGGCCTCACAAACCCGGTATCTTCCGGAGTTTGCGCCACCATATAGCGAACGGTAACAGCCTTACCGATCCGGTCGGCCAGAAATTGGCGCGTGCCTTCTTCTGTTTGCACCAAACCGGAAGCAAATCCACTCCATTCCCCGTTCAATGCCGCGTCTGTGATCCCCAGGCTGACCTCAGGGCCGACCCCTCCCTGATAAATGAGAACGGAGCAGTAACCGATTCCCTTTCGATCCGGCAAATTGATCTGGAACGGGTATTCTCCCACCAGCAGCATCTTTTGCCAGGTGACACCCAGCGCGTACTGGTCGTTGTAATCGGTAGTGGAAGAGGAGAGGACTTCTTCTCCGTATGCTTCCTTAAAAACCTCCCAGGCAGCTTTCAGCGTCTGGTGCCCCTCACGTTGAAGCCAGCCTTCAACGATACCATTGGCCATCGCGGCATCCAGACAATTAACCGGGAACGTGGATGGATCGGCTGTTGGCGGAAGGGTGATGGTTGGTGTAGGCAGAGGGATGGGCGTCAAGGTCGCGGCGGCTGATGTGTTGGGGGCCGGAACCGGCGGTGAAGCCGGTATATAGGCGGAACAGGATGTAAGCATAAAAACAACCAGCAGCCGCGCGATATTCTTCCATACGGTTTTCATATATTCATTATAAACCGGAGGCTTATACCTGGTAATTTGGTTTAAATTGAAATCGACTATATAATGAAAAAACAAGTATTTACAAAAGGAAGGGAATATTATGTCACCTGAACAGAAGAAGAATATTTTAGACCAGGCCATCGATATGTTGACAGACCGCGATGAAAAAGCGGCTGCCGCCGCGAAAGCCGCCGCGGAAGCGGAAGCCAAAGCCAAAGCTGATGCGGAAGCCAAAGCCAAAGCCGATGCGGAAGCCAAGGCAAAAGCGGAAGCCCTCGCGAATGAAGCGTACAAGAAGACCAAAGAAGAAGAAGCAGAAAAGAAACGCAAAGAAGCGGATGCCGCACTGGCCAATGAAGCCTATCAAAAAGCGAAAGCCGCCGATGCCATCCTCACCACCCACAAAGTGGTTGCCGGTGAAACTCTAAGCGGAATCGCTTTGAAATACTACAAGAGCTCAACCCGCGATAGCTGGATGAAAATCTACGAAGCCAACAAGGCCGTCATCGGTGACAATCCCGGCATGATCAAAGCCGGCCAGGAACTGAAAATCCCCAAACCGTAAGCTGGTATTGATATGGCAAAAACAACAAAAGTCAATCTGGCCAAACTCTTTGGCTCTGTAGCAACAGAACTGGCCAAAAATCAGTCTGCATTTAATCAGGCGGATACCCAGAACAAAGACCATGGCACCAACATGGTGAATGTTTTCAACACCATCACCAGCGCGATGGAAGACAAACCCAAAGCCGCGCCTTCCACCCAGTTGGAATACGCGGCTGAGCAGGTTCGCCAGAACTGCCAGACAGGCAGCGGCACAGTGTATGCCGATGGGCTGGCGCGCGCCGCCGAAGCACTGCAGGGGCAGAACATCACCGGTGACAATGCCATGCAGCTGATCACAGCCCTGCTTGGTACAGCCAGTGCCGGGCAGTCTTCCGCGCAGCAAGCCTCCGGAGATCCCATGGCCAGCCTTTTAGGCAGCCTGATGGGCGGATCCGGCGGCGGTCAACCGGCAGCCGGAAATGCCACGGCAGATATGCTGGGGGCACTTCTGGGAGGCGCCGGCGGTCAACAGTCCTCCGGAAACGCCTCATCAGACGCACTATCCTCTCTACTGGGTGGTTTGATGGGCGGCGGGCAGCAGGCTCAACCGGCTCAGCCCTCAGCTTCAGGTACCGGCGGGATCGGATTGGAAAATATCCTGGCAGCCGGATTGGAATTCGTGCAATCACAGAACCAGGGACAGGACACCATGTCATCGCTCCTGGATGCCGTGGTCGCCGGTACCCAGGCTGGCAGCGGCTACCGGGCTGAATCCGGCAAGCTTGTCGCCGGCACGCTGATGCAAGGCCTTGGCGCATTGTTGGGCCAGAAATAACTGTTATATACATAAAAATACTCCCGGATCGTTATTGATCCGGGAGTATTTTTTTTATTATTGCTGGTGGGCTTTCAGATTTTCCGCGCCGGGCAAAATTCCGACCAGCTTCTGCGGGGAATGAATGAATACCGGCAAATGCTCCGGGCACACATGATACGTGTCGCCGCGATATGCCAACTGGATCAGCGGAACCTGATCTTGATCTGACTGGCAAACCAGACAAACGGGTGTATTTTCAGACATTTTTCTTTCCTGATATAAAAGAGTGTATTTGTATTATTATACCCCAAATCCCCTGTTGTGCGAAAATGCGCGGTGTATATAATGAATACAGGGGATGAAATTTCAGCGTAATAAAAATTCGCGGTACCGGAGGTGGATGATTGTTATCCAACTTTGATTCAGTTCCGGTGGTTGAAGTAAGGAAGGGGCTTTTGATCCGGAAAGCCGGCGGATGCATGCGCATTTTTTACCATCGCCCGCTTTGCATCAGTCAGCCGTGTATTCTTGGGCGGATCCTGTTTCTGTTGTTTTCAGGCATGTTCCTGTTTAACCTGGAATTCAATGTGATATCTGTCAGCAATTATTCGGGGATCACATTCCTGCAGTTATTAATCTCATTCGCGGTTCTTATCATCGGAATGTTGTTGATCTACCGGTCACTGGCCATGACTTTTGACCAGACAGAGATCACCATCAACCCGCGTGGACTGACAGTCCGACACACGCCGTTTCCCTACCCCGGCTCGCCCGGGTTGACTATCCCGCTTTCCAGGATCCGGTATATAAACTGGCATCCATCTGTTGACCGGGAAACTAACGTGATCTTCAAGCGGTCAGTTGATGGTCAGCCCGTTGACGTCACGCTCGTAGACCAGGAAAACACGTCTCATTGTATCATTACAGATATTCCAGACCCCCGGTACGCTGAAATCCTTGTCAAGGAACTCAACGGGTTCATCCACTTATAATACGCGTGCCTGTCCATTTTCCCCGAACAGATTGACATTCCATTGACAGCCGTTATTATTGAAAATATATCCCCCCGGTTTGCTTATATTTAACCAAAGTTTGATTGGGGATCCCACCCGAGGAGGGACTATGAACACCGGAACAAAATCAATGGAATCCCGGGAATTGATGCCTGGTTTACATCGCTCCGATGATGGCCGGAATACCCGGATCACATTCCGATGGTTCTACGGTGCCGGCAGTCTGGTGAACAAGATCCTTGAAATCTTATTTCTTGTGTTCGGAATAATTGTCGTCATCTTCACAGCCGGCGGTATTGCCAACATCTTTATCGGGAAATCGAATTTCTCGCTGGGGTTGATCGATAGTTTCTTTTTCATCGCCGGTATTATTCTGGCGTACCGGGGTTTGCTAACTCTTGTGAACCATTCGACGTTTGAGATATCACCGGAAGGGCTAGCCGTTCGGCATGGGCCGCTGCCGGGCGCGGGAAACCTTGACCTGCCCAAATATGAGGTAGCCGGGGTGGAATGGCAAAAAGTCGGGCAGACGCGCAACTCGGGAAATTCAGGCACCCGGTTGACCTCCGGGTATTCCGCGATATTCGATGTGATCCTGCGTACCACATCGGGCAAAACGTTGACGTTGGTGTCCGGCATCCGCGCGCGTGATTACGCGTTCGCCCTGTCATCTGAGATCACCAACCTTCTGAAGTAACCGACCAAAATTGTAATATTTTCATTAATCAGGGCCGGATGCCCCGCGATGGCAGGGGCATCCGGTATAATCACGCAATTCCCCATGAACACGACAACCCGTTCCCAATTCCTCCGCGGTGTTCGCGACCTGTTACCCATTTTGCTGGGGGTTATGCCCTTCGGACTGATCTACGGCATCGCCGCCGTCAACGCGGGCATCCCGCCCCTGCAGGCGTTCCTGATGTCGTCCGTCGTTTTCTCCGGGAGCGCGCAGTTTGCCGCCACCCAGTTGATTGCCAACGGCGCGTTGGCCACCGTGGTGATCTTCTCGATCATCGTGGTCAACCTGCGCCATGTGATGTATTCCGCCACCATTTCCCCGCATTTCAAGGGTATGACCACCGGCTGGAAGACTTTCCTGGCTTACCTGTTGACGGATGAAGCCTTCGCCATGACGGTCACCCGCTTCAATGAAGAACCGGATATGCCGCACAAAAACTGGTATTTTCTGGGCGCCGGCATGGCGTTATGGGTCACCTGGCAGGCGTCCACCGCTGTGGGCGTGTTTGCCGGCGGACAGGTTCCGGCCAACTGGTCGCTGGATTTCACCATCGCGTTGACGTTCCTGGCGTTGTCCGTACCGTCCATCCGGGACCGGTCCACGGCTGTCGCGGCGGTGGTGGGCGGTGTTGCCGCCGTGCTGCTGCGCGGCATGC
>CAYOKC010000109.1:0-13065 GCA_964404415.1 uncultured Leptolinea sp. | reverse complement strand
TCTTGAAAATGTCAGCAATTCTGGGAGCGGGGGTCTTTGTCGCCGGAACACAGGTCCGGAATGTACTTGAAACTGTCGCCCTGAGCCGGACTGCCTCATCAAATCCGGTTACGTCAGGGCAGGCTGTTGCAACGGATCAGACAATCAACCTTCCCCTGACACAGGCATCGGCTGAACCTACCACCGAGCAGGGAACAACACGTCAAGCCGTTCCCACAGCAATTCCCACTGCCGCCCCAACAGCCGAACTTGTGGTTTCAAATCAAAATACCAGTGCCTGCACTGTGCGCTGCCGCCGAGGTTGTTCCTTCCCCGGACAATGCCGCAAGTATACTGACGCGAACGGCAATGGAAAATGTGATCTTGGGGAATGTTTATAAAAAGAACTGTGGATTAATTGAGGTTGAGTTGTTGCTCAGCCTCAATTATTTTCCTTTTCCCCCGGGCATGCTTCGCCGGCTGCCTCACGTTCTTCACGTGACCGCTCGATCATTGTGAACAGGTCTATCTTCCCCGTCATGTGTTCCACTTCCACCGCAAATAAGATGGCGCGGTTCCATCCTCGCTTGATCTCTTTCAAGCCTTCCTCTTCCAAACCGGGTGAATATTTCGCGTTCAGGGCTTCGAGCACGGTCTGTTTTTCGGCGTCATCTGAGATAAACCGTACCCGGCCAAATACAACCACACTGCGAAAGTTTGTGCCAAATTTCTCCGGCACAATATCATTTCGGTCAATAACACAAAATGACACCCGGTCATCCGCGCGGAGACATTCGAGTTTGTAGCCTTCCGTGGCGCAATGGATAAATACCCTGTTATCAGAGTAGGTGTAGTTCAGGGGTATGGTGTACGGGAATCCATTAATTCCATTGACAGCCAGTACACCCGCGCTGCACGAATTAAGAACGTCAATTGCCTCTTCCTTGGAAATTTCCTGCTTGAAACGTCTCATTTCTGGGAACATGGTCAGCCCTCGAATAATTAGATATATCTTAGATGATACCAGAAGCGGCGCGGTGTGGATAAATCCTCACCGCGCCGCATGAATAGTCAAAAACCGGATTAATCGTTCAGCAGACGGCGTTCGCCTTCCAACGCCCGAATGGGTGCGACATCCTGTGAAACTTCTATGGTTCCGCGATATTTTCCCTGTTTATCTTTCAGGGCGAAATAGCGGATATGCACAAATTTGCCCATCATCTGGATCCAGAATTCCGCCACATCGCGTTTGCCGGCGCGGAAATCATCCAGGATCTTTTGGACTTTATCCATGCTCGATGGCGGGTGGCAGAGCTGAACTTTACGGCCGATGATCGCGGCCTGGCGTTCAAAAATGCGTTCTTTGGTCTGTGAAAAGAACCGGACTTCATCATTTTCATCCACGAAAGTCACGTCAACCGGCAGATTGGTCAGCATCAGGTTGATCTGTTCAATGCTCAACGCGCCGGTATCCAGATTGAACATTGTGTCCGGACCTGCCGCGTTATACGTCTGTTTATTAAAGAACCGTTCCTCTTCTTCCAGTATCCGCATTTCGGCCGGTTTCCACTCGCTTCCCGGTTGAACCCGGAAATAGCCAAGTTCAGGTTCCTGTTTAAGGATGGAATACCATTCGGCCTCGGTCAACCGCTCGAGTGACGCGGGGAAAAGGATCTTTTCTTCCTTATAGAACATTTCACGCATGGGCGTGGCGAAGGTTTCAAATGCTTCCTTCAACTGCATGGCGAAGACAGCCGGATTGGAGGTGGAGCCTTCTTTCAGCAATGCCTTCATTTTGTTCAAACCATCGCGGATCTGATCCTGAATGCCCCACATCACCTGTGACGGTCCGGTAAAGCCATATCGTTCAAGAATGGGAAAGAGCAGGTTTTCCTTCCGGAGGTAATGCCGCGGAAAATCTGAAAGCTGTTCAAAGATCATTGTGATCGGGAACTTGCGGGTCTCAGATGGATCTTGCGCGTAAGCGGCGATAGTTTTTTGCATCGCTTCCAGCAATGAGGCGGCTTCTTCGTTCTCGGCCTTGAAGGTGTGAAGCGGATGCCCGGGCTGATTTTCGGGCGGGAGCTGAGCGTTCAAAGAATCGCGAACCACAGATACGTGAAGGTCACATAGATTCTGGATCTCCGATACCGGCATACCTTCGGCGATTAACATTTGTTCAACTTCAGCGATCTCGCCGGAATCGGCGACCTGAACAAGTTCGGCGAATTGGGCGCGAACTTCGTCAACGGGTTTGCCTTCGTGCAGCCCTTTCAGGATATTTTTTAGCATCTCGATCCGTTTGGACCGGTTGTTGATATACTCACTCATTTTTTCCTCCAATGGACGGGTATGGTTTTCCAGAGGGGAGCGGTCAGCTTTCAGCCCAGCCGATGGTGAATGGCACCGAGATGGCTCCCACCGGGCATGTCTCTTCACATTCGGCGCACCAGGTGCACAGTTGCGGGGACGACAGTTCCGGGCTGCCTTCAACACCCGTGATAGCCCCTGCCTCGCAGATGGCGGCGCAAGCGCCGCAATGGATGCACAGGTCCAGGTCAATTTCCGGCAGGTTGGGGGTAGATTCAGGCATTTTCCGCGTTCCTCTTGATTTCTATATCCATACTAGCGTCCGTAGAGGATCTTGCATACGACTTAAGTCGGATTTTAGGAATTTGATTCTTCTTCCAATCCGGCGCGGTCAACCAGCAGTAGCCGGCTGCCTTCCCGGCGGATCATCCCGGCATCAAGGAAACCCCGCAGGGTACGGCCGATAACGTCCCGCACCGTCCCCAGTTGGGCGGCGATTTCATCCTGTGTCCATTGCGCCGAAATTTCCCCTTTATCTGCCTGGTCCAGAAGGAAACGGGCCAACCGTCCGCGGACGGAACGCAGCGATAGATCTTCTACCAACCCGGTCATGTGCTCCAGACGGTGGGCGAGATCAGCAGCGACGGTTGACGCGAAATCGGACCGTGTGTTCATAATTCGCCGGAAGTCGGCGGCGGAAATATAAAGCAGGGTGACATCCGTCAACGCGCGGACGGATGCCTTGTTCCCGGTCTGGCCGGTTAGTACGGGGATGGTATTAAATTGCATTCCCGGTCCCAGGTTTTGGAGGATCTGTTCCCGCCCGTTAGGTGCTGATCGGTAAACACGAACCGCACCCCGGATAACAAAGCTTACATGCGCGCATTCTTCGCCTTCAATTTGAAGAATCGTTCCAGCAGAGTGGTTTTTAGTTGACGCGCAGACTATCAATTCCGTGATCGTTGCTGGTGATAACCCGGCAAAAAAGCGGATGGATTTCAATAAACTTTCGTCAAGAAGTGTCACAATAGGAATTATAGCTGGAGAAACAAATCGGGAGCGATGGATTGCACCTTATTGACACATCTTCCGTATATGGTTATAGATCATTCGCATTTTCCCTCATAGAAGGAGTCAATCCATGTCTGAAAAGATATTGGTCACGTATGCCACGAAATACGGTTCGACCCGGGGGGTGGCTGAGACCATCGCCGGTGAATTACGCCTGAAAGGTCTGGATGTTGACCTTCTTCCCGTAAAGGAGGTAAATTCGATGGCTCCGTATTCAGCCGTTGTGCTGGGTTCCCCGCTGTACATCGGATCCATGTTGGGAGACGCGACGAAGTTCTTATCAAGGTTTAAGAAGGACCTCAGCAGAATACCTTCTGCTCTGTTCATTCTCGGACCGCTTTACAATACACCGAAAGAGATGGCGGATGTAAAAGCCCAACTGGATACGGCTTTGAACCGGATCAAATGGTTCCATCCAGCCGTGGTCAGCGTGTTCACCGGAGCCATGGACCCGGAGAAATTCCGCTTCCCGGATTCCCTGTTGAATATGATGCCTGCCGCGAAAAACGATAATCTGTTAAAGAAACATGACGGCCGGGATTGGGTGGCTATCAAGGAGTGGGCCGGTTCTCTCGATAGTGTGCTGGTAAAACAACCGGTATAAAGTGATAAAAAACCAAATCCCCCGTTATCACCGGGGGATTTTGATATATTATCGGTGCGGTTGATTATCTATTTTTCCAGGCAGGCTGCAACGCCATCAGCGAGCGGGCGGAATTCTGTGCGGCCTGTGGGGCGAAGCCCTGGGTTCGAATGATAAATTCCGTCATGCCATCCAGTTTTTCTTCATAGGATTGCATGGATCCATCCGGGCGCGCGCAATATACACAATAATCCTTACTCTCATCCTTGAGGGGAAAATCATCAGGTTTTGACATAGGCATTCCGCAAGAAACACAGTTTTTCATATGATCTCTCTTTCACTGGATTTCATCATATTTTTCCAGAGCCCTGGGGAGGCATGAGACCACCCCTTTCACTCCGTTGACCGTCAGTGTGACCAGAATGGTATCGCGGAGTTCATCACGTGAACCGCCGGCAGCTTTCAGCATGGGAACATGGGCCGTCACGGCATCCGCGTCACCCAACGCGGCTTTGATACCTATGTAGATCAATTGACGGGTTTTCGCGTCCAGTCCGGGTTGGGAGGATAGCGCGCCGATCAGGCCGTCAAACGCGCTGGCAACTTCCGGCGCTTCATCTTTAAAGAACAGCATGGGATTTTTAGTATTTTGCATTTTTATCTTTATCTCTTTTCTTGAAGAATTCGTTTTAGTGGTCACCTTTGGTGATCAGACTCATATAGTGGTCAAGGAGCATTGCCCCACATGTATCGATCACCGATCCGCCAGGGGCGAAATGACCGGCGTTGGAAAGATAGTAGTGGATCAAGCCAACCCAGGTGTTGAAGAGCAATGCCACCGGCATTTCTTTGAGGGAACCAGCGGCTATTTCACGCTCCGCCGCCTGACTTATGTGAAAGGATATCGCGGTCTGGATACCGGTCAACGTGTTACGGGTAGCGGGGGGGAGGTGGGCGGATTCCAGCACCAGGCGGGTGTAAAAACCTTCATTCTCCCGGATTCCCTTAAGATGGGCGGATAGGATTTCTTTTACACTGCCCGATCCTGTTGCGAGTTCGTGGGTGCGGGAAGCCATACGCAAGCCGAAATCTTCGATGACGGCGGAGGTCAGGGCATCCTGCGTTTCGAAGTGCAGGAAGACAGTTCCGTGGGATACCCCGGAGGCTTCGGCGATATCGGACATGCGGGTAGACGTGATGCCTTTTTGTGAGAACACTTCCAATGCGGTACTTAACAATTTACGGCGGGTGTTTTCTTTTTGCTGCTGCCTGTTCATTATAATGACTCCAAAGTCAGTGACTATATAGTCATTATATTTCTTTCCTGAGATTTGTCAATCTATTAATAAAAATTGCAGGAACTCTCTCAAGCTGGAGAGTCCCTGCAATTCGCGGAAAGGCTTTTTTGTCCCCGGGTCCGTTTTGTTTTTCTTTTTATACTGTCTTTTGAGACCGACTTACTTTTTTTGATCCCGAAGGATCCACAGGCTGTACACAGCCAGTGAGTAGATGGCAAACTGCAAGATGAGAATGAGAATATTGCGCATCGGGTCAATTGTCCCCGAGACCAGGCCGAAGATGCGCTCGCAGGTCAGCCATGTCAAAACTGGAACAAGTGTGATGGTCATAACATTCTTACGCTCAACAGGCTTGTGTGAAGCCCAGATCAAGAGGATTGTCCACCCCCACATCAAAGCCGCTGCTGTTGCGTTAGTGTTTCGGTACACCGGACTGTCCGCCGCGGGGGGCAATCCCGTAATCAACGCATTTAGCGCAGGGAAGGTGAGCATTAATGCAGCGGCGGCATCTACCACGGCGCCAACCCAGAATGTCAGGCGCAGCCAATCTTCTTTTTTCTTCATTTCAGGTTCCTCTTTTCGAATTCATTCTCTCAATTCACGAAATGAAAATACTATAAACTATACAAGTATATCGTTTTCATTACATAAAAAAACACCTCCTATCACGCAAGCATTTTTAGAACCATCGCAACTAAAGAACTTTCCGGTTTTTTCCCCGGATCTTTCCTGAGGGAACTAATGGCTTCAAGGATCACAGCAAAGATGAAAGATATCTCCTGATCGCCTATGGTCGCGGAGAATTTTTGGATTTTCTTCCCATCTTCCACAGCCTTGCGGAGAATATCTTCATAGGCTGTTTGAAAAGCCCTGGTTGCTATTTCATCCTGGTTGTGGAAGTCAAGGTTTCTGCTTGCTGAAATATAGGTACGTACGTTTTCAAAAATCATTTGGATGAGTATTTGGATCTGTTCATTACCGGCGGGAACTTTTTGCAGGCGGGCGCCCATTTGTGCACCAATCTTCTTTGATTCCCGGATGATCACAAATTCAAAGATATCTTCCTTGCTCTCGAAATATTCATAGATCGTTTTTTTACTGATGTGGAGCTGCGCGGCCACTTCATCCACCGAGGTTTTCTTGAACCCGAAATGGTGGAAATGTTTTTTGAATTCATCCGCAATTTCATCACGACGGTCAATCATTGATTTCTCCGGAAACTAAATACTATAATAGTTTACATTATATTCCGACAATGTCAAGATTCGAAAAAAGTGAAGCATTTTCTCATTGGTTGAATCCAGCCAGCGATATCTTCAAACCTGGTTCTTCAGGGAAATCTGAAAGAAATACGGTGATTTGACCGGTTTCGAAGTTTATGGTCTGGTAACAGGCGTCATCATATAACAGAGAACCGGCATTGATCACAGTTAATTCGCCAAAATCTCGTGTCATCCGCCGGTGGGTATGCCCGTTGACCACGAACCTCCATCGCTGGAATTCGATCAAATCTTGTAGTTCAAAATTATTGTCAAGGGCATAGCCGTAATCATCTTCGCCCACTTTGGCCATCAGGTGTTTGCCTAATCCATGACACACAAGCAACCTGCCGGCTGATGTTTCAAACTCCCTCTCTACGGGCAGCCCTGATAAGAATTGCCGTGAATTTTCGTTCACATCGGAGGTTTGTGTGGCATCCGGCAGGTCGCGCATTGAATTTTTGAGAAACCAGGCATCGTGGTTCCCCAGAACAGTTTTTACGTCAAAATGCTGTAAGAGGCGGACGCATTCATCCACGGATCCGCGGCCATCAACAATGTCACCGGTGCACAGGAAGGCGTCCAGGTTCATCTGGTTAAGATGCAGCAGCGATGTTTTCAATCGCTCAGGTTCGGCATGGATGTCACCTATTAAACCAAATGTGGCTAACATAAATACCTGCCTTATTGTGGTTGGAGTAATCAACAGTTATAAGGTTTACTGAAATGTTACAGGGTTATCATTATAAGTGGGATACATATCGGGTTCAAAGAATCCAGGTGAGCAGAAGATAATAAGATTATTCGTGCATCCACCGGGCTGAAACCTGCCTGGAAAAAATCCCCCGAGTTGAAATCAGTCAACCGGATCAAAAGGATGTACTACAATAAAGAAATAAAAAAATCCTCGAGGTAGTGATCATGACATCGAAAATTCTCGTTACGTATGCCACAAAATATGGTTCCACCCGTGAAGTTGCCGAAACCATTGCCCGGATCCTTTCAGAAAAAAATTTTTCGGTAGATGTCACGGCATGTAAAGAGGTAAAAAATATTGACGGCTACCAGGCTGTTGTCATCGGCGCGCCGTTATACGCGGGTTCGGTGCTTTCAGACGCGGTCAAATTCATGAACAAGTTTCAGGGCGACCTGGAAAAGATACCGTCAGCGTTTTTTATTCTTGGTCCGCTCAACGGTTCGCAGCAGGAATTGCGTGGCGTTCAGGTACAGCTTGACGCGAACCGGAAGAAGTATGCTTCCTTCAAACCCGTTGCCGAGGCGATTTTGGTAGGGGCATTGAATCTGAAAAAACTACGTTTCCCGGATTCACTGATCAAGTTATACCGGCCGGCAAAGAATAATCCGATGACTGACAGCGATAACCGCGATTGGAAAGCCATTCAAAACTGGGCAGCCAGTCTTGTTGATACTCTGGTATTAAAAACAGAATAATCAAATATCAAAATAGCAGTCAGTTCTGTCACTGGCATGGGCGATTAGAACTTTTTCGCCTCTATACTTTTATGCCCCGGATTTATGGTTTACCCAGGAGGAATTTATTGTGAGCGTGTATGATCTGATTTCCAGCCGGAGGAGTATCCGCAAATATAAGGCTGATGCGATCCCGGAAGAATGCCTGCGGAAAATTATGCAAGCTGGAATTCTGGCACCATCCGGAAACAACCGGCAGACATGGTCGTTTTATGTTGTACGTGGAGATAAACGCGATGAAATGGTGGCACGTCTGCAGGAAGGCCTGGCAAACCGGGTCAAGGAGGGTGAAGATATCGCGGGGGCGAAACACTCTTTTAATATCATGGCGCAGGCGCCGGTGACTGTGTTTATCTTCCGGCCAAACCGCATGGCACCCTGGCCGGCATCATCCGTCGGACAACATCATTCTGATGTGGTGGATGTTCAATCGGTTGGGGCGTGTATTCAGAATATGCTGTTGATGGCAGAAGAGTTGGGAATCGGTTCACTCTGGATCTGTGATATTTTCTCAGCCTATAAGGAATTGAGTGAATGGTTGGGCGAATCGACGGAAATGATCGCGGCCGTCAGTTTTGGCATAGCCGATGAGCATCCCGCCGCCCGCAAGCGTAAATCCTTTGACGAGGTTGTTCACTGGTTATAACATTTTTCTGGATGGATCCTGATAAGAATCAGGGTCCATCTTCTTTTTATACATCATTCATATAATTAATCTTAAAAATTTCTGGACGGAGTAAATTTCACATAAATTAAAAATTTTTCACTTCTTTTTTAATGGATTAATGACAGAAAATTTGCATAATATAAGAGGCGCGGTGATTCGCACTATTTGTTACCTGCCGGGATTAAGTCCCGAGCTCACTCTAAGGGTAAGAAATAATGACATTTTTACAGTTGGATGGTTTAAGTCCTTTCTCTTGTTTCGAGAATAAAATTAAGAACGATCACCCGGTTTTTGAGACAACCCGTTGAACATCAAACTGACCGCACCATCAGGTGTACTAATTCAGAAACTATCGGGTGAAAAATGACAAAAAAAGTTTCCCGCATGGCAGACTCTGAAAATTTTGTAGAGCCGGGTGAAACGCGATATTTTGAACTGTATCAGACCGCTCAACGCCAGATCAATGAACTGCTTCTATTAGATCGTTTACGCAGCGCGATTGCGCGGCAGTTAAATGTAACGTCAATCGCGGAAATCGTCACTGAATCAACCGCGGTTTTGTTCGGTTATCCACTGGTTAGCCTATACTTGTTGGAAGAAGATTCGCTGGTATTGCAGAAGCACGTAGGTTATTCCAATATTCGGGAACGTATTCCTGAGGCCGAGGGATCGGAATGGGCGGCAATCAAAGGGAAGAAATCGGTATTAAATCGTAAAGAGAAGAATTGTGAATCCGCGCTGGATCCAACTGTACCAGTATGTTCTAAAATTTGTGTTCCGTTGTTTGATCAGCATACAGTCACCGGATTGCTGATTGTGGAAACAACCAGCGACAGGATATTATCGGCTACTGATTTGAATTTGCTTGAGGCTATTGGTGAGAACGCGTCAAACGCCATCTGGCGAGCCCGGATTTATAGCGAGATTCTGGATACCCGGGAAGCACTTGATAAAGAACGGCGCTTGCTGCGTACGGTCATTGATAACATCCCCGATCAGATCTTCGCGCGCGACCGGGAATGCCGTTTCACGTTAAGTAACCTTAAAGACGCCGAGAAAATGGGGGTTTCTGACCCCGGTCACCTGATTGGAAAATGTGACCACGATTTTTTCCCGCCTGACCTCGCGATGCAGTATGTTGAAGATGACATGAAAGTAATGGATAGCGGAAAACCGCTGTTCAACAAAGTGGAACAAATGATTGACGCGGATGGAAATGTAGGTTGGAATATGACGACCAAAGTTCCGCTGCGTGACAATCAGGATCAGGTGATCGGTTTGGTGGGTATTGCCCGGGATATCACCCAGCAAAAAAAGGACGCCCAGGCATTGGAAGAAGCCAAGCTTCAGGCGGAAGAAGCCAATAAAGCCAAGAGCACATTCCTGGCCAATATGTCTCACGAGATTCGCACACCATTAAACGCTATTCTCGGATTTTCACAATTGCTATTGCGTGAACCGGGGTTTACCGATCAACAGCGCCACCAGTTGACAACCATCCATAACAGCGGCGAACATTTATTGCAGCTGATCAATGATATTCTCGAGATTTCCAAGATCGAAGCCGGACGGGCGACGATCAACCAGTCAACGTTTGATCTGCATGGTATGCTGCATGACCTGAAATCCATGTTCCAGGTGCGCATGGATGAGAAAGGGCTGATCTTTGACCTGATCATTGAAGACCGGGTTCCACAGACCATCATTTCTGATGAAAGCAAGATCCGCCAGATATTGATCAACCTGATTGGCAACGCGGTGAAATTCACCAAACAGGGCCGGATCCGTTGCATTGTTGACGCTAAGTATTGTGAAAATGATGACTGGAACCTGACGTTTCAGGTAGAAGACAGTGGGATCGGGATAACAGCGGAGGATATCCAAACCCTCTTCCAGGTATTTCAACAGGCGCCGGGTGGAATTAAAGAAGGGGGTTCGGGTTTGGGGCTGGCGATCAGTCAACGCTTCGCGAAAATGTTGGGCGGCCAGATAAACGTGGTCAGCGAAACCGGTGTGGGCAGTTGTTTTACCCTGGAAATAATAGTGCGTGAGGATAAGTCAGCCCAGCCTGGCCGGAAAACACCCCGGCACAAGATCAGTGGGATCAAGGACCCGGCGGGACCATACCGGATACTGGTTGTGGATGATGTGAAAGAAAGCCGCGAATTGATCGCGTCACTTCTGGCGCCGGTCGGGTTTGAAATTATTGAAGCTGGTGACGGGCGTGAAGCGGTGGATATCTGGAACAAAACGCACCCACACCTGATCATTATGGATATCCGGATGCCGGTAATGAACGGATTGGAGGCAACTGTCAAAATCCGGGGTACGAACGATGGCAGTGAGGTTCCCATCATCGCGGCAACAGCCAGCGCGTTTGAAGAAGAGCGGCAAACCATTCTGAATACCGGAATGAGCGGGTACCTGCGCAAACCGATCCAGGAGCAAGACCTGTTCGACCTTGTGGCCCATTGCATGGGGATCGAATATACCTACCATTCATCTGAAACCCGGCGTGAAGAGTTCGCGCTAGGGATGAACAGCCCGTCGTTCCCGGCGGATGAATTCAATACCATACCGGATGACATCAGAGAACAGATGATCGCGGCATGTGTCAGCGCGGATCTTGACAGTCTGCTCGACGCCGTTGAACGGATCACCACAAAGTATCCCCACGCGGCTGCCCGGCTTCAGGAACTGGCGGATAAATTACAATATGACGATATACTCAGTCTGCTTCATGGAAGGAGTTGACGTTGGAATTTTCATCAGTATCGTCTGCAGACCCGGCCGATATTTTGATCGTCGATGATACTCTCGCGAACATTCAGGTGCTTTCCGGAATGTTAAAACAACAGGGGTATAAAGTCCGCCCGGTTTTAGATGGTAAGTCCGCATTGAAAGCGGCTGAGACCAACGCGCCTGATCTTATCCTTCTGGATATCACAATGCCGGATATGGATGGATATGAAGTTTGTAAGCGGCTGAAAGAAAATCCCAGACTCAATAACATTCCGGTGATTTTTATCAGTGCCTTAACTGAACCGTTGGATAAAGTAAAAGCCTTTACCGTCGGTGGAGTGGATTACATCACCAAACCCTTTCAACTGGAAGAAGTACGTGTGCGGGTTGAAAACCACCTGCATTTGGCCAGCCTGCAGCACCAGATTGAGAATTACAACCATTTCCTGGAAGAGAAAGTCATTGAACAGGTCAGCGAGATTTCTGATTCTCAAATGGCTACCATTCTGGCGCTGGCCAAATTGGCCGAATACCGTGACGAAGATACCGGCCGTCACATTGAGCGAATTCAGTATTTCAGCCGACTGTTGGTTACGCGTCTCGCTGAGAACCCGGAACACAGGTCTCTCCTGACACCCCTGTATATCGACAATATTTGTCATGCCAGCCCGCTGCATGACATCGGCAAGGTAGGGATCCCGGACCATATTCTATTAAAACCGGGCAAATTGACTGCTGCCGAGTTTGAGATCATGAAGACGCATACGGTTATCGGGTTCGACCTGCTGCAGACCGTGAAGAACCGGTATACCAAAAACAGTTTTATTAACCTGGGTATTGAGATCTCGCGTTCACACCACGAGAAATGGGATGGCAGCGGATATCCTGATGGACTGAAGGGCACCGATATTCCCATGTCCGCGCGGATTCTGGCTGTGGCCGATGTGTATGACGCGCTGCGTTCCAAACGGCCTTATAAAACCGGTTTTGACCACACTACCAGTGTGAAAATCATCATGGAAGGCAGAGGTATGCATTTTGACCCGGAAGTGATTGACGCCTTCGCTGACCGTCAGGATGATTTCATGCAAATCTATGCCGAACTGGTATAACAGACGGGATCTTTCAAATATGCCATTACAATAGACTCTACTTCCAGAACGGGATGAGTCCTACAAAATGAGCCTGCACACCTTCCTTGCCACGTCTCCGGCGTACCTGTCGCTGATAATTTGTGTGTTTTCAATACTTTATCTGGCTATATCCAAACAGCCTACCCATAGTAAAGCCAGAATAAAGAAATTGACACCGAAATTCACCCAATATGACACAACTGTACGCCGGTGGGTTTTTCTGGTGTTGATATTTGGGATCTTTGCAGGCTTGCTTATCAGCCTGGCGTTTGGCACATATACAGCATTCCCGGTAGTATTCCCGCTCTCCGCGTTGGTGATCTTTGACGCGATTCTGTCACTGGTAACCGGAATTCACTCCGCGGGGTGGGAGAAATATGTGTACGATAAATCCGGTTCGCTGCGATGGCTGGCAAAAACCGAGATCGGGCTGGCATTATTGGGAATAGCCTACTGCTGCCTGGTCTATTTTGTTATTTTGAAATAACTCCCGGGTTTGCCGGTCAACGTTTCAGCGAAAAATCGATCGAGC
>CAYOKC010000108.1:3167-13299 GCA_964404415.1 uncultured Leptolinea sp. | reverse complement strand
GGGCTCTTCAACGTTCCTTAAAATTGCCGCGGCATAGTTCACATCGATATGATCGTTATGGTAGTGGGTGGAAAGGACTGCGTCCACCTTCCTGACAGCGAACGGGTCCATCACAAACGGGCTCGCGCGCAGGTTGGGCTGCAGCAGGCGGCAGCCGCACATATTTGCCATCTGGTGCCCGGCAACCATGTTCTTTGTTTTCTTGGTGCGCTTTCCATTGCCCAACCAGAAGTCGATGCTGATATTGGCATCTCCCGGCGTCTTGACCCACAAACCGGTGCATCCCAGCCACCACATCGCAACTGTACCTGGAGCAACAACTTCTTCCTCGATTTCTTCGTTGAGCCATGTGCCCCACTCAGGGAAAGTACTCAAAACCCAGGATTCGCGTGTGACTTCATCAATTTTGCTCATAAATTTCTCCTTTTTGGTTTTATGATGGTCTCCCCAAGCGGGAAGCTAAATGGTTTTGGGTAAGCACCTTGCGGGCTACCATTGCTTACAGGGCGATTTACAGCCCTCGCATTACACTATTTTTGTCCACCGGCTTCTTGCTTCTCAAGCCGGATAATCTCACGCACACAAGCCAGATCCGTCACCAATACATTAATGATGCCGCTCCGCAGAGCGCCCAGCATCGCGGCTCCCTTGCCTGCCCCACCAGAGACCGAAACTACTTTTTTCGCCAGGCGAAGTTCCTCCAGCGTTAGGCTGACAACCCGCTGATTGAATTCGGGAAAACAGGACTTGCCATTGACATCAAATGCCTGGGCACACATGAAACCCACTGCACCGCGTTCTCTTAGGGGCTCAAATTCACGATCTGTGTCTATTCCCGACCAAAGATAACTGATGGTGTCCTTATTTACGCCGCCGACACCGGTCAGGATCAAATCTGCCTTGCGGGCTTTATCAAGCGCGAAGGCGATTGTTGGTTGCTGCTTAATGACGCGGCAGGCTTCGGGGCTATCCAATAAAAGCGGCGCGTTGAGTGCTACACCCGTGGCACCGAATTTTTCCACCATCGTACCCAGCAGCCTGGGGATATTAATAACTGGATTTTGCACCAAAATTCCGCCAATCACCTGCACCACCTCCAGGTTGAGGTAGGGGGCTGGTTTCAGCGCCGCGATCGTCTGTTCCATCGATTTTCCCCAGGATATGCCAACCGTCTGGCGCGGCTTCAGGAGCTTATCCGCACCGTTGACCGGCTGTTCGAAACCTACCAGTATGGCGAAGCCGGCCGTCAGATCTATGACTTCCTGTGGAACGATTTTGCCGACTGGTATGTGGAAATTGCAAAACTCCAGATGGCTGAAGGCGGCGACCGCGCCTATTACACGGGTGTCACGTTGGTACGCGTTTTGGATACCGCACTGCGACTGTTGCACCCCTTCACCCCGTTTGTGACGGAAGAGATCTGGGGGCACCTCAAAGCGGCCGGCGCCGGATTGGCAGATGCCACCCCGGACGGCGGTTGGGAAGAGGCGCTGATGCTGGCGCACTGGCCCAAAGCGCAGACAACTGAAGGTTGGGAAGAATCTAAGATCGCTGACTTCAACCGCGTGCAGGAAGTGGTGCGCGCCATCCGCAATGCCCGCACTGAGAAGAAAGTCACCCCCGGAAAGAAGATCGCCGCGATCATCGCTGCCGGTGACAACAAAGCCGTGCTGGAAGGGCAGAAGAAGACCCTGACGGCGCTGGCGTTCCTGGAAGAAAGCCAGTTGACCCTGACGGATATGGTTAAATCCGCGCCGGAAGGTGCCCTGGCGCTTCTGGTGGCTGGTGTGGAAGTCTACCTGCCGCTGTCCGGTATGGTCGATATGGACGCGGAACGCGCCCGCCTGACCAAAGAGCTGGCGGAAGCTGAAAGTCAGATCGCCCGCTTGAAGGGGCTTCTCGGTAGCGACTTCGCCAACAAGGCTCCGGCTGCGCTGGTGGACAAAGAGCGCGCCAAGCTGGCAGCTTTCGAAGAGACTGCCGCGAAGATCAAAGCACAGTTCTAATCCAAATTATTAACTTCTGACCCCCGGCAAATAACTGCCGGGGGTCTTTTTTATTGACGGCGGCTTTACTTAACGAAGTAAATATAATAAGATAAAACCAGTCATATTAAAGGAGGAATTATGAATCTTGGTATCGGGAAGCAGGCTCCGGATTTTTCACTCCCGAGTCATCTACATAAAGATATCCGGCTTTCGGATTACAGGGGTAAAACTGTTGTACTGGCATTTTTCCCCTTAGCCTGGACTCCGATATGAACGGGTCAGATCCCTTCGTACCAGGCATTACTGCCGAAATTCGAGGGATCGAATGTCCAGGTTCTGGGCATAAGCGTTGACCATGTTCCCTGTCTCACCGCCTGGGCTGACAGCTTTGACGGGATTACATATCCATTACTGAGTGATTTCTGGCCACACGGAAATGTATCCGAAATCTATGGCGTTCTACGTCCCGAAGGCTATAGCGAGCGGGCGATCTTCATTGTTGATCCGGAGGGCATTATCCGCTATATCGACATACACGATATCGGCAACCAGCCGGATAATGACGTTTTGTTGACCGAACTGGCCGGCATCACCGGTGATAAAAGTTTGTTGCCTTATAAAGTCACGGAAGACGATATCCGCAGTCTGCCTCAGGGCGGGGTGGTGATGTATTGCACCAGCTGGTGTGCCGATTGTAAAATGGCGCGTAAATGGCTGAAGGAAAAGAACATCGCGTACACCGAAGTGAATATCACCGATACGCCTGGCGCGGGTGAACAGGTGCGGCGTTGGACGGGCGGGAATGTCACCACACCGACATTCAATATTAACGATGAAATCATTGTCGATTTTGACCTGCCGAAGTTAAAACAAGTACTGAATGTACCGGATTAGTAGAATTCATTAGGTATGTAATGAACTATCCGGTTGAGCGGTTTAATCAACCGGATAGTTTTATTCTTGCCTGTCAGCGCGGCTTGTTCTATACTGATATTAAGATAATTCGATTCCCGGGATAAAGGAGGACTCTATGTATATCACCACTCTGCATGGACATGTCAGCAAAGAGAACCGACGGACTCTTGAGGAATCTTTTGCCAAAAAAGCCAAACATCCACCCGAAGGGCTGATGCAGTCGTTTCTGGTGCATGACAAAACAGACAAATCCGACTGGCAGATCATTTCGGTGTGGCGCAGTGAAGAATCCTACCTGGAAGCCAAAGCTTCCGGGCAATCGGACACCTGCGACACCCTGTTTTTCGAGGCGGGGACAAAACCCGAACGCCGTCACTATGATGTGGCTGAGCGTTTTTTGCGCGTAGCCAGCGAATAATTTATCCTATCAGCCCCGGGATGATATCCGCCAGCTTCCGGGCGAATTTGGCGTGTTCATCCGCCTCCCAGTGCAGGCCGTCAAGGTCACTGGTTGTGACAACTGTACCGGAATCAAGAAACGGGAGCTTCAACTCCTCCGCGATTTTCTTGTAGTCCGCGGCCAGGTGCTGTGATTTCACGTCACCACCGGCAAACATTTCGGCAAACTCATCCAGTTTGCCCAGGCGCGGCGGGGCAACCACCAGAATCTTCGGTGCCTGCCAATCCGGACCGGATCCGGAATTCAGAATGACTTTACACAGGGTGCCAACACCCCGGGCAATATCGGATGCGGGAACAGAAAAGCGCTGTTTCATATCATTGGTGCCAAGCATTAACACCACCAGATTAACAGGGCGGTGAGATTCAAGGCAAGGTCCCAGGTACGTTTTCCCGTTCTTATCTACTTCAATTGGATCGTCCCACACGGTTGTCCGGCCGCAGCAGCCTTCTTCAATGACATAGTAGCCATCCCCTAAAAGTTTCTGGAGGACGCCAGTCCAACGCACATCGCGGAGGAAACGGTTATGGGTGGGGGCCGGGTCGCAGCCCCAGGTATTCGAATCGCCGTAACAAAGCACGCTTTTTAGCATTCACTGCTCCATTATTAAAAAATCATAAGAAAGTCATGAGAAATTCATGCAAATTATAGTCAAATATAACTCCTTCATCATGTTTGTCTTTGGTAAAATGGATTGAGTAAACATTTCAGGTGATGACCGGCCGTCAATAAGGGTGATGGCGTAGTTAATTTTATTGACCATATCTGGCTTATTTTTGATTGGGCGGGCAGGAGAACCGTAACATCCATAAATACTCCGGTTTGAACGCGAACAGAAATCTCTGGAATTACGGCCGCCGGAAGGCGGTACATACTGCAGGAAGGTAATCCGGTATATAAACTCGGATGCATCTCACAAATCAATGGCTGGAAATCCAAATTCTGGAATCATTTCCTGGCGATAAGGAGGTATAGCTGTGTGGCAAATCTTGATCGTGATAGGAATGCTGTTGTGTGCAATTATGGCTGTTCGCGCACAAAAATTGTTGTTATCAGCATTGTGGCTGGCGGGTGCCAGCGCGCTTGTCGCACTCTGGATGTATATCCTGGGGGCGTACCAGATAGCCGTCATCGAGCTGAGCGTTGGAGCAGGGCTGGTGACGGTTCTTTTTGTCTTTGCCATTAACATCGCTGGCGAAGGCGCCACTCAGGTGCGCGACATGCTGCCTGGCTGGGTAAGCTGGGGGCTGGTGATCGCCTCGCTCGGGCTGCTGGCCTTTTTGACGCTCTCCGGCTCACTACCGGGCGCGGTTCCCGCTGACCTGAATTTCAACGCGGCTTTCTGGGAAAATCGGGCGGCTGATGTGATGCTTCAGATCGTGATCATCTTCGCCGGCGCCCTGGGTATCCTGGGGCTTCTGGCCGAAGGTAAATCTCATTCCACGAAGGGGGAGGAGTAATATGCAGATTTCCCTGGCGACTCTTTCCATTATCGGGGTGCTCGGGCTTGTTGGGATCGGGCTTTACGCCCTTCTGGCGGCTGAGCATATGATCAAAGTGATCATCGCCCTGCAAATCCTGGCCAAAGGCGCCATCATGGCTTTTGTGGCGGCGGGTCAGGTTAATGGGCAGGTCAACACCGGGCAAAGCCTGGCGTTGACGGTCATCGTGGCGGATACAATCGTGGCGGTTGTCGGCCTGTCACTGGCTGTGCAGGCGCGCCGGTTTGTTGGCTCCATGAATATTCGCAATTTATCCAATTTGAAGAGGTGAGTGAGATGGCAGCCACTTTACTATTACTCACCATTGCCATCCCCTGGGCTGGCGCTTTGATCATCTGGCTGATCGGCGATGAATACACAAAATTGCTGCACGGTGTAGCCGTCGCCTTTTCGGTAGCGGCCGGTATTGCCGCGTTGCTGCTCATCCCCTACGCCACCGGCGCGCCGATCATTTCTGTCGACGCGGGACCGGTATTCGGTGTGTTTACCTTCGCCCCTGATGGATTGGGCGTTTTCCTGTCGGCGGTGGCAACGATCATCGGCAGCCTGGCAGTCATCTTCTCTGTGGATTACATGAAAGGTGAAGGCCAGATCGCCCGGTATTACGCGTTCGTTCTCTTCTTCATCGGCAGCATGACCGGGCTTGTGCTCACCACAAATCTGCTGCTGATCTTTGTTTTCTGGGAACTTACCGCCCTGTGTTCGTACGCGTTGATCGCGTTCCACAATGATGACCCCAAGGCGGTTGCCGGCGGTATGAAAGCCCTGATCATCACCCAGTTCGGTGGTGTGGGGTTGTTGCTGGGCGCGCTGCTCATCCGCAGCTACCTGGGCAGCTACGAATTGAACGACCTGTTGGCAAATGTGGACAAAATCCCGGCCAGCGTTCTTTCGATGGCGGCGTTCGGTTTCCTGGCGGCTGCGGCGGCTAAATCGGCTCAGTTCCCCTTCCAGACCTGGCTGCCCGACGCGATGGAAGCCCCCACCCCCATCAGCGCCCTCATCCACGCGGCGACCATGGTCAACGCGGGGGTTTATTTGCTAGCCCGGTTCTACCCGGCCTTCAAAGATGTCCCCGGATGGACGCTTACTGTTGTTATCGTCGGCATGCTATCTGCGTTATTGGCGGCCATCATGGCTACCGTGGCGACCGATCTAAAACGGGTACTGGCGTATTCAACCGTGTCACAACTCGGGTTCATGGTCTACGCGGTGGGCGCGGGCGGTATTTTCGCCAGCCAGTTCCACCTCTTCAGCCATTCGGTCTTCAAAGCCCTGCTCTTCCTCGGTGCCGGCGCGGTGATCCATGCTGCCGGAACACGCGATATGCGTGAGATGGGCGGCCTCGGCAAGAAAATGCCTGTTGTTCGCAATGTCTTCATTCTGGGTTCGCTGGCACTGGCCGGCCTGCCCATAATGAACGGCTTCTGGAGCAAGGAGTTGGTGCTGGAATCCGGCTTGAAGGGCGGCCCTGTCTGGGCATTCGTTATCATGCTCATCGTAGCCGGTATCACGGCCTTCTATACCTTCCGCTGTGTGAACCTGGTCTTCTTCGGTGAACCGCGCAAGGAACTGCATGTTCACGATGCTGGTCCGTTCATGAAAACAGCGCTCATCCCGTTGGCCGCGCTTTCGCTGGTCACATGGCTGGCAGCCGGCCCGTTCGCGGATATGTTGAAGAATACACTTCCGCATCACGAGCTTGAACAACTGACCACCATGCACATGGTGGAAGAAGTTGTCATGGCTCCGGCGACCTGGATCGCGATGGTTGTTATTGCCCTCGGCCTTGTCTGCTGGTGGCAGCGAGGCAAACTGACCGGCCTGGCCAGCAGCCTGAAAGGGCTGGCCAAAGCGGCGACTGATAGCTTCGGATTTGAAGCCATCAACCGTGGTGTGGTGAATGGGGTTCAGTCATATGCTGAATCATTGCGCGTCACACAGACCGGCCTGTTGAATTGGAATATCGCGTCGATCCTGATCGGATTGATCGTAGTGCTTGTAATTCTGGTGATGGGAGCCTGAGACCATGGACAATAAAACACTCTTCCTCTGGCTGCTGATCCTCCCCTTTGCCGGGGCGATCGTCACCTATCTTGCCGGCCGCACGGCTGTTATTCAGAAAGTGAAAAACAATCCGGCTCGTTGGTTGGCGTTTATTGTGTTCCTGGCTGTGGATTACTTCTTTGTAACACTGGCCGGGCAATTCCTCTCCGGCGGGCCGGTTGACTTGAATGTCGGCACGGTCGCCCTGCAGTTTGACGGCATCAGCCTGGTACTGGGTGGTTCCGCCCTGCTTCTGGGTACGCTGGCTTCGCTCTTTTCTGTCGATTATGTGGCCGGTGAAGTGGGAGAAGAAAAATTCTATTCCATGATGATTGCCATGGTGGCGGCCGTTGTGGGACTCTCCTGCGCCAATGACCTGTTCAACCTGTGGGTCTGGTTCGAAACCATGGCCATCACATCGTACATGCTGGTGGCATTCTACAGCTCTCAGCCGGGTTCCCTGGAAGCCGGTGTGAAGTACCTGGTACAGAGCGCCACTGGATCGGTCTTCGTGATGGTTGGCGTCGCGCTGGTCTTCATGGTCACCGGTGAAACAAACCTTGTGGCTATCTCAAAGACAGGCGCGCCCTCCATGATCCTGCTGGCAGCCGGTGCGTTGTTCATCATCGGTTTTGGCGTCAAAGCGGCACTGGTTCCCATGCACACCTGGCTGCCTGACGCGCATTCGCAGGCTCCGAGCGGTATTTCCGCCCTGCTCTCCGGTATCATCATTGAAGCCGGCTTGATAGCCATGCTGCGCGCTCTTGGCGCCCTCGCCCATGTTTCGCTCTCCTGGGGTGTGATTTTGCTGATCTTTGGCGTGGTCAACATGACCTACGGCAACCTGATGGCGTTACGCCAGAATCAGGTTAAACGTATGCTGGCTTTTTCAAGCCTCAGTCACATGGGTTACATGCTCATCGGTTTTGGCGCGGCCATCCAGTTCCAGGTTTTGAATGGGGCTGCTGGTGGTTTCTTCCACCTGATCACCCACACCATGATGAAAGGACTGGCCTTCCTCGCGGCGGGCGCGCTGCTTTACGCGTTGTATATCACCAAAGGGAAACACGGTCCGCTGCTGGTTGAAGATCTGAATGGCGCCAGCAAGAAATACCCGATGACAGCCCTCGCGTTATCTGTGGCAGTCCTGGGGCTGGGCGGGCTTCCCCCGCTGGCCGGGTTTATGTCAAAATGGCAGATTTTTGTTGGCGGTTTTGAGACCCAGAATATCTGGATGATGATCCTTGTTGTGTACGCGGCATTGAACAGTGTGCTTTCACTGGGTTACTACGCCCCGATGGTCAACCGTTTATACCGCATGGAACCATCCGACATTGTGAATGATGGCAAGGATTTGGGCTTCTTGATCCAGATACCGCTGGTCATTCTGACCTCCGCCATAGTGGCAATCGGTTTCTGGCCGTCCGCGGTCAGCTTCATTACCACACCGGCGGCGGCAGCGCTGCTGAAAGCGTTTGGAGGCTAATCAATGGAAATATTACTTTCACCTCCCCTGGCGTTCCTTCTTTACATCCCGTTGGTCGGATTGATCGCCGTTCTCGGCCGCGTTCTGGCGGGCCCGGAACACGCCAACCCGATGAAATCCAGCCTGTATGGTTCCGGTGAAGAAGCCCCCACAACCTCAGCAGCCCCCGGATACAAGCCTTTCTTCCTGATCGCGTTTTTCTTCGCGTTCCTGCATTTGGGGATGCTGGTGTTGGGCACAGGCGGATTGAACTGGACAACCGGCGCTTACCTGATCGGTCTGGCCCTCGCGCTGATCGCCCTAATATTGGGATAAGCAGGGTAAACCGGTATAATATATCTGGATAGTCGGATTAGATCAGGAGTATGACCTTGGAACTTCAACTCGATTCAGTCTGGACAAAGACACTTCATCAAGTAAAGACATGGGCGCGCGTCAACAGCCCTTGGGCTATTCATTTCAATAGCGGCTCATGTAACGGTTGTGATATCGAAATCCTTGCCACTTTGACCCCTCGCTATGATGTGGAACGACTGGGTATCAAGCTGCAGGGCAGTCCACGCCACGCGGATGTTCTGATCTGCACGGGGCCTGTCACCCGCCAGGCGCGGGACAGACTGCTGCGTATTTATGAACAAATGCCTGACCCGAAATTTGTCATCGCTGTTGGGTCGTGCGGTATTTCAGGCGGGGCTTTCCACGGGTGCTATAACATCACCGGGAATATCAATGAAGTAATTCCCGTGGATGTATATGTTCCCGGATGTCCGCCGCGGCCTGAAGGCATTATTTATGGTGTGGCTCAACTGCTTGAAAAACTCAAAGCTTCAGCCAAATCTGTATAGTGGAGGATGAAGATGGACACTGAAAAAGCCCTTGCCCGGGTGGAGGAACTCCTCAAACCCTTCAGCAAGGAAATCACAAAACCGGCTTCCAACAGGCTCGACGCGGTCGTGGCTGCTGAGAAGCTGATCGAAGCGGTAACCGTTCTGACAAAAGAAAAATGGGGCTACCTCCTCACCATTACAGGTTTGGATGTGCCTGCCCCCGCACCCGCCCCGGAGAGTAATGAGAAACCCGGCGAAAACCATGTTGAATTGCTCTACCATTTTGGTGAGGGCGCTGCCATTGCCACGCTGCGGGTTTCCCTTCCGTACAGCAACCTCAACGTTCCATCCGTTTGCGGCGTAATCCCGGCGGCCACGCTCTATGAGCGAGAGATCATGGAGATGCTGGGAATTGTGTGTGTTGGAACACCTGACCCCGACAAATTACTGCTTCCCGATGACTGGCCGGCAGGTGTATTTCCATTACGGAAAGAATTTACCGGTTTTAATAAAAAACCCGAAGAGGGTGAAGGAGTATAACAATGGAAGCGCAAACCAGTACTGGTACCAATAAATTTGTTGTTCCCATTGGCCCACAGCATCCCGCGTTGAAGGAACCCGGCCACTTTGAATTTACCGTTGACGGCGAGGTAGTCACCGGCGCCTCGGTTCGGTTGGGTTTTGTGCACCGCGGAATTGAAAAAGGCACAGAATCACGCAACTGGACGCAGAACATGTATATGGTGGAACGTGTCTGCGGTATCTGCAGCCATGTGCATGCCTCCGCGTTTGCCCAGGGCGTTGAGATGCTCGCCGGCGTCACTATTACACCCCGGGCTGAAGTGATCCGCTCGATCGCAGCCGAACTGGAGCGTACGCCGCCGCCGCCCGGCGCCTCGCTGGCCGAC
>CAYOKC010000108.1:0-3157 GCA_964404415.1 uncultured Leptolinea sp. | reverse complement strand
GGCGGCACATGAAGGCGGTTTTGACACACTCTTCATGTATTCCTGGCGCGACCGTGAAACCGTAATGGACCTGCTGGAACTGGTCACCGGAAACCGGGTGAATTACAGCGTCAACCTACCCGGCGGTGTGAAGTATGACATTGACGATAAAATGGCCGACCAGATCCGCAAAGGGCTTGACTTCCTCGTCGGCCGCATGGAACACTACATGAAAGTGGTCACCACTGACGAGACGTTTGTGGGCCGTACCAAAGGAATTGGCGTTATGCCGAAGAACGAAGCCTATATGTTGGGTTCGATCGGGCCAACAGGCCGCGCCTCCGGTGTGGAACATGACGTTCGGGTGGATTCACCGTACGCCGCTTACAAGGAATTCCCTGTCAATCTGATACTGGATGAGGCCGGTGACCTTCAGGCCCGCTTTGTGGTGCGCATCAAGGAATTATATGAAAGCGTCCGTTTGATCAAAGAGATGCTGGATCACATGCCCGAAGGTGAATTGACAGTCAAAGTCCCGCGGCGAATTCCCGCGGGTGAGGCGATCAGCCGCATGGAAGCGCCGCGCGGTGAATTATTCTACTTCCTGAAAAGCAACGGCACCGATATTCCGGAACGTGTAAAGATCCGGACCCCATCCCTGTGCAACTGGTCATCCATCACAAACTACGCGGTAGGACACAAACTGGCCGATATGCCCATGCTTCTGGCGGGTATCGACCCCTGTTTCTCATGCAATGACCGCATGGTGACTGTCAATCGGGGCGGTAAAGACCCGGTCAATTGGACCTGGGAACAATTACGTCAATATGGGATCGCATACTACAAATGAACAATTCACTCACCCTCCTGAATCTGTTGATCTTTCCCGGCGGTTTGTTTTTGATCGCCATGGGAATGGCTTACGAATGGATCGACCGGAAGCTTGTAGCCCAGTTCCAGAACCGTTATGGTCCACGCTGGTTCCAACCGCTCGCCGATACCATTAAACTGCTGGCAAAAGAAGAGATCACCCCGGCGGGTGTAAGCAGCGGATTGTTCATCGCGCTGCCCATCGTTGCCGTAGCTGCCGCGCTCACCGCGTCACTTAATGTGCCGATGTTCGGCCTTCAACCGGCGTACAGCTTTCAGGGTGACCTGATTGTGGCTATGTATCTGTTGAGCCTGATGACCCTTTGTATGGGCCTGGCCGGCGCCAACACCAATGACCGCTTCTCACTGATCGGCGCAACGCGTACTTTGACCCAGTTGTTCTCTTACGAAGCCCCATTCATGCTCGCGATGCTTGGTCCTGCCATCGCGGCAGGCACATGGAATATCAGCGAGATCAATAATTTCGCAGGTTCCAATATATGGATGATCGTAACGCAGCCGATCGGCGCTCTTGTTGCCATAATCGGGTTGATGGGCAAGCTGGAACTCCCGCCATTTGACGCCCCGGAAGCGGAAACAGAAATTGTTTCAGGCGCGTTGACAGAATACAGCGGCCGCGGTCTCGCGCTATTCCACATCGGTAAAGATGTGGAACTGGTGATTGGCCTGACCATGGTTTCGGCTTTCTATCTGGGTGGCTTATCCAATCCGCTGGTGTTCATCTTAAAAACTGCCGCGCTGCTGCTGGTTACCGCCGGATTGCAGTCACTGTTCGCCCGTCTGCGTATTGACCAGACCGTTGGGATCTGGTGGCGCATGGGCGCGCTGTTAGCGCTGCTTCAGTTGCTCGTGTTGATCGTTCTTAAAGGATTTGGCTTATGAAAATCGGCGCCATGCTAGGTGATATTTTCCGCTCACTGTTCAAAAAGCCGGTAACAGAGATGTATCCGTATGTGCGGACAGACGCTCCAGACCGGTTTCGCGGACAATTGAAGTACAAGTCTGAAACCTGCACCGGTTGTCAACTCTGCGTGAAAGACTGCCCGGCCGATGCCATTGAGATCGTCACAATTGACAAAGTTGCCAAGAAGTTTGTGATGCGCTATCAGGCTGACCGGTGTATCTTCTGCGCGCAGTGTGTGCAATCCTGCCGGTTCGGTTGCATTGAACTGTCACATGAAGAGTGGGAACTGGCTTCAGACAAACGCCAGCCGTTCGAATTGATCTATGGCCGAAAGGAAGACATTGACGCCCTCCTGGAAAGAGCAACTCAACTCGAACCTGCGGAAGCTGCGAAGTAATTTCCCGGCCTCAAAAGTAGTACTCGTTGGGGTTGGCAATCCCCTTATGGGCGATGATGCTGCCGGCATGCTGGTTGTTCAGAATCTGACATCCAGCATGCCGGCAGATTCTTGGCTAATTCCGTTGGAGGGCGGTCCCGCGCCGGAAAATTGCACCGGCGCGATTCGCCGTTACAATCCGGCGGCCGTCTTCTTTATAGACGCGGGTGAAATGAACGCGGCTCCCGGCGAAATCGCTTTCGTTGAGAGTGGGGCTTCTGAAGGTGTCTCGGCGTTTGGTCACGCCCTTCCGCTGAGTGTATTGGGACAATACCTTGAATCAGACCTTGGGTGTAAAAGCTATTTATTGATCATTCAGCCGGAACGTATTGATTTCGATATACCGGTGAGCCCTGTGGTGCTGGATGCCATCGAAGAGATCAAATACGAGCTTCAGAATCTAAATGCATCTCTTTAATTTTTTCGGAAATATTTACGCAAATTAAATTGACATTTGCGTTATTGGTATTGTTGTTATATACTGCTTACATCGCTCCGTGAATTTAATAATTAGCTTGCGCGAAACTGAAGTGGGTTAGATAGTTCATAATGAACGCGCGCGTTTTCACGGGTGAAAGGTAAAACCCGGACATTATATTTTTACTGTTCGGCATGGTAACAGAAGTACATCCTTTGTCTATTAGACATGGGATGGCTCAATTTCCTTTGAATCCTTCTTCCCTTGAAAACCCGGAACTGAGATGCCGTCATGGTATTCTCGTTCCGGGTTATTCATTAAGAATCTGCCACTTTTTGGAAAAGAAATTACTCTATTACAGGCAATTTCTTCCTGTTGCTGGATGACCCTAAAATCGCTCCACCGATGATCAACGCCATGGCGATGACGGCTATGGTGGTCAGATTCTTTCCGGCAAAAAGTAAAAGATTCAGTGTTGACAGCATAGGCGTCAGGTACGCGAGTGATCCCAGTATCCCCGGATCGCCTT
>CAYOKC010000107.1:481-13645 GCA_964404415.1 uncultured Leptolinea sp. | reverse complement strand
GGCGCCAGTAGGTAGTGTCTCCATGATCGTCCGGCCGAATATCTCAGCGCGCTGGTCTTTTGACGCGTCCACACCGGGCGCTGTGTGATTGATCTGGTATCCAAACGCCACGCAAAGAACGAGAAGAACGGCTATCCACGCATTCTTCCAGCGGACTGTGATCGACCGGGTAATCTCTTGAATGCCAAACCCGATCCAGATCGAGAATACCATGACAGCGGGGATCAGGTACACATATGAATCGTATGAGCCGTAGAAAACCGCGAGAATACAATGGACAAGAAAAACCCAGACCAGCGGGATCGACTTTTTAATGACCGACCAACCGCCGAGCAAGAAGAACAGTCCAGTCGCCAGGCCGGCAGGACCGAATTGTTCCAGAAAAAGACCGGCCAGACCGCGCAGACGCTCAATGGAATATTCAAATGTGAAGTTGGATTGGTATATTTTTCCGGTCACCAGGGCAAAAAATGCCTCGAGTGTCACCGGGTTCCCCCAATTGACCGGTGGATCGAAGGATGCCCAATATGGCAGCAGCAGGTAGACCAGGCTGCCGCAAATGACCCCGACAATTCGAACGGGAAGGCGTCTCTTCAGGTCAGGGCAAATTGACGTACCGTCCCAGATCAGAAGTGGAAGCAGGAAGAGGGTGGTCAAGTGGTTGCCTAGGGCGAGTCCTGTCACCAGCCCGGTAAGAAAGTCACTCCCCCAAAAACGGGGTGAGGCCAAGATCAGATACAGGATCGTGACCGTGAAAAGCGCCTGCAGCGCGTAGACTTCTGTGATTACCGCCTGCGACCATACCAGCGGCGATAGTCCGAAAAATAACGCTGATGCCCACGCCGATAAATCGGTATATGGACTTTCCCTGAAGAGATGGCGGCAGGTAAAGAACAAAACAACAACCGCCAGAACCATACTGAACATAGATAGCAGGTTGGTGCGGAATGCCAGGCTTCCCACAGGGATTTGCTGAAAGAGGTGCGCTACCGTGAGATACGTGGGGTATCCACCGGGGTGAGCGATCCCCCGGACGGCGGCCGCCGTGATCAAATCACCGCTGTCAGTACCGCCATTTGCCCAGCTTAATCCGGGGGCGATAGTCAGCCCGTATACTGTCGCTGTCACCACAAAAAGACTGAGCGGGTAAAGAAAAAATGCCAGGGAAGGTTTTATACTTCCCTGGCGAATACGAGTTTCTATGAGCTGAATACTTGCTCTATTGGCCCAATAGGGCATATTGCCCACCGGATGTGCCTGTTCCACAAACAAGGTTTGGTGTGCCAAGTGTTGTGGTTGTCTGGATAGCTGCCCATTTCATTTCCACAGTGTCCCAGAAATGGAATAAAAGGGTTTTATTTTCCATATCCGGGGTCTGGGGTACACAGAGACGGACACTTGATATTGTACCGGCAGATACCTTCACATCCAGAGCCTGGTCAAGCAGAAAAACCCAGCCATCTGGAGCGGGACCAATTAATGTAGCCGGGTTGTCTACTTTTTCAACTGTCATGGTGCTATCAGGAGAAGCGCTGGCTTCAACGGATAATGTGCCGGTCCCGAAATTAATAGTATCAGTTAACAATGCAGTGAACTGATCTTCCAGAAAGGGGACTGAACCCACACGGCTGGGAGCAGCCCATACACCGATGGCCGTAATCGAAAGCAGGATTACTAGAATTACCGCAACAATCAATCGGGTAGATTTTTTCATGGAAAGAATACTCCTTCTAATTCCAATAAGCTTTATGTATTTATAACAACAACCTTTACGCAATCATAGAGGTTGTTGTTCGGATTTTGTTCGGATTTTCTTTTCCCTGAATCAATCCATATCAAAAATCGAAGATAAGACTGAGTGCTACAATTGTAAGGAGAATTAACCTGCAAAGAATGACCAATCTTATTACCGGGAAGAATAATGGAACCCGATAGCCGCATTACATTACTAAAAATAGTCATCGAAAATCTGGCAACTCCTGAAAAATTAGATAAACATCCATGGATAAACAGCGGATTTGTTCTTGAGGCGATAAGACAAAAAGTCACCTTTGAGGATAGGTCTCCAGGACAAAAACTTGTTGATGCTGTGACCTGGGTTTTCCAGAAACTTCAACCACCCATGCCTCCCAGAAGGGGGCTGCGTTTGGATACCCGATGGGGGGAATTCGGATTGTTGGCAGCCCTATATTTTGCCCCCTACAAATTCGGCGCTCCAAAACCGACAACCCTTCGGGAAGCCTGGCAGAGAATTGACCAGGCGATCTTATTATTTGTTTTTGGTGTTGACCACAAACCAATTCCGGAAGAACGGGAACGGTATCAACTGGTGGGGGGAGAGGCAGAAATTGCTCCAAACAGCACCATCAGCGATTGGCACCGCAAAGGATTGGAACATCTGGCCGGGGTGCTTTCGCATTATGAGAATTCTCTGCATAAAAATTCAACCCGGACCAATCTAAATCAGGCGCCAGAGGGGAAGAAGAAGCACGGAACCCCGCATCCGGTCAAGGTTTTACTCAAAGTGTTGGTATGGTCTTTCCTTTTAACCCTGATCGGTTGCGTATCCTGGGTAGGATATACAGGGTGGACTACTAATCAGCGGATCCAATCTATCCGGCAGAACAGTCAGGTTTTACTTGATATAAAAGAGACCTATGCTGAACCAGGCAAATTGGAAGAAGCCGGCCGTTCGATAACCGCTGTGAAGCAAGATCTGCAGGCAATCCAATCCGAAAACGATCTTCTTTTGAATGTGACGCCTTTTCTGGGATGGGTGCCAGAGTATGGGGGCGATATTTCCCAGGCTTCCAAACTGCTGGAGATGGGGATCCAATTAGCTGCTGCCGGCGATGAAGTATTTCAGGTGGTCAGCCCGGCACTTTCTGGATCGAACGGAGCAGGGGGAGCGCCTGAAATTTCCGTTCTGATGGCGAGACTGAATGAAGGCAGTTCTCAGCTCGTTACCGCGCAGGCTTCACTGGCTACCGCGCGGGCGATACGCCAGATGATCGATACCGGGCGGCTGTCACCAAAGGTCAGATCGCTAGTTGTGGAAAAGATCGATCCGATATTATTGAGCATGCAGGACGCGTTCCCTGTGGATGATGTATTGGAAATGGCCCGCCTGACACCACGAATACTTGGATCCGTGGGTAATGGCCCACAAACGTATCTGGTGATGGTGCAAAATGAAGATGAATTACGGGCTACCGGAGGATTCCTGTCTGCGGTAGGGGTGATGGTTTTTGAAAACAGTACGTTAACCAACCTGTCATTTGAAAGCTACGAACTGTTCGACGATTTTTCAAAACCGTATCCTAAAGCCCCATGGCAGCTTGACGAATACATGATGGCAGAAATGCTTCTGCTGCGTGATGCCAACTGGTTTACCGATTTTCCGACCTCCGTTTCATGGGTGCGGTTTTTGTATGCCTATACCCGTCCAGGGACTATTCAAGGTGTGATCGCGGTGGATCAGAACGTGATTGTTGAACTTCTGCGCCAGGTTGGTCCGCTTCAGGTTGAAGGCGAGGAGGAAATGGTCAACGCGGAAAATGTTATTCAATTTATGCGCTCGTCAAAGGAACAGAAACCTCCTGCAGGGGTGTCTCCTGAGGGTTGGAACAGAAAACGATTTATCAACCGGATGGCAGGTCCATTGACGAAAAAATTGATGGCCGGTGATGCTCACAGCTGGCAGACAGTGACTCGCGCATTGATCCGCTTACTTAACGAAAAACACGTTCTTTTGTACTTTGATGATCCCGAGATGAAAGAGCTGGTCACCCGCAGCGGATGGGATGGTGCTATACGTCCCAACGTGAACAGTGACTTTTTGATGGCGGTAGACAGTAATATTGGGTTTAATAAGACCTATGCTGTCATGCAGGTTTCACAAGAATATGACATAGATTTATCAGACCTGGAAGACCCGAAGGCGAAATTTACTATACAGCACCAAAACAACTCCTCCATTATGGATGACTGTATCCAATCACCCCGTCCAAGCGCGGAAACCTTGCCCGAAAGAAATTATCGGATAAATGGTTGTTTCTGGTCATATTTAAGGATATACACTCCGGTAGGTTCCATGCTTGTTTCTTCAACTCCGCATGAGATTAAGGCGCCTTGGCCACTGAGAGAGAAGGATATTCCAGCCCGAACGGATACTCTCGATGAAGCGATAACCGGCGTACAGGCATATGGCACATTGTTGGTAGTTCCAACCGGTCAATCACTTGAGACAAGTTTCACTTACAGATTGCCACTAGGGGTAGTAATGAAAAAAAACGGGAATGAAACTTTTATATACAGGTTGAAAATTCAAAAACAGCCCGGAACAAGGGAAATACCGCTTACTCTGCGTTTTCGTCTACCTTCAGGGATGACCGTAATTAACCCTACGGATAGGCTGCTGGAAGAATCTGGCAGTTGGAAAATGGCAACGGATTTACAACAGGATAGGGAAATTGAAGTGCAGTTTGGACTGTCAGAATAAAAAGAATTAACCGTTTGCTCTACCTTTGATCATCTCAATTGGTGTTAGAAGGATTATTTTCAGATCCAACCAGAAACTCATTCTCTGAATGTAATCAAGGTCAATTTGTACCATTTGATCAAATGGTACCGTATTATGTTTGGTGACTTGCCAGAGGCCGGTAATTCCCGGGAGAACAGACAATCGCTGTTTATGCCATTTTTTGTAGACTTCATATTCATAAGGCAATGGAGGGCGAGGGCCAACAATTGACATATCGCCTTTCAATACATTAAACAATTGGGGAAGTTCGTCAATGCTGAATTTTCGTAAGTATTTACCAACCCCGGTTATTCGTGGATGTCTTATGAGCTTTAGTGTGTCTTTTCCAATATCTTCTGGTTTTATATTTTTCTTAATTAGTTTTTGAACATACTCCCGATGTAGATCAGGATCATTTGTGACTTGCATTGACCGGAATTTATAAAGGATAAAAGGTATTCCATCTTTCCCAATCCGTTTTTGCCGAAAAATTATGGGACCAGGAGAAGAGATGTGGATACCGATAGAAACAGCCAGCATAAGCGGGCCGAAAATGATTATTAGAATGAGAGCAATGAAGGTGTCTAATAAATACTTGTAATTCTTATAGTGGTTTACCAGTAAGTAATGACCTGGTTTAATATCAGATTCCAATTTATACCTCAAATAAAACGATCATTCTTAATTATTATTTTTCTATTACTATATCGATTTGCAGTTATACTAAGCCATTAGAAATTAGTAAAAATCGTGTGAAAGAATCCTTACAGGTATTGATAATTAAACGCTAAAGAAACAATTGTAGTTATATAAAGTATTATGTTTTGACTTTATCCGTAAGTTATAAAGATTCGGATTCATACCAACATCGTTAAATTATTTATCCCCCATAATATAGTTTGTAACTTCTGTAACCAATTGAAGCGTCCGTATAAAATCATGTTGCTTTTTCTTTTTTTCCACCTTGATCCTATCTAAATCTTTTTTATCTTTAATTGGGACCATTCTGCCTTTTTTGATCAGGTAATCATCCACCGCTCCTAATTTTCCCCCGAAAACTGTATACGTTGGAGTACCAAGAACAGCCGACTCCCTGTTCATTGTTCCTCCTGCACTTATCACAATATCCGCGGCAAACAATAAATTAGGTCCATCTAGAGTTTTAGATGGGATGATCAAGTGGGGTATTCCAAGTTGTTTCGCCCAAATGGCCTGGGATTCTACTCTTGGAAGAAAAATGATCAAATTATCTTTTTGTTCTGCCAGATATTGCATAACAAGATCAAAGAGCGGGTTTTCAAAACGATGGTAAAGTGTCCATGTCGCAGGTGGACGAACAACGATAAGGATTTTTTGGGGATCGACATTCAAGTCTGATAACAATTCTTCGTCAGGATTGAAATCAGACAGATAGATTTCCTCTTTTATACCTGAATACTTTTTTACTTTCTTCTGCGCCCCATACCCCGCGAGCATCTTATCGGGAAACGCAGAAGGAACAATAACTCTTTTCGCAAGGCGAAAACACAGATGGTTTAAAGGCTGATATTCATAATCCATAAGCGTGACAAATGGGATCCGCAGCATTTTGGATGCAATAGCCTGTGTATACGAATTATGGCTGATAGCAAGATCAATTTTTGGCTGAGTTCTTACCCATTTGCATAATTTGAATACGCGATCCATGTTATGGTATAGAATTCCTCCCCAATTTTTCCCACCATGCTGTCCAATCGGTGTATTAGGAATTTGGTAATCTTCAGCCAGTGAACAAGTTTGGGCGTAAGCACGACTTGTGATGTAAAGATTATGCCCCCGCTTCTGTAATTCTTTTAGAATCGGTCGAAAAAAAAGAACTTGTGGAGAATTTACTAAATCTATCCAAATATTCAATTTATTGATCCTGATACTTTACTGATCCTCTGATTTTCCTCTCATGAGGAAGAAGTTTTTTATGCGGTTGTATTGATATTTCCTGATAAAGAATTGCAATTCCGGCGTCACAGCCCTGGGTGATTTTTGACACCAATCAGAAAAGTATCCTGCTAAAAATCCAAATGTTGTGAAGAAATATGGTTTGGTCCGCATACCGTAGGTAATTGAGCGACAAAATGCCAAAAAAACATCATACCCATGTTTGTAGTATTGTCTACCGGCTGAGTATGAAGACTTTATGCCTTTATTGATAATAGTCGATCTTCTACGGTGGTGCTTGACCTCAAGATCAAGAATTTTTACCTTCCAGCCCAATGACATCGCTTTCATCTCATCGATGCCATCCCAAATTAGTGAGAATGGGATGCCACCGATTTCATCAAAACAATGGTTACGATATGCTTTGATCGCTCCACGCAAATGATATTTTGCGGAAGATGCTTTTTTCCATTTTCCATCCGAAAATTCAGTTAAAAATCCCCCACACATACCTACGGCGGAATCTTTTGAAAAAGTATTTGCTACCTCTTCAAAATACCGCTCGGGTAAAGTAAGATCCGCATCCAGTTTTACAATAAAATCAAAATTTCTAATATCAAGAGAGTCAAAACCCAAATAGAATGCCCGGACAATTTTGCTGCCTCCCTCTGGTTTGTTCCCAACAGCAGAATTTTTTACCAGTTTAATCCACGGATAATTGGACATATATCCGGCAATAATTTCTGTTGTTTTATCGGTTGATCCATCATCTACAATGACCCATTGGTCGGGCAGTAGCGTTTGTTTGACCACAGACTCAAGGGTATATTGGATATAAGCTTCTTCATTATATGCAGGTGTGATAACCACATATGACTTATCCATGAGTATCACCTTCGAACACGCGATAGATATTCAGGATAGCCCCGACGAAAAAGTAGAATAATACTATTGCGCCGGGAGATTCAAATGAAGGTTGTACCATGCCCATGATCAGGGCGGAAAAATATCCGGCCAGCAACCCCAACATAATTTTCCGGGCTGAAGGTTTGAGTGTGTAGATGTTTTTCCAGATAAAAAATGAAAAAGAACCGTGTATAGCGAGAAATAGACCCGAGCCTATTATTCCTGTTTGATATAACAAACTGACCAAAATATTGTGCGTGGTCAGGTGGCTTATATAATACTGACCGCCAGAATTACGGGCAAGAAATTCAAACTGGTCGCCAATACCTACACCAAAAACTGGTGAGGTTTTAAACATTGACCAGGCCGAGGTCCATGCAAAAAAGCGAATATTGTTCCTGATATCTAAATCTTCCAACGTTAATATGAACCTGTCAGCCAGGCGATTGAATACGTCAGGTGATATTGTTTTTATGAGGTACATTGCGACAACGATGAAGAAGAGGACGATTAAAGATATTCCCAGTATTCTGATTATTTTGCTCAAACCTCTTGATGAGAAATATGTAATAAAAAAGGGGATAAACACGCCGAGAATCCACAACATCCGATAGCCGGAGGTGAATATTACTATTTCCAGAATAATTAGAAATAGTAAAGGAATTATTCTATATTGATGCTTATTATTAAGAAATATTGAATAAAGGATTCCAATTCCGATACAAATTAAAATTCCGGAAAAATAGCCAATGGCTCGAAATTGATTGGTGGCTGAAAACTGTTCCGGATCCCAGGATGTGTTCAAAATCACACGGGAAAATGCTATTATGCTGATTAGCACTATACAAAGGCAAAACCATTTGAACAGTTTTACTAGATTCTCCCACTTGACTGTGATCATCAATGGAATGAAAGCAACCATAGGATAAAGAAAAAATCTGCGAAAGTCACCGAGAATATTGTTTGTGGAATTTCCTGCCGAATATCCAATTATCACTGCGGCGAAGCCATAAACCAGGTTTCCAATGAGAAATAAGGTTATCGGGGAACGCAGGTATGAAATTGAAATGTGATGGAACAAAATTTGAACAACAAATACAACCATGAAAAGCAAAATGCCGTCAGCGTAATAAATTTTGATTGGGTCAAGAAGCAAAGGATCGTACCCTATGAAATCATATGACGCAACAAATAATAATACGTAGACCGAAAGAAGTATATTGGTAACAATTTGGGGAAGTACGATCAAAGCGATAATTATGAGCCCTGAGGTGGCCAATAGCATCCCAAGGACAATATTGTCATACAAATATCCTAATGTTAATCCCATAAAAATGGAAACGAGTAAAATCCCCGCAACAATAAACCAGGGGTATTCACCGATGTGCCGTTTTGGTGAGATATTTTGTGAAACCTTCACGATGTTCCTTTGTGCGCCATAATATTTTTCAATTTATGTATAGCAGATTCCCCTGAAAATTGCTGCAATACCCTGATCCTTCCGGCTTCACCGAGCTGTTTGGAGAGAGATTGATCCAATAACAGCCTGGTAACGGCTTCGGCAACTTCCAGCGGCTTCCCTGGGTCAACAAGAAAGCCTGTCTGACCATCGAGAACTGCATCCGTAATTCCTCCTGACCGGCCACCAACAACCGGTTTGCCGAATAAATTTGCTTCGAGGAAAACCAGTCCAAATCCTTCAAGGTCAGATTTATCTGGAATTTCACGGCTGATCATAACAAAAACATCAGATAAATCATAAAAAGGGGGTAGGTCTTCAACAAAACCGGTAAAGGTTACATGTGATTCCATATCTAATGATCGTGTCAACTGCCTCAGTTCATGTTCGAATGGTCCGGTGCCGACAATTACATAATGCGCATCAGGAACCCTTCTTAAAATCTCAGGCAATGCTTTGATAACAGTATCGCATCCCTTGCGTTCGACTAACCTCGATACTGTTAATAAACACTTTTTCCCTTGCAGGGAATATTTATTCCGGATACTCTCTGAAGAGACAATTCCATTGCACATACCGATATCCACTACCGGATTTATCACATGAATTTTTCTCGAGTCCAGATTGATGGTTTTTACCAGAAGTGAAGTCCTCTGGCTATTTGCCAGAACTGCCTGCGCCGATCGAAGCAATGGTGTTGTAACCCTTCGAAAAATATTCGCCTGCAGGGAAGACACATCATTCCCATGGGCGATTACACCATATGGAATACCTCTGGTTTTAAATGATAACCAGGCGGGAATTAGCAACGTATGGTGTGCCTGGCCGCAGAGAAGATAGTCAATCCTGGATATCCCTGTAATTTCTCTAAAATAAAAAGGCGAAAGAAATTTGAATCGCTTTGAATCAGGTCCCCATAATTCAGGAATTGATAGCCGTCTGGTTCTATATTTTTGTTTCTTGTCGAAATCAGAGCTACCCGGTGAAGGCAGGCAAATGACCTCCACTTCATCAGGTGAAAAATGACTGGCCAGATTGTGTAAATACGTTGATATTCCCCCCCGGATGGGAGGATAGTCACCCGCTAAAATCACAATTTTGCTCATTTTTCTTTCGCTCTTAACCCTCATGAGTTGACGGCTTTACCCTGTTTAGACCGGTCTTTTCTCCATTATTTTGTGTGATTATTTTCTTTTAAATCGGGTTGCCTACTGCAGGTCTTTTTATAAATATAAAAATCCGCGAAAGATCCTTTTTGGCCGAAAACTGTTTGCGGATATTTATTTGGTATAAATTTAAACAGTTCCCAATGTGGTTGATGTTCGCGAATCCAGATTGAAATATCGCGATGGCGAATATGCGAAGCCTGTCCCTTCACCTGGTTCTCTGTATTCGACGAATAGATGATGACAAACCTTTCAGAAGAATTAAATAACCGGTGCATGTATTGGAAAAAAATAGGATCTTCCAATAAATGGTAGATTACATCCAGGGAAATGGTTAACTCAGCTGTCTCATTTGAATAATCCTTCATCAAATTAAAAGTCTTTGAGTTATCTTTTCTAAATTTCTCTCTGCATAATCTAATGGCTTCCGGGCTGATATCAAACCCGATGTAGGATGGATACCGGGATAGGCTTAATTGGTTTCCGTCGCCGCATCCATATTCGATAATACTCTGGATATTTTCCGTTTGAACAAATTTGTTTAGCAAATCCGCCTTGAATCTTGCCAAATCATCGTATGATCCCGGTCCGGAATTTCCTCCGGACTTATACCTGTCCATCCAGTATTCTTCTGAAGTGCTAACCGGTTTGAGCCATTTCTGTATTTTCCGGGTCCCTTTCTTCAAACGGTTTTTCCAGCGGGATCCAGGAACGGATGGATAAAAATCTAAAATCGGCGAAACCATGGTTCTTAGCAGGTCTTTTATGATACCCGGGAGGTTTCTGATATATTTCTTTTCTTTCGGTGTGAAAAAATTTGCAAAATACAGAAGTGCCGGTGCCGACAATAAAAGGGCAGTGGAAAGAATAATCCCGGATAGTTGAAGAACATTGAAGGAGAGATAGCGGGCTAGGATTATGACTCCCATGATAATAAATAATTTTAGAAGACGAACGGTCTCAAGCTTTACCGGGTATGCCCTTTCACCGGCAATCAACGTCAATAGCCCCACTCCTCCTACACAGAGCATGGTGGCCCATGCCGCGCCGTGCCATCCGAAGGCGGGTATCCACAGCCAGTTTAGCAGCAGGTTGAGAGCGGCCATAGTCAGTAGGATCATGCTGTACACGATTGTTTTGTTGGTCAAATTCAGGAAACTGCCAGCCCAGTAAAACACCCCGGCAAATATGTAGGAAACCAGAATATAAGGGATGACATCGGCAGCCTGCGGAAATTTGCCTGAACCAAAAAGATGAATTATCTCTTTGGAAAACAAAAAGATTCCCATACCCACCATGCTGAAACCGGTGAGCAGCCAGGTTAATACTCTGGAAAATTCTTCCCTGATATTTTCAGTGGACGAGGCTGATTTTCTAAACATGTATGGCGCCCAGGCCAATTGAAAGGGGGTGACTACGGCGATTTGGGCGATAAGACCTACTTTGTAACCCAATCCGTACACGGCTACTTCAGATAAATCTCGGTAGTACGCGAGAAAGAACCTGTCAGCCGAATTCAGGATCACCCAGCTGATGATCCCAAACAACAGGGGAAATCCGAAGCTGAATAACTTTTTTGTCCATTCAAGAGACAGGGACCGTTCCCGGCCGAAAAATTTGATAAACGCTATCAGGTTTATGCCCCAGACTACTGCCATGTTGCCATAGAGCACCCCTGTTACTTTTAGATTTAGTACCCGCACAAAGAAAATGTTCAACGATGTGGAAAGAATGAAGTAAACAATGGAAAGTATGATATATGTGCGGGCATCCTGACGCGCCCGATAGAAGCCAAAGAATTGCTGATTAAGCGCCCCTCCTACCGCCCAGAAGAAGGACAGGGTGACCAAACCGGTGGGTTGGTTTTCTTTGAGTAAAAATGAACTGATTGCAGGAAAAAACGGGCTGACCGCGATATAAAGGAGGATCGAAATACCCGTCACGCTTACCCACGAAGTGCGTATCATCAGAAAGACTTCGGAATCGTCACGGCATTCGTGATAAAAGCGGATCAACGCGTTGCTCAACCCGAAGTTGATCAGGATCATGAATACCTGGTATGTCACTGTGACTGTTTCCAGCGCGCCATATTCAGCAATTAGCAATACAGACGTATAAAGAGGAACCAGAATAAAAGCGCCAATACGCTGAAGGAATGTCCCAATCGCGTAGAGTATCATGGCGCGGCCGAGCTGCTTGTTGACTGTCATGGGATCGAAATGCCAGGAACCATAAAAAGACCTATGCAGTGTTTCTTCTGCGCTGAAGGAGACCTGGTGACTTTACTGGAAAATAAAAAACCGAGGTAGGTCATTCTCATCCGGTTATCCGTATGCTTCAAAACGACCCTGTGCAGAGCAGATGCTGTCAGACGAGGTCATGTATTCCTGGCCGGCTATGATGGAATGAAAAAAGACGTCATTTCCCTTTTTTCTTTTTCTCGCGCGTATCAAAGTATTCCTGGTTTTCGCTGTAATTGTGATAATAGTTGTAATGGTAGCTGTATGGTTTACCGCTCACGGCGACATCGTTCATCACCACACCCAGAATGCGGGCATTCACCTGCCGCAGTTGTTCGACAGTTTGCCGCAGGGCGCTCATTTTAGTTTTGCCGGGGCGCACAACCAGCAGGATCCCATCCAGCGAGTGAGCGAGGGCGGAGGCATCTGTTACGGTAAGGGTTGGGGGGGTATCAATGAGGATGATATCCGCCGCGTTGCGCATAGAATTCAGGATGGTTTGCAATTTCTGCGATCCCATAAGTTCGGATGGATTGGGCGGCAGCGAACCCGAGGTGACTACAGTAAGCCCGTCTACCGGGGTGGATTGCCGGACACTATTCAAACCATCGCCAGAAAGGGCAAAGAGGGTGCTCATTCCCTGGCGGTTGGTAAGGCCGAAGTGGGTATGGATCTGGGGGCGGCGCAGGTCACAATCGGCGATGATAACTTTCTTGCCGTTCTGGGCCAGAACGACGCCCAGGTTGATGATGGTCGTCGATTTGCCGTCACCGGGAACGGCGCTGGTTATCAATATGGTGCGCAATGGGCGGTCCACACTGGCATAGTTGATGTTAGTGCGCAGGGCGCGGTAAGCTTCAGAGATCGGTGAACGTGGTTCTGAAACCGTTATGGGCGAGGTCCCTTCTGAACCGTGATGGTTGATCACACCGAGTATGGGAAGGTCGAACATACGGG
>CAYOKC010000107.1:0-471 GCA_964404415.1 uncultured Leptolinea sp. | reverse complement strand
ATCTCATTCGGTGTTTTAACGGTGTCATCGAGGGATTCACGCGCTATAAGGGCAACCGCCGCGATGAGAAATCCGAGCAGCGCGGCAAGGATCGTGTTGCGCCAGATATTCGGCTCAACGGGATCTGAATCTGCCACGGCCGGCACAACTTGCACGACCGATGAAACGGACTGGGCTTCCGATAGGCGTATCTGCTCGTATGACGTCAGCAGGTTGGAATAAATGGTGCGGTATTCCACCACTTTTGCTTCAAGCCGGTCCTTTTCGCCGGGGGTGGCTGCCATCTCCGCCTGTTTGACAAAGCTGGTGATTTGCTTATCCGTTTCGGCAAGCTGGTTTTCAAGCGTGAGCTTGGACTGGGAGAACCGTTTTGTCTGTATCTCCTGGATCTGGGTGGAAAACGCGGAGACGATGGCGTTCGCGATGTTGGCCGAGAATGCCGGGTCTGTGGTTTGTACTGAAACCTGAATG
>CAYOKC010000106.1:0-13688 GCA_964404415.1 uncultured Leptolinea sp. | reverse complement strand
CAGTATCGAAGGGATTGGAAGTGCCGGGGTAAATTGCGGGTAAATTCACTGTATACGCGGGAAAAAGAAGTCAATTTCCTGTAAAATGATTGGATACGAAGGCGCATTTATATATGCCTAAATCTTGAAGGATTTCATTCAGAATCCAAACCCCAACCAGTCGTATTGCTGATCAAAATTCACGACCGGTGAGTTCAATCAAGGAGTTGAAAATGTATATGGTTTTTTTTGTTCTCGACGATTCAGATCATCTGGATGCCGTTCTGGAAGCTTTGAATGAAGGCGGTGTTTCCGGAGTGACCATCCTCGACAGCACCGGATCGTACCGGCACCTTACAAAACGCATCCCGCTTCCGTATACCTTCTCCGACAATTCCAGTATCCAGAAAGGGAACACCACGGTTTTTACGATCGTGCCGGATGAAGAGACGGTCAAAATCTGTCTGGAAAAAATTGAGGGCGTTGTCGGTGACCTGGACAACCCGAATACCGGCGTGTTCTCCGCCTGGCCGTTGACGCAAACCAAGGGCATTCCTTTCACACGGAAATCATGAAGGGGATGATATGGTCTGGTTAACTTTCTTTCTAACATCAGTAGCCATTGTATTCGCGGCATACCAGTTGGCGAAATATGGCGATGTGATCGCCGTACGCACCCGTCTGGGCGGAATGTTCATCGGGCTGCTGCTTCTGGCCGGAGCCACCTCCTTGCCGGAATTGTTGACGTCCATCAGTTCCCTGCAGCAAAACTCCCCCAATCTGGCGGCCGGTAATCTTATGGGCAGCAACGGGTTCAATATGCTGCTTCTGGCTGTGGTCGATATGGCCAACCGGAATAAACGCATATTGCGCAACGCGGCCCTGAAGCATGCCCTTTCCGGTAGCCTGACTGTGTTCATGATCGGGCTGGTTGTTTTCTTCATGCTGGCTGATATTCCCTTCCAGATCGGCTGGGTGGGGGTTGACAGCCTGCTGATCATCGCCGCGTATATTGTTGCCGTGCGGTTGATCAGGGGGAATGAATCAAGAGTCTCTCATGATGAACCGGATGAGGACATACCGGAAGGCACTCCAAGTTTACGCACCGGTTTGATCGGTTTCGGCCTGGCCGCGTTATTCCTGGTTTTCATCACCCCCATTATGGTGCGCAGCGCCGATGAGATCGCCGAACTCACCGGGCTGGGAGCCACGTTTGTGGGAACCACCCTGGTCGCGCTGGTGACGTCACTGCCGGAGTTGGTCACCACCATTGCCGCCATCAAGCTGGGCGCGTCTGATATGGCCATCGGCAACCTTTTTGGCAGCAACATGTTCAATATGTTCGCTCTGGGTCTCACAGATTTCTTTTTCGCCGACGGACGGTTTTTATCAGCCATTGATCCCTCCTTCCTGCTGGTGGGCATGGTGGGGTTGATCATGACCGGTATCGGGTTGATCGGCAACCTGGCTCACATCGAAAAGCGGTTCTGGAAATTTGAGATGGATTCCACGCTGATGGTTATTGTGTATTTCGCTTGCCTCTGGCTGCTTTATATACGCGGATAACCAGGTTCCAGCCGGTCAGGTTGTAGCGGTAGTTTTCTAAAACAATAACCTGCCTGTCCGTCAGGAGACTGACCACCAACCACAGGAAAAGTAATGTAAGGGTGTGATCGTGTTCGATCACACCCTTACATATTGACAAGATGTATACAGCGCTGGTTTGTTCACGCACATTTTTGTCAATAACCTTACGCGAGTTCCGATCCCTTCGACAAGCTCAGGGATCGGAACTCGCGCCGGATATTGGCTATGGCACCTGCATTCCTGTTAGCTGCTTACTACGCTGACACGCAGGTGACAACGTGTACCCCTTTGCAAATTTCGCCGTGCCGTTTTCTATTTCCCGTATGTTTGCGCCAGGTAATCCACCAGCGCCTGTTTTTCCGCGTCAGATAAATTCGCGCCTTTTTGTATCATGCGGTTGACGTTCGATTCCCAGTCACTTTTAGAACGCGGAGCCTGTTTCACTTTGTTGGTACTGTGGCATTCTGAACAGCGGTCTTCCAACAGGGCGGCGCCGTCAATTACCGGAGCGGCCGGGGGACTGGTGGGCTGTTCAACCTGTTCAGCCGGGGGATTCGTTGGCTGAACGACCTGTTCCGCCGGTATATCTGTGGGTTGGGCGGCCGGCACTGTTGCCGCAACCTCAACCTGTGCGGGAACCGCGTCCGCAGGTTTTTCCGCCGGAGTGGGAGTACCGCAGGCCGCGAGAAGGACGGCCATAAGCAGGAAAATGCCTGTTCTTTTCATGTGACATCCTTTTTAAAATAATGGGGATATAGTGCCATTGTATAACAAATCATATCGTATATATCCACATCCATGCAATCTCTGGGAGGATACACGAGATTGTTTTCATCCAGGTAGAACGCGAAATTCCCGCTTGACATACTGTATATTACACAGTATTATAGTTACAAGGATATAATATTATGACTGATACTGGAATAGAAACAATCTCTCTTGAAATGCGCCGGGGCGTCATCGTTCTGGCTGTGCTCAACCTCCTGCAGGAAGAGCAATACGGGTATTCTGTTCTCCGCCTGTTGGCAGAAAACGGGCTGGATGTTGACCAGGGTACGCTATACCCGTTACTCAGGCGGCTGGAATCACAGGGGCTGCTGGAATCCAACTGGCGGGTGGAGGAAGCCCGGCCGCGGCGTTATTACACCATAAGCCCGCTTGGCCGCCAGGCCCTGCCGCAGTTGGAGAAAGAATGGGACGCCATTGTCTCTGCTGTACAAAACATTTCGATGATTGGAAGGTAAAAATGGAATTACTGGATAAATATATCGAGCAGGTTGGCGAGAACCTGCCCCGCAAAGACCGTGAGGATATTCTGAAAGAAATCCGCTCCATTCTGGAAGACACCCTCGAAAACCGCAGCCAGGAGGAAAACCGCCCGGTGGATGAACAACTGGTCGCCTCAGTTTTGAAGGACTTCGGATCCCCCTCTAAAGTCGCCGCGTCATACCTGCCGCCACGCTACCTCATCGGGCCCCGCCTGTATCCCACCTTCATCATGCTGACAAAAATCATCCTGGGAATCGTATTGCTGGTGGGTATTGTCACAACATCCGTTTCACTCTTTCAGCAAACCCTGACCATCGAAACTGGTATTGAATTTGTCTTGAAGAAATTGCTGGAAGTTCTCGGTTCGATGCTCTCTGTTTTTGGCAACATCGTCTTCGTTTTCGCCATCGTGGAATGGGCGCTATCCAATGCCAGACCGGAAAATGAAGGTACATGGGATCCTTCCAGCCTGAAAAATGAAACGGATATTGACACGGTCAAACCGCTATCCCAGGTTCCGGATATCCTCTTAACTGTTTTTTCCCTGATAGTGCTTAATATCTTCGGTTCGCAGATCGGGGCATACTTCAATGACGCGGCCGGGCACCCGGTGTTCATTCCGGCGCTTTCATCTGAATTCTTCCGCTACCTGCCGTTGATCAATGTGATCTGGGTACTGGGACTGGTATTAAGCCTCGCTTTGATCCGCGCGGGGAAATGGCAGCCCTGGACCAGATGGTTCAAGATCGGGTTGGATGCCCTATCCATCGTCCTGTTGATCAGTATGGCCAGCGGCCCATCCATCGTCACCGACGCGGCGGATAAATTGATGGCCATGGGAACTACAGGCAGCCAGATCGCCGGGATATTTATCGGGCTGCAATACGGTATGAAAGCCCTGCTGATCGTTCTGGCCGTTGTCACAATTGTGGACGCGGTGCAGAGCATCATCCAGATGGTCAAACGGAAATAAATCCGACCTTTTCAAGGATCGTTCCGGGCTGGAGGAAAAGTAGTGAATATTCGAAGAGCAAACACAGCAGACGTATACCTTCTGGCAGCATTGGGAGCCCGCACTTTCGCGGACTCCTTTGCCGCCGGTAACACCCCCGAAGATATGGCGGACTACCTGTCCCACGCCTTCAGTCCGGAAAAACAGGCAGCCGAGATGGCTGAACCGGACACCCTTTTTCTCATCGCCGAAGAAGACGGCCAACCGGTGGGATACACCCGATTACGTGAAGGGAATGTGCCGGATTGCATAGACGGCACTCATCCGGTTGAAATCGTCCGGATCTATTCGATCAAAGAAATGATCGGCCGGGGCGTGGGAAAAGCGTTGATCTCCGCCTGTCTGGAAGAAGCCCGCGCTCGCGGTTGTGACGTCATCTGGCTGGATGTGTGGGAAAAAAATCCGCGTGCCATAGCTTTTTATCAAAAGTGGGGCTTTGAGAAGGTGGGTGAACAGGGTTTTCAACTCGGCGGCGACTTACAAACTGATTGGATAATGGCAAGGAATATCTAGGAAATCCTCACTGGTATTCTCTCATCCAATAATCCATGGTTCTGGCATGATCTACTTTAAAACAGATAATCAGGACCATGGATATTTATATTCGGATAGCAAAATACGATTTTAGATATTTCTGATGGTTATTGACTTATTGATATAATGCGAATCCATTATTACCGGTCTCCATTTAGAAAGGTAAACAAAGAGCAAATGCAACTATTCAATTTTGACAATGAATTTAAACTGGGCATTGAACAAATTGACGCGGAACATGCCGGGCTGGTTAATATGTTGAATGAGGTTCACAGCCTGATCCGGTCCAATGAAAAAGAAAAAGCCCGCACTTACTTCCGCGATACCCTGTCGGCGTTTATCGGGCAGCATTTCGCGCATGAAGAAGCCTTTTTGCAGGAAATCGGGTATCCGCAGCTTGACGAGCACAAAAAAATCCACGCCCAATTCCGGCAATCGATGGAGGCCGTCCTCCCGCAGCTTGATTCAGAGGATGAAACTGCTTTCAGGAACGGGCTTACCGATGTTTACACCTGGATCATCAACCATATCGGCAAAACTGATCGGAAGTACGCGGCCTTTTATAAGGAATCCAGAAAATAAAAACTCCCCGGAAAAATCCGGGGAGTGAATGAAACGATTGAAACGTTAATAGCGCAGAAGCGCGCCGATATTGCCTGCCTTCGCGAATTCAGGGTTGGTGGTCACAATTTCGACGTCACCTCCGGAACGCATAACCGCGTTGACAGCCAGTTCCACACCGTCATCCACGGGGACGATCTTGCTGCCGCAATCTTTACACAGTGGATTGGTATGCAGGGTAAGCCGTCCGCAGCCGGTGCAGCGGTGGGCCGCCTGCTGAAAGCCTTCTGTCACCACCAGGGTCTGCACCCGGTTTTGGGATACCGCCTGGAAGGTTTTCTCCAGCCCGATCTCGGCTCCGCTCCCTTTGCCAGCCTGCGCGATGACGTTTTGCACCATCTTCAAGTCGCGCGCGGCTTCGGCTTCCTTGCCAATTTGCATGGCTTTGGAAAACACGTCGGCGTGAGTAGCCGTCATACTCATCGGGAATGTCCCCAGGATCAAACTTTGCCAGGTCTTCGGAAGCTGGGCTTTGAACAATGCCACATTGTCATCGGTGCCCCCGATCAATATACGCCTGACATGCTTGTCTTCAAAAAATTTGACGGAAAAAGCGGCGATCTCTTTCATATTCCGGTCCACTACTTCATCTTCGTAGTGGGTTTGCCCGGCGGTTCCGCCCCGCTGCCCGGCAATGGTGGAAGCCCCACCCTGTTTGGTATGCTTCACCAGGGTTCCCAGCACGCCCTCCTGTTCCACCAGTTCACCGAGATGGAAATAGAAAGCGCGGGCGCCCTGCCTATCCACCAGGATCACGCCATAACTACCGTAGATATCGAATACATCCGCCAGCGGTTTAATACTGAAATGGTCACCGGTAAAAACCTGGTCGCGCACAGGAACGCCCAGTGAGATCGTTCGAAAAACCCCATCACCCTTGCACGAGAAAATGGCGATACCCCTGCCGGTAAACGGGTGATTGGTTTCAAAATAATCAAGTACGGCAGCAACATCCTGCACCAATTCAACATCTTTCAATAACGCGCGCATTCGGAGCTTAATGGTGTCAGCGCTCCCTATGGCCGGATCGGTGTTCAGGTACACGGTCAGCGCGGTCGACTTGGTGGTTACTCCTGCCAATTCTTTCAACTGATAGTCCGTAAACATGACAGCCTCCTCATATAGAAGATGGTTGGATCGTATCGGGTGCGGCGTGCGCTCGATATGTCAGGGGCGTTTGCCCAGAGTCAAGGTGAACTCCTTCTCCTGGTTATCTCGAATTACCCGGACGGCTATCGTTTCGCCGGGGGATTTGTTAGTCATAATATAGCTCATCAGGTCGCCGAATACCTTAACAGGCCGGCCGTCCACGGCAATGATCAAGTCACCGCCCCCATTCAATCCTCGAATACGGGTGGTTGTGTGGCCGCCGACCAGGCCGGCTTTATCGGCCGGACCTCCGGCCAGTACTTCCACCAGGTACGCGCCCGTAGTGGTGGTCAAACCCAGTTCTTCACGTTCCAGCAGGCTCAAGTCACCGCCCGGTGGGGTGGAAATACCCAGATAGGGATAATCGTAAGCGCCTTTTTGGATCAAAACAGGCACAACCCGTTTGATGATATTGACGGATACCGCGAACCCGATACCGCTGTTGACGGGTTCGCCATCAGAATTTGTGCCGGTTGTGCGGATGGAACGGTTCAGCCCGATAACCTCGCCATTCAGGTTCAGTAAAGGACCGCCGGAATTACCGGGGTTGATCGACGCGTCCGTCTGCAGTAAGTCACCGGTGGAATAAAACCCGCCGTCTTCAGTTTGCCGCAGGGAATCCATGGTGCGGCCTTTGGCCGAGATGATGCCCATGGTCATGGTGTTATTGAGCCCGAAGGGATTCCCAATGGCCACCACCGTCTGCCCGACTTTAACGGTATCCGAATCACCGAGCGGCAGGGGGCGAAGCTGTTCCGCGGGAGCAGTAATTTTTATGACAGCCAGATCCGAATCAAGGTCGGTAGCTCGAATTACACCCCGGGTTTTATACCCGCTGGGAAAATCAACTTCAAGGTCTGTGGCGCCTTCCACCACGTGAAAGTTGGTGACGATGTATCCGTCAGAACTGTAAACAAAACCGGACCCCAGCCCGCTGCCTGTTTCACCCACCTGTTGGATCAACACCACGCCAGGGCTGACCGTATCATACAAGCGCACCAGCAAATCCTGGTCGGCTGTAAGGTTGGGATTGACCGACGCTATGGGTATCACCGAAGCGCCCGGTGCAGCGAGTGTAGGCAAAACGGGATCCGAGCTCGCGTTTTCCAGTAATCTCGATGAATACTGGCAGGCAACCATACTTAAAGAAAGTACTACGATTGCCGGTAGGATTTTTTTAATTCGCATATGCGATTCCTGATTACCGATAACTATTTTTCCCTGGAAAGCTGCTCGAAGAGTTCTCTCTGTTTTTGAGACAACGTTTTAGGCAACTGTACTTTGACCTTCGCGAACAGATCGCCAAAACTTTGCGGGTTACGCAGGTGGGGCATACCCCTGCCTGCCAGCCGGAAGGTCTGGCCGGGTTGTGTTCCGGCCGGGATCTTCAACATTACGTTTCCTGATAGTGTACCCACATTGACCTGCCCGCCCAAAACGGCTGTATAAAGATCGACTGCCACCTCCGTGTGCAGGTCTTCATTTTTCCGGTCAAAGCGGGAATCCGGCAACAATTCAATTACCAGGAAGATATCCTGTTTTAATCCGTTGCTTCCACTGGCCACGCGCACGCGGGTGCCGGTATTGGCGCCGGGAGGAATTTTCACCTCAAGCCGGCGGGTATCCACCTGGATGATGCGCTGTGTTCCACGAAAGGCTTCATCCAGCGAGATGGATACCTGTTGTTCAAGGGAGGCCGCCGCGGCTTTCCGCGGATCAAGCCGGGTCGTTTGCGCTGTGCTGGTTGTGCGCGCGGATGAGGCCCGCCCTCCAGTACCTGTCATGCCCCCGCCAAAAATGGCGTTGAAAAAATCAGAAAAACCGCCGCCGAACAGGTCTTCAAAACCGGTGGAGTCCACACGGTATGTAGCGCCGCCGCGCCCCGCGCCTTGCTGAGCCTGGCTCATCCAATCGTTCCAGTTGAAACCACCCTGCGCGCCGCCGCGCTGCCATGACGAGTACGAGTCACCCAGCATATCGTATCGGCTGCGTTTTTGCGGATCGCTTAAGACTTCATAGGCTTCGTTGATCTCTTTGAATTGATCTTCCGCCTGCTTGTTCCCCTGATTGCGGTCAGGGTGATATTTCATCGCAAGTTTTCTATAAGCCTTTTTTATCTCATCAGCACCGGCAGTACGTTCCACCCCTAATGTTTTGTAATAATCCTTATAATCCATAAAATTATTGTATTCATTCCATTCAGGTAAAGTCAAGTGATGTGACGCATATCTTATGTAAAGTTAATGCAAACTCTTTTTAACCGGTTGGATTTTGGAGTTCGCGGGATTGTGCTATCATAAACTTCTGGAAGGACATTTTTTACGCCTTCTGCCGGAAAAAATTCGGAATTAGAATAATCCACGATCTTTCATGGTGTTATGACAGCATCTTTTAGTGATCCTATTCTGGTACTTACTGCTGATCCACAGATCAATTCACTGGTGGAGACGTTGTTGCAGCCGGAAGGATTCAATATCAGGATCGTTTCTGAGATTGCTGAAGCCCGTAAAGCGATCAACGAGAAATTGCCGCGCCTTGTGATCATGGGGGAACGGCTTCCGGACGGGAACGGCATGGCATTTGCCCGGGAACTAAACGATATAACAGCCACCACTCCGGTTCTGCTGTTTGTTTATCAGGAATCCACTTCGATATTAAAACAGGCTATTCAGGCCGGGGTGATAGACACATTCACCCTGCCCATCACCGGCGAAAACTTCCTGAAAATGGTTCGTAACGGCCTGGCCGTGGGTGACCGCCGCCGCGGATGGATGCAGAAAGAGACCCGGTTGGCTACAGCCAACCTGCGCAGCCAGATGAGCGACCTGGAGACCCTGAGCCGCCTGAGCCAGTCGATAACCAGCCAGCTTGACCTGGACAGCGTGCTTTCCACCGTGATGGATACGGCCGTTTCGCTTACCGGGGCGGAAGAGAGCAGCCTTCTCCTATTGGATGAAGCCTCCGGCGAGTTGTACCTGCGGGCTTCCCGTAATTTCAACAACGAAGAAACCAACAATGACTTCCGCATGGGCATCACTGATTCGCTGGCGGGGTCGGTGATCCGCACCGGGCAACCCGTGCTGGTGGACGAAGAAAACCTGAAAAAGATCAAGACGGATTATCTTGTCTACTCATTGATCTATGTTCCACTCAGGACCCATGACCGCACGGTGGGCGTGCTGGGTGTAGACAACCGGAATCTGAAAAAACCCTTCAATGATTATCATGTGCGGCTTCTAATGGCCGTGGCCGATTTCGCCGCCATCGCCATTGAGAACGCACGCACCTTCAGTGATACAGATAACGAACGCGTCCGCCTTGAGACAATTCTGACAAAAGTTCAAGACGGAGTCATCATCCTTGATGGCGAACAAAAGATTGTTTTCATAAATCAGGGTGCCAGAGAAGCACTGTCATTAAGCGACGAAGACCTTTCATACCAGTCAACAGACGCGACCGTACAGATCAATGAGATTCTTGATCTGGTCACCCGGGGCACCACCCGGGCGGAGATCAACCTGAGTGAAGGCCGGGTGATGGACGCGCAGGTAACAGAGATAGCCAACGTGGGCACGGTGATCACACTGCATGACGTCAGTATGTTCAAGGAACTGGACCGCGCAAAGAGCGATTTTGTAAATACGGTGTCACATGACCTGCGCACACCGCTGACCACCATCCTGGGGTACGTGGAACTGGTGGAGCGCGTGGGACCTGTCACCGACCTGCAGCGTGAATACATCCGCCATGTTCAGATGAGCGTTCATAATATCTCGAACCTGGTCAATGACCTGCTGAACCTGGGCCGTATTGAAGCCGGGTTTGACAAACACAAAGAAGTGGTGCACATTGACCACCTGATCGGCGAATCGTGTGAAAACCTGAAAGACCAACTGGCGTATAAAGGACACCGCCTGATGGTTGACATCCCGCCCAATCTACCGCCGGTATGGGGCAGTCCGATCCTGCTGGCGCAGGTGATCGACAACCTGCTGGGAAACGCCATCAAGTACACTCCACCTGGCGGGCAGATCTATATCAAAGTGGATGTGGAAGAGGATCAGATGATCCTTCTCTTCAAAGATACCGGCGTGGGAATTCCGCCGATGGACCTGCCATTCATCTTTGACAAATTCTTCCGTGCGAGTAATGCTTCAGGCGAAGCTTCCGGCACCGGGCTGGGGCTGGCCATTGTAAAAAGCATTGTGGAGACGCACTACGGACGTATCTGGGTAGATTCCATTCTCAGCCAGGGATCTACTTTCAATGTCGTCCTCCCGCTTCACATAGAGGATATGGAAGACAAGAAATAACCGGTGCTATTTCGCCCAGTCGACCGTCATCACATCACGTTGATGCAGATTTTTCTCCAGGGCGATAGCCGCCAGCGCTCCTTCACCGGCAGAAATAACCGCCTGCTTTACATGATCGCAAACCACATCGCCAATGGCGTAAACATTCGGGATACTGGTTTGGAATTCCCTGTCAACCGGAATACATCCCGATTCAGACAGGTCCAACACACCGGCCAGGAAATCCGTGACCGGCTTGCCGCCCTGTAAATACACAAACGCGCCTGAAACCGGCACAACCTTTGACGGTTCACCGCGCTTCACGTACCGGAATGATTCAACCCTATCTTTACCTATGATCTCCTGAAGGCTGGCGCCCCGGATCAAATCCACTTTTTCATTCGCTTCAAGCTCTTCAATTAACCGTTGAGGGGCTTTAAGTTCCGGTGACGGCGACAGGAAATACACTTTATCCACGAACCGGGAGAGGTAGAGCGCTTCTTCTATGGCTTCATCACTGCTGCCGGCCACCACCACATCTTTCCCGCGAAAGAAAGCGGCATCACAGGTGGCGCAATAGGAAACGCCCTTGCCCAGCAATTCATCTTCACCTTTGACGCGGGTTCCGCGCCCCATGGAGCCGGTGGCAATGATGAGGGCTTTCGCGGTGTAGGTTGACTGGTTGGCAAACACCATCTTTTCCTGCCCGCCCAGTTCCACACCGATCACGCGGTCAGACACATACCGGGTTCCAAAACTCGCAGCCTGTTCGCGCATCCGTTCCACAAGTTCAGCCCCGCTGATCTCCCCGACTATGCCGGGGTAATTGGCGATTTTTGATGTGATCCCCAGCGCGCCGGCCGTCAGACCTTTGTCGATCACCAGGGTGCGCAAACCAGCCCGCGACGTATAGATGGCCGCCGACGATCCCGCCGGTCCGCCACCCAGTATGATCACATCATATTCATTCAAATCAACCTGCTCGTCAGCAGCGTCAATGTACGCTGTGTTGTCCATTTTGTGCCTCCGGGGAACCTGTAATGATCTATGAAATTGGATGTTTAACAGGGGAAAAGGATACAAAAGGAAATGTGCCGGAGTGAACGACTCCGGTTTTTCCTGGATATTTCATAGATGCTTTACGCTATTTAACCAGAAACCCGGTATCAAGAGAAATCTGTTGTACAGGGTTCAATTTAGAGAAAACTCTTATACCCGGCCGGGCGGAATGAACGTAGAATTACACATTAAAGAAAAACCATACAATCCGCGTCACAGAAAGTTCAGCCATGTATAAATACAGTTTTCAAAACGACTATTCTGAAGGGGCGCACCCCCTGATACTGGAAGCCATGATGAAGACCAACCTCCGTCAGGAAGTTGGGTATTCGGAAGATGAGATCTGCGAATCCGCGCGGAAAAAGATCCTCACCGCCATCGGCAACCCCGATGCTGATGTCCACTTTGTCAGCGGCGGCACACAGGCGAACCTGCTGGTACTGTCAAGCTTTATGAAACCGTGGGAATCGGTGATTGCCGTGGAATCAGGTCACATCTGCGTGCATGAGACCGGCGCCGTGGAAGCCACCGGACACAAGGTACATATTGTTAAAGGTATCGATGGCAAGGTGACCCCTTCCGAAATCCAGGCAGTGGTGGAAGAGCATTACTTCGAGCACATGGTTAAACCGCGGGCGGTATATATCTCCCAATCCACCGAGATAGGCACCATTTATTCAGCTTCGGAGTTACGCGCCATTTCCGCCCTGTGCAAAAAGCTGAACTTGATCCTGTACATGGACGGTGCCCGGCTGGGCTCGGCATTGACCTCCAGCAAGAACGACCTTGACCTGAAAGAACTCTGCTCGCTGGTGGATGCCTTCTATATCGGCGGTACCAAGAACGGCGCGTTGATCGGTGAAGCGATCGTGATCAACAATCCTTTGCTCAAGCCGGATTTCCGCTACGGCATCAAACAACGTGGCGCACTGCTGGCCAAAGGCCGCATTTTGGGAATCCAGTTTGACGAACTGTTCACCGGAAACCTGTATTTCGACCTGGCTCGCCACGCCAACCTGATGGCCGAACGGTTGACCAAAGGGATCAAGGAACTCGGCTACGGTTTTATGACTGATTCCCCCAGCAACCAGATCTTCCCGGTCTTCCCGAATACAGTAATTGGGAAATTAAGGGAAAATTACCTGTTTTACGATTGGGCAAAGATGGACGAATCGAACACCGCCGTCCGGCTGGTCACCTCGTGGGCGATCACCGAACAAGTAGTGGATGAGTTTTTGGAGGATCTGAAAAAGATCGGGTAAATCCCCCCATCCCGGCCTTTTCTTCGTAAATGTAGGGTGGTGTTGACCGCTCAATTATTTACTTTGCCATCCGGACGGTTTTGCCCATCGGTCAAGCGCGGTCAACCCACCACAGCCTGCCGGGAAACTAACGCCTCCATATGATACATTCCCGACAGACGTCACCCCCATCCCGGCCTTCCCCCATCTCTGCGAGATGGAGGAAGGTGTCTTTTGAAATAGATTTTTGTGTAACCAATGTCATAAACCCTAAGGGTTCAGTCCATCGAAACCCTTAGGGTTTTTCAACCCCGCGATTCCCAGAAAACAAATGTTGAATAAAAAATGCAGCCAACCCCAAGACCATCCCACCCCAGACAGTTGGGTCACGCAGCAACCAGACTTTGAAATAGATCACATCCAATAACACAAGCACGGCAACTATCCGGGCCGTGCTTGATCCTGTGACCAGCAGCATATACGTGATGAAGAACGCGTGCCCGGAATAAAAAGGAACTTCCACCAAAACCCTGAGTACAGAAAGGCCGGTCACCAGAATACTGGTAAAATGGCGCGCCGACTGTTCTTTCCGAAAATTCGCAGCCTCCGTCAAAATGAACATGGAAAACACGAAACCGATGGGCAAGTGGTAAGCCAGCAAGATGACGCGTCCGGCGCCATTGAAATTCCTGATAAATGATGCCGCGATGCCAAACAGCATGGTCAATATCAGCGAAACTCCGATCTGTACCCATGGAATTCGCAGATACCTACACAAAATTGCTTTTAACCGCACAAATCCCCCTCAACAGGTAGAATAAGACCAATACAATCCATTATAAGGTGATACATGAGTGACAATCAGGTGATTTTTTCCATGGTGCGCGTCGGCAAGATCGTTGAGCCGAACAACCGCCAGATATTGCGTGACATTTCCCTTGGCTT
>CAYOKC010000105.1:0-13721 GCA_964404415.1 uncultured Leptolinea sp. | reverse complement strand
CCGGTCTGGGATGAAAGCGCCCGGCGGGCACAGGTATCGTCAGAATTGTTGTCTGTCAACAGCGTCCCGGAAACCGCGCGCGTGATGATTAATAATCCGGCTGGCTTCTGGCTGGCGTCACGCAGGGAAGCAGCCGTCATTCCGGATGGGCCGCCGGATACCAGTCTGGCTGTCGCCAGGAAATTTGGCATCCAGTATATGATCCTTGAGAAACAACTGGTAACTGGCCTGTTCCCCCTGTACCGTAATCCGGATGCTTTTCCCGGTTTTATCCTGATTGACAGACGTGAAGATCAGCTGTTGTTCCGGCTGGATCCGGAGAAAGCCGGTGCGGAATGAAGTCAGGAAACAACCAAACGTATAAACGAAACCTGTTACTCATTGCGGTCAGTCTGGTTGTGATTGGAGCTTATCTTGGATATTCCGCATTAAACGGTTACAACGGGTTCCCCCTGGATGACGCCTGGATCCATCAGGTGTACGCGCGAAGCCTGGTGCAACGCGGGGAATGGGCATTCAATCCCGGGCAGCCTTCCGGCGGATCAACCTCGCCATTATGGTCAATCTTACTGGCGGTCGGTTATTTGTTTGCCGCCAACCCGGTGTTATGGGCGGCCACACTGGGGTGGGTCTCGCTGGCCGGCGCGGCTATACTGGCAGAAAATATAGTCCGCAAGCTTAATAATGAGTATTCACCAAAGGTTCCCTGGGTAGGGTTGTTTGTTGTTCTGGAATGGCATCTCGTCTGGGCGGCTGTCTCAGGTATGGAAACCGCGTTTTATGTCTTGAACCTATTACTTATTTTTTGGTTCGCTACGGAGTCCCCGCGTTTTGCGTGGTTTACAGGCGTTTTGACCGGATTGGCCGTGTGGGTCCGTCCGGATGGAATAAGCATGCTGGGACCGGTAGTTTTCCTGGTTTTATTCCGGCCTGCATCGCAGTGTGAAAAGTGGCAGCAGTCTTGGAAAATCATCCTCGGTTTTCTGGTTGTATTTATTCCCTATTTACTTTTTAATCTGCATCAGGCGGGAACGGTCTGGCCGTCAACGTTCGCGGCTAAACAGGCGGAATATCAGGCAGCAACCACATATCCACTTATCCAGCGGATTGGTTCATTATTCCTGCCATTCCTGGCGGGGGGAGGGGTGGCATTGATCCCGGGGATGATCGCCGGGGTTATTTACACCTGGCGAGACAGGAATCCAGCCGCCGCTTCGATCTTCCTATGGTTTACCGGATATATACTTATGTACGCGTTGCGCCTGCCTGTGTTCTACCAGCACGGCAGGTATATGATGCCCGCGATGGCTTTTTATTTTCTATTCGCGTTGTGGGGTACTACACGGTGGATGCGAGACTGGTCACCCGGAAAGCGGACAAATCTTTCCCGGGTATTCTGGATGGCCTGTATCTTAACCGTCACTGTTTTATTTCTTGTTATTGGCGCCAATGTGTATAAGACCGATGTGGCCATCATTGAGACAGAGATGGTACAGACAGCTCATTGGCTGCGGGAGAATACCCCAACGTCCAGCCGGCTGGCGGTTCACGATATCGGGGCGATTGGTTATTACACGGAACGCGAGGTGATAGACCTCGCGGGTTTGGTCAACCCGGAGGTTATACCGATCATTCGTGATGAGAACCGGTTGAAACAATACATTGACCAACAAAACGTTCAATATCTTGTGACATTCCCCGAGTGGTATACTGAATTAACAAATGGGTTGGAACCTGTTTATCAAACCGGGGGGACCATTTCTCCGGCAGCCGGAGGCGAGAATATGGCCGTTTACCAGTGGAAATAGGAAAAACATAGGGGATAATGTATAATTTCTGAAATATTTCCATCCACGGCTTTCAAATCCCTGTACATCGCAGATTTTGGGTCGGATTGGATTTCACTACAGGGATGACTTCGATGAATATCAACAAAAACGGGTGGATTAAATTCATATTGGGATTTATTCTGGTTGTGTCAATTCTCTCAGGTGTTGTCGCTTTCATGCCCGGGTATATTGCCACGTACGGCGCGACAGAGAATGAGATTGCGGCGACCTATCCGGGTGACGAAATCCTTACCAATCCAATTATCATGTGGACGCATGGCCGGTCCATTTCCGCGCCGCCTGAAAAAGTATGGCCCTGGATCGCGCAAATTGGTCAATCCAGGGGTGGTTTCTATTCATATACCTTTATTGAAAATTTGATCTCCCGCGACGGGTCATACCAGAATGCCGGGCAGGTTCTAAGTCAATATCAAGATCCCCAGCCGGGTGTATTCATCATCACAGATATGCTCCCGATCAAAGATGTTAAAACAGGTGAGTATTTTCTGGCGGCTGTTGACGATTTCTTCGGCATGGGCTGGACCTGGGGCTGGTATCTTCGCCCTGAAGGAATTGACAGCACCCGGTTGATCATCCGGATGAAAATTCAGGTGGATGGGGAGCAGGCTAATCCGGCAGCATTCTGGATATTGAATGCCGGCGGCTTTGTAATGGAAAAAGCTATGCTCCGGGGGATCGCCGATCGCGCGGAAGGGAGACCTTTCCCTGCGCCTAATGAAGCGGCTGAATTCATCGTTTGGATTGGAACATTGATAGTAGGTCTGGCTGCCGGGTGGCAGGTCATCAGGCAGAAGAAATGGGTATGCCAGTTGATGCTTGGACTGACTTGTCTCGCGTCTCTTTTGGTGTTTACCTTTATACAACCCAACAGTATTTGGCGGATCCTTATCCTTGTCATTCTGATACTCGCTTACTGGGGATGTAGAAAATGGGATAAAAATCCCAAAGAAAAAGAACAAAAATAATCAGTCACATGAACAGGTTATGCTATACTATTCACCTGTGCCTTGAAGAACCTGAATTATTGCTATACCCTAGAACCAGTATGGGAGATTCAGCATGACCAATAAAAAGGCAGAATCATCCGATCCCCTGCTTGAATTCCAACAGGAAATCAATAACGAACTTGAGCAATCCAGACGGTCCCTATCTGAGATCCGATTAATGCTGGAGCAGAGTCAGGCTGAATTAACACGCCTGACCCAGCGAAACGCGTCTATTACCGGGAAGATGCAGCAAGTTCAAAGCAATTTTGAGACGTTGCCCCGGGAGGAACTGCGGGTCACGTTCAATGAAGCACTGGACGCGCAACAACGTCTTCTGGTTATGCGCGGGCAGATGGACAAACTCCAATCAGACCAGACGCATATCCAACGGTATATTGGCTACCTCGAAAAGGTTCAGTTATTTGTTTTCAATGAAAAAGCCATTTCAAAGGATGTTAAACAACAACAGCAGCAGGCATCAACGGGAGTTGATACGCTGGCGTTGATGATGGATGCCATTGAAAATGACAGGATCAAGATCTCGCATGAAATGCATGACGGCCCGGCACAGGTGTTGTCGAACTTCATCATTCAAGCGGAAATCGCCAACCATCTGGTTGATATTGACCCGGCGAAAGCCAAGATCGAATTGGAAAACCTGAAAGCCGCGGCTGAATCAACATTTAAACGGATCCGCGCGTACATTTATGAACTGCGTCCGATGACCCTTGATGATCTGGGACTTGTGCCTACCATCAAGCGTTTCTTTGAAAGCTTTGCCGAACAAAACGGTGTTGAATATAAATATGAATACAAAGGTGCAGAGCGCAGGCTTGTAAGCTACCTCGATGTTTTAATTTTTCGAGCCGTTCAGGAATTACTGGCAAACGCGGTTGACCACAACAAAGACTATCCTGTAAAACTGCAGATCTACGTGCAGGTTATTTACGAAGATAGTGTGGTGCGTATTATTGTTCGCGATAATGGTAAAGGTTTTGACGCAACTCAAGTCGATCAGACCGGTGGTCACGGACTGCAAACATTACAGCAGCGCATCAAGATGGCCGGCGGAGAAATAGAAATTGAGTCGCAACCGGGGAAGGGCTGTACGGTAACGTTCCAAATTCCTGCGATTGAACCTGGCGGAGCTGCGCCTGAAATACCGCCGGTAAAATAGAACTTCTATTTTTTTATCTTGAGGAGGTAGAAATGTCGAAGACCATCGGAATTTTAACAGGCGGAGGCGATGTACCGGGACTTAATCCCTGTATGAAAGCCGTGGTTATCGGAGCGCTGGAGATGGGGTATCGTGTGCTCGGTATCCGCCGTGGATGGGCTGGATTGTTGAATTACAACCTGAATGAGCCATCAACCCATGATTATTACGTTCATGAACTTCACAGAGATGATGTTCGGACGATTGATCGAACCGGTGGTACGTTCCTCCATACTTCACGCACCAACCCGCAAAAAGTCACCGCCAATCGTGTGCCTGATTTCTTGAAAACATCCAGTTTCGGAAAACAAATTTCCGATGATGGTGTAATGGATTACACCGATTATGTAATGAAAGTGCTCGACCATCTAGCGATCGACACTCTCGTCACAATCGGTGGTGATGATACCCTTAGCTATTCTGCCCGCCTGCATAAAGAAGGTTATCCCTGCATCGCCATTCCGAAGACAATGGATAACGATGTGTTCGGCACAGACTACTGTATCGGCTTCTCCACGGCGGTCACCCGCAGTGTGGATATGATCACCAATATGCGTACCTCTGTTGGTTCACACGAGCGCATCGGTGTGGTCGAACTCTTCGGCCGCAATTCCGGAGAGACCAGCCTGATCGCGGCATACCTGTCTTATGTTGACCGCGCTCTGATCCCCGAAGTCAAATTTGACATCAACAAACTGTGTGACTACCTGCTGGAAGACAAACGCAACAATCCATCGAATTACGCCATGATCACTGTTTCAGAAGGCGCCATTATGGAAGGCGGCGACATTATTGAAAAAGGTGAAATGGACGCGTACGGCCACAAGAAATTGGGCGGTATCGGTGAGATCGTTTCCGCTGAGATCAAAGCCCGCACTGGCCAGGATATCATGTACCAGCAGTTGGCTTACATGATGCGGTCCGGCGCCCCCGATTCGCTTGACCGCATGGTCGCCATGTCCTTTGGCAACCTGGCCGTCCAGTTGATCAAACGTAATGAAACCGGCAAAATGACGGCCCTTCACGGAGGTAAATACACCACCGTACCGATCGACATGATCATGGCTGGCAAGAAGACGGTTGACGTCCCCGCGTTTTACGATCTTGAGACATACCGCCCGAGAGTCAAAGATTTCATGGGCGTCCCAATGTTCCTGAGCTGATCCAGCCTTCCACGGATCGATTAAAGAATGATATAAAAATGGAGCGGACCCCGGTCTGCTCCATTTTTTATAACCACAGGATAGATAAACATGCCGGCTTCTGATCAGGGTGTATTTCATGACCGATACAAAGTTATTCCCAGGGTATTAATTTTTCTCACCAGGGGACGGGATGTATTATTGATCAAAGGCGCGCCGACAAAGCGCCTGTGGGCGAACCTGTATAACGGTATTGGCGGGCATGTAGAGCAGGGGGAAGATGTTCTATCGGCTGCGTACCGGGAGCTTAATGAAGAGGCAGGTATCACGGATGTGACCCTGGATTTGTGCGCCATCATTTCGATTGACGCTGGCGAACGGACCGGTATCGCAATGTACGTTTTCCGGGGGACTGTACCGGAGGGAACGGAGTACGAATTGAGGCCTTCCAACGAAGGCGCGTTGGAATGGGTGCACCAGTTTGACATGGTATCCATCCCCCTTGTGGAAGATTTGCCTGTACTAATACCGAAAATCCTGGCTCATAAAGTTGGCGGACAGCCATTATTTGGCCTGTATACGTATTCTGATACAGGAAAATTACAGGTCAGGTTTGTTTCACCCTGACCTGTTAGTCTCAATTATTCCCTGATTTTCCGCTCATAAAAAATGAGGATCGTACTGCCGTACTTGCGGCGGTCAACCTCTTCTATATTATTCAGCTCAATTTCTTTGAATTCAACCGGGTGGATCTGCACGATCACACATCCATCATCACTTAGCCAGGCAGGATTTTCATCAAGCATTTGTAATGCTTCACTCCACATCTCTTTGTACTGGGGAGGGGCGATATAAATGTAATCGAACGACCGGTTCGGAACAGACCGCAATAGCGTGAACGCGTCACCCTGAGCGACAAGCCCGTTGGCTTTCAATCGGGTGATCTCGAGATTCGCGTTAATGGTTTGAATGGCCAAGCGGTTCATTTCGTTGAAGCGCACAAATTCCGCACCGCGGCTTAATGCTTCAATACCAATGCTTCCGGTTCCGGCAAACAGGTCTAGCCAGGTTGAGCCGCGCACATCGTCAGCCAGGATGTTGAACAATGACTCTTTCACGCGGTCGGTCACCGGGCGTGTGGTGTCACCGGGAACAGCTTTAATACGCATTCCCCTGGCGCTGCCGCTGATGATCCTTAATCCTGACATGTGGGGTTCTTCCAGAACAAAATGAAACGCAGTTTACTCAACGTCGTTGTAGGTCCAATAGCGGTTGGCAATGTAGTTCCACATCATCACCACCAGAATGGCAAATGCCAGAGTCACATTGTGGCCGATGAATGTGGGGGTAACGCCGATGTTGGGCAACATGGTTTCAGCAAGGTTGATAAGCGGGTTTTCGAGCACCGCAAACAAGATTAACCTGATCCCCATACCCACAAGGCTGATAAGCATAAATTGGACTGCCTGTTGCGCGAATGTTTTGGTTCGGGAATCCGGGTATGTCCAGTAGCGGTTCAGCAGAAAATTACTGGCTACAGCCATGATGAATGACAGCGCGCTGGATACAATCGCTTTGATCAGAAAAATACTTGTGAAAAGATTAAAGAAACCGAAATCAATTACCGCTCCAAAAGCGCCAACAGCGGCAAATTTGTAAAACCGGATTCTCTCATGGCGTTTAGCGAGGATCATGAAAAACCTAATTTCTCCTTGAAGTACGGTATTGTTTTGTTAATGCCATCTTCCAGATTTGTTTTGGGTTCCCATTTGAGGATACCGCGGGCACGGGTGATATCCGGTTGACGTTTCTGCGGATCATCGCCCAGGCGCTGGTCCATTTTGATCTGGATGCCGGCCGGATTATTGGTGATGCGGTTGATTGTTTCGGCAAACTGTTTGATGGTGGTCTCAGCCGGATTGCCAATGTTGACCGGATAGTGCTCGTCTGACATCAGCAGGCGGTAAATCCCTTCCACAAGGTCTTCTACAAAGCAGAAACTACGGGTCTGCATACCATCACCATAAATGGTGAGCGGCTCCTTGCGCAGGGCTTGCTGGATGAAGTTCGGTACAACGCGGCCGTCATCGAGGCGCATGCGGGGGCCATAGGTATTGAAGATCCGCACGATGCGCGTATCGATGCCATGAGCGCCGTGGTACGCCATTGTGAGGGCTTCCGCGAAGCGTTTGGCTTCGTCATACACTGAACGCACACCTATGGGGTCACAGTGACCCCAGTAGGTTTCTTTCTGGGGGTGTTCAACCGGATCGCCGTAGATCTCGCTTGTTGAAGCCAGTAGAAAACGGGCTTTATGCGCGCGCGCGACGCCCAGGGTATTGTGAGTGCCCAGCGCGCCGGCTCTCATGGTTTGAATAGGGAGGTTGGTATACCCGTAGGGTGAATTGGGATTAGGGCTGGCTGGAGACGCGAAATGCATCACCGCATCCACTTTGCCGGGGACGAAAATGAAATTGGCTACATCGTGCCGGATGAAGGTGAATTTCGGATGGCCGGCGAGATGACCCAGATTCTCCGGATTACCGGTTATAAAATTATCCATCCCAATAACTTCATGACCTTCACTTAATAACCGGTCACAAAGATGTGATCCTAAAAATCCTGCGGCGCCTGTGATAAGTATTCTCATTGTTCCTCTTTTCGAAGGGTTGATTTTATCTCCAAGCCAGCATACTGACCAGACCATCACCGGTAATTTGCTGTGCGTTTCCGGAGTAGGGGTCTACAAACCAGATATTTCCCTGATAAACCAGGGCAATTCGCAGCGGAATATTCTCTTCAGGAGCCGGCGACCATGAGATCTGCTGTGGTTCGATGGGTTGTGAGCCTTCCGCCGGGAAGATAACCCTGCGGTTTGAACCATCGCGGTCCATCACCATGAGGCGCGCCCGGCTGGTTTCACTTTGATCGGGGAAGGCTGCCTGAAGGTATGCCACCAGATAGTTGGATCCATCCAGCCAGGGTGAAGGTACGGGGTAGGCGAACATTCCCGTATCCGGAACGACTTCAAGTTTCAACCCTTCACCGGGTACCAGCGCGGAAACATTGAAGCGTTGTGATTGTTCCTGAGTGGAAACAGCCGGATCCTGGTTATGATTGGTAAAGAAGAGTGACAGGTGATCGGGCGCCCAACCGATGGCAGGGACCCATGCCCAGTCACCCGTGGTCTGATAGGGTGTGATTGTCATCAATTCAGTTGTCCGGCCGCTATCCGGGTCAATCAGGCCGACAGAATCAGGCCGTGCATATGCCAGGCGTTCCCCATCCGGCGACCAGACATAGCGTGTTCCCCACCATCCAAAAACTCCGCCGGAGTTCGTTGAGACAATTTCTTTACTGCCAACGATATCTCCGCCATCGTCAATACGTAATAGTTGAAGGTCATTGTTTGACTGCCACCCCGGAGCGGTAGTGCGGGATTCCACTGTGGAGTAGGTGAAGGTGACGTCTTTTCCGGGAATAAATCCGGCCGCATTGATCACATTGTTGACTCGCAGGTTGATCAAATTATCTTCGGTTATGTCAGTGCGGGCCAACCACAGCGAGTTGATTATGTTGGGCTCACTGTCTTTGATCTTGCGGGTGAAAAGGATCCATTTTCCGTCATTCGAAACACTGAGAACATGCCCATCCGCGTCAGCCGTGGTGACAACCGGTTTGCGGTTACCCGTGGCGCCTTCCATCATCCAGATATTGCCGGAGGACAGGTAGATCAGGTGCCCTTGAATGGCAATGGAACTGAATGGAGCGCGCACACCGATCATTACTATTTCAGGGCGGGCGGCTTTGATCTCAGTGGATTTAACCAGGGTTTCAGCGGTTTGCTGCTCATCTTCAAAGACTTTACGGTAGGTATCTTCACGTTCGCCATTTTCACCGGGTTGGATCAGCATTGTCTGACCCTCAGGCAAGGATTCGTTTCGGACGGTTTGATGCTCGAACGGAACCGTTACTGCACGTGTTTCGTTTTCTTCCCGAACCCGGGTCACTGTAATGAGGGTAACGTCAGTCAGCGCTGAACCTACCGGCGGGTTTACTTTGTCGAGTTCGTTCATGGTTATGCCAGCCGCGTCCAGCGCCGTTTTCACACTGGCGCCTGGAAGGACATCCACCGGCACATCTTTGCCGTCCACTTTGATGACCACTGACAGAATGGTCATCTGCGTTGGAGTTGCCGTGCAGCCAACCATCAGGATGCCGGCCGCCATCAATCCGGCCCAAAGAGCGAAAATGAAACTGAAACCGCGTTTGATGATTGCCGTTTCCCCTGACTAAATTTTTTGCGCTACGATGATCAGCTTGTGATCAGCGATCGTAATTGATTGAACAACAAACCCCTGACCGGTTTGTCCCTGCAAACCATCATTGATCGTGGTTGAGATGGTTGTCAGGGCGGATTGCGGGATCGGGAAACCGGCGATCGTCGCACTGGTAACAGTCATCATCGGTTTTCCGGCCGCATCACTGGATACGCCAAGAACAATGCTCAGGTTACCTGAAAAGCCGTTTGTAGATGCGTTGCCGGTGATGGTAGCCTGGTTGTTATCAAGAACTACCTGTAAATTGGATAATTGCGCGTCCTGGATATTGCCGGTTTGTCCGTTGATCAGGCTGGTCAACTGGCTTTCGGTTAACTCGATAGTCACCTGCTGGCCACTGGCTGCCTGGTTCAATTGATTGGCCAATTGATCGGTAAGAGCCTGTTGTTCGGCCGGCGGTAGAGTCGGAATTACAACAGTGGGCACCTGTTTAACAACGGCAGATTGCAGGTTACAGGCAAGGGTGGAGAGGACCAACCCTGTCAGAAGAATTACGATTTGGAGTTTTCTGTTTTTCATTGCTTTAACCCTTATAATAGGTGGGAAAATACCCTGATTATCGCGGCAATTATAGCATGAGTGAAGAGAGCCAAAATTTACCTGAAATCAACTTACAATCCGCACTGGAAGCGTTGTTGTTCATCGCGACCGGTCCTGTGACTGCTGACCAGTTAGCTGAAGTGGTTAATTTACCCGCCGGCAAAGTGGAAGAAGAACTGCAATCCATGAGCCGGATCTACGAAGAAAGCCGCGGATTGCGCATTCAGTTCCATGGTGGCCGTGTTCAGCTTACGACGGCTCCTGAAGTGGCTCCACTGGCGGAGAAATTCCTCGGGTTGGATGTCACCGCGCGACTCAGCCGTGCCGCGTTGGAAGCCTTATCCATTGTCGCGTACCGCCAGCCTGTCACCCGGCCTGAAATTGACTCGATCCGCGGTGTCAACTCTGATGGCGTGATGAAAAGCCTTTTAAACAAAGGGTTAGTGCAGGAAGTCGGCCGGGCGGAAGCTCCCGGCAGACCTATTTTATACGGCACTACCGCCGAATTCCTCCAACATTTTGGATTGGATTCCCTGCAAAAACTGCCGCCTCTCGAACCGGCTGAACCCGCTGAAAAAGTGGATGCCGCTCCATTATTGAAGGAATAATTACTTATGGAAGAACGAATTCAAAAGATCATGGCGCGCTGCGGTCTCGGCTCACGCCGTGACTGTGAAGAGCTGATCGCCGCCGGACGCGTAAAGGTCAACGGTGAAAGAGCCATTCTGGGTACCAAAGCGGATGCCGCAGTGGATACCATAACTGTTGATGGACGGGCGCTTTCAAAAGAAGAGCCTGACCGCCTATATATTGCTCTAAACAAACCGCGCAACGTGTTATCAGATAGCGACCCGGATGATCCGCGCACGTGCGTTCGCGATCTTATCCCTGTCCCCGGACATCTCTTTACAGTAGGGCGGTTGGATTTTGAGAGCGAAGGCTTGATCCTGATGACCAACGACGGAGAATTGGCTAACCGTCTTACCCATCCTCGTTACGGCCATGAAAAAGAATACCGGGTGCTTCTTGCTGCCACTCCGGATGAAGAACAGCTCACTGCCTGGCGTAAAGGTGTGGTTCTGGAAGATGGCGACCGCACACTACCGGCGGATGTGCAGATTGAATCGAAGTTAGGTAAAGGCGCCTGGGTGCGTGTGATCATGCGCGAAGGGCGAAAACGCCAGATCCGTGAAGTAGGCAAACGTATTGGTTTACCTGTTGTTCGTATTTTGCGAGTGCGAATCGGCACATTGCGGCTTGGAACTTTGAAGCCTCGCGAATGGCGCTACCTGACGCCGGAAGAAGTAAACACTCTTCAAAGCCTGCAGGCTCCCTCAGAATCGAAGACCAGCCCTGAAGGCCGCAGGCGTGCCGAACGTAATTCAGACCGATTTGCAGATCGCACAAGGCACCCCGCCTCATCAGGGCGACCGAGAGGGGTAGGGGCAGGCCGTCCGGCAGCAAGCCGGGTACGCCGACCCTCGGAGAGTTCGTCTACGGAACATTCTGACAGGAAACCGTATTCTTCAGAACCATCATCAGCTGATCAGAATGACCGGAAACCCTGGTTATCCGGATGGTCATCACCTGAGAGCTCTGACCGGCGTCCGCGCTCAACCGGGCGGCCGTCATCTGGTAATTCGGACCGGAAACCCTGGTCTTCAGAGAGGCCATCATCAGAGCACTCTGACAGAAAGCCATATTCGTCCGGGAAGCCGTCATCTGGAAGTTCTGACCGGAAAACCTGGTCATCAGAGCGGCCTGCATCAGACCATTCAGACCGGAAACCCTATTCCGCGGGAAATCCTGCAGAGCAGGATGGGCGCCCCTGGAAATCACGGCCAACAGGCACAGGCACGGGGAGGCCGTCACAGGGCGGGTTTAAACGTGATGGCGATAGGCCACCGCGAAGACCCGCGGGCCGTCCGGTTCGGAAGACTGAAAAATAACCTAAAAAAAATGGAGCCGATCGGCTCCATTTTTTATCAACCTTCTGTCTGTTCGGTTTGTTCTTTTTCCTGCGTGGGGAGTAATACCGAATTTACCTGGTCAACTTTTTCGATCGGGAAGGCATTGTCTTTTGCCTTTTTGCGCAAAAAGTCTTTTACCTTATCCGTTTCCATCGCGGCGTACGGCGCTTCAGGTGCTTTGACAGCCGCGCGGGGATTGGTGAAGAGAAGCAACGGTTTGACATCCGGCACAGAATCGGCGTCCATTTGCCGTTTGAGGTATTTCTGGATGTCTTCCATTGTGTATTCGGCCTCTTTCTCAGGGCGGCCAAGTCCTTCCTGGGCGAAAATCTTCATATACCAGTTTCCGCCTTTTTGCTTGAATCTGCCTTTTTCAAAGGTGATGGTTCCAGGCTGGCTAAAGGGAAGAATAGTCCACACGCCGGATGGTCCGACCAGAAGATGAGAGGCGACAGTGGTGTAGTGGTACAGGGTATAGCGATTATCCAACCCTTTCAGTGCCGCGCTGACCTGTTCATCGGGGCGGGGGGAGCGGCCGAATTTATTGCTGAAATAAATGCCAAATTGTGACACCATGAAACCCACGATCAATGCCGCGTAGGAATACATGATGTAGGTCATGTCGCCCTGCATAGAGATGATCAGGCCGAAGATCAAAATGAATATAGCGGAAAAGGTTAATATCTGCCCGATCCGTTTGTTGCGGTTGATCAATTTGGTATTGGAGATAATTTTCATTGAAGCGCTATCTTTCTTGGAGTAGATTATGAAGCAGATTCTGGAGAGGAAGAAGTAACCAGCTTTTCCTGGATGCCGCTGCGCAGAGAACCCAGCAGGTCTGCCTGAACAGACGCATGGGCAACTTTGAGGGCGGAGAAAATCGCCCGCGCGTCTGAGCGCCCGTGGCCCACGAATACCAGCCCGTCAATTCCCAGCAGGGGAGCGGCGCCGGTTTCTCCGGGATCCATCATCTTCTTGATGGCTTTGAATGCCGGTTTTGCCAGCATGGCGCCGATTGTTGTTAGCAGCGATGACATCAATTCTTCTTTCAACGTGTCCGTGATCAGCTTTGCCACAGCTTCACTGGATTTCAGGAAGATATTTCCGGTGAAACCATCCGTCACCATAACATCTGTCTGACCGCTGAAGACCTCTTTGCTTTCCACATTCCCAATGTAATTAATGCCGCATTCTTCGAGAAGATGATAGGTATCTTTGATGAGCTGATTCCCTTTACCAGCCTCTTCACCGTTGGAGAGCAACCCTACACGGGGATTGCTGAGTTTCAGTGTTTTTTCAGCGTAAATGCTGCCCATAATGGCGAATTGAACAAGGAAATCTGGACGGCAATCCGCGTTTGCGCCAATATCCAATACCACGCAGTGACCGCCTTTGACCGGGAAGAGCGCGGTCAGAGCCGGGCGCTGTACTCCCGGCAGACGGCCCAGTTCGCGCAGCGCGTTGAACATAATACCGCCGGTATTGCCGGCTGAGATAAATGCCTGTCCTTCGCCTGATTTGACCAATTTCAACCCGACCGCCATTGAATTTCCCGGTTTCTTTTTGGCATTTTCGATGGGTTTGTCCCACATCTCCAGGATATCCGGCGCGTGGACCAGCCGTATTTTTGACTTGTCTCCCGCGGCCGCATCCAGTTTGGGCTTCACTATCTCTTCA
>CAYOKC010000104.1:10037-13752 GCA_964404415.1 uncultured Leptolinea sp. | reverse complement strand
ATCTCGTCCGGGGTTGACATGATCCTCATAGAGACCATGACGGACCTGCAGGAAGCCCGTACGGCTGTCAAAGCAGCGCGTGCCGTAAGCAATGAAATACCGGTGATCGCTTCCATGACCTACACCCGCGATGACCGCACCCTGCTTGGCGACGCCCCCGCGTCTGTCGCCCGCTCCCTGAAAGCTGAAGGCGCGGACTATATTGGCGTCAACTGTTCCGGTGGACCGGTTCAAATTGTGCGGATATTACGCCAGATGCGGGCAGCCGTCCCGGACGGTATGTTTTCGGTGATGCCCAATGCCGGATGGCCGGAACAATCCGGTGGACGGATCATGTACCCGGCAGCGCCGGAGTATTTCGGTGAGTATGTGGAAACATTTGCCCGTAATGGCGCCAGGATCATGGGCGGCTGCTGCGGAACCACCCCGGAACACATCGCGGCCATGAGTAAAGAGCTGAAGAACATGCCCTTGCTGGAAACCGCCGTTCCGGTTGACCCGGCTGACAGCGAATTGACTTCAGCACCTGATCTTGAAGCCCTCGATCCCACTGTTTTCGCGCAAAAGATTGCAGCGGGCAAGTTTGTGACCGCTGTTGAAATGGATCCCCCTCGCGGTGTTGCCACACAGAAAATGCTGGCGGGAGCCAGTCTGCTGGCGGAAGCCGGTGCGGATGTCATCAATGTGGCAGACAGCCCGATGGCGCGCATGCGGATGAGTCCCTGGGCGGTCTGCAGCCTTATCCAACATAAGATCGGCATCGAGACGGTTCTGCATTTCCCTACCCGCGGACGCAACATCATCCGCGTGCAGGGGGACCTTTTAGCCGCCCACGCGTTGGGTGTTCGCAATGTCTTTGTTGTGATGGGTGATCCCACCTCCATCGGTGACTACCCGGACGCCATGGATAACTACGACCTGGTACCCTCTGGATTGGTGAAACTGATCAAACAGGGTTTCAATACCGGTGTAGACCATTCCGGCGCGAATATCGGTCAACCTACGAGCTTTTTTGTGGGCTGCGCGCTAAACCTGAACCCTAAATCACCCGGGAATGAGATCAAAAACCTGGTTCGCAAGATCAATGCCGGGGCGGATTTTGCTCTCACACAACCCGTCTTTCAACCGGACCTTGCGATCCAATTCATCGAACAGATCAAAAATGAGATCGAGGGTTTTTCGTTACCCATTCTGGTGGGAATCCTTCCCCTCAATAACATACGCCATGCCACTTTCCTTGATCAGGAAGTTCCCGGCATTACCATAACCGGTGATGTGCTTGACCGGATCCGCAATGCTGGTGAGAAAAGCCATGAAGAGGGCGTCAGGATCGCCGTGGAATTGATCGGTCAAATGAAAGGCCATGTTCAGGGCACGTATATCATGCCGGCATTCAACCGGTATGATCTGGCGGCAGAAATTGTTGAAGCCATCAAAGAGTAGGTAACAGTGTCGAAACCAGCGCTAAAAATTCTGTTTATTGCCCGTATCGCAGCGTTGATCCTGTTGGTGGGATTGTGTGTGTTTTCTGCCGTGGATGGTTATCAAACCGCCATTCAGGCAGCCGGTGAGATGAGCGGCGACGACATGGTCACCGCGTGGGACAAACGCCTGCGAAAGATCCGTCCGTTGCTGCCGGAATCCGGCGTGGTCGGGTACCTTGCCGATTGGGACGTCCCCGGTGCCCAGTTTGGTTCCAGTGACCAGGAAGTGGAATTTCTGCTCGCGCAATATACTGTGGCTCCGGTAGTTCTGGAACGAGGTAAGGATCATCCCATCATTCTGGGTAATTTCAGCGATAATGGTGATCCGAATAAGCTTCCGAATGTGGAAGAGACACTGGGTATTCGCATGTCGCAACCCTACTCCAATGAGATCAACATTTTTACGGGAGAGGGCGAATGAGCTACCTTGTCTACCTAACCTTAATCCCTCCCATTTTGATAGGGACTCTCCTGGCTTCCCTGCTGATCCTGCCTACCGGCCGCGGCAATCTCTTATTGGTCGGTTCGCTTGGAATACCGGTGGGATTTGGTATCAGTGCCTGTCTGTATTTCCTCTGGTCCTATTTTCTTAATCCGTCCTTTCCCGGCTTCTGGCTGGTAGAAATGCTGCTTATCGCTGTTTTAGTCTGGCTTAACTGGAAACAAAGGGGGGTAGTTAAAAACCTGGTTCCCGATTGGAAAAAATGGACCTGGATTGACTGGTCCGTTGGCATTTTATTCCTCGCGGTTTTCATCGCGGCTATGGTCAGCTTTGATGCCTATACGAAAGTCAACCCCCACGGCCGGTATGATGCCTGGGCCATCTGGAACGTCAGGGCACGGATGATCGCCCGCGGCGGAGAGCACTGGAAATCTGTATTCATTCCTCAGGTCTTTCATGCCGATTATCCCCTTCTTGTTCCGTTGACCATCGCCCGCAGTTGGGTGATGGCCGGCACAGAATCTCAGCGCATTCCTCCAGCCGTTGCCGGCCTCTTTACCTTCGCCAGTGCCGGCATCCTTCCGGGGGCATTGCTCGCGGCAGGAAAGAAACAAACCGCCTGGCTGGCCGGTATCATCCTGCTGACCACCCCCTGGTTTGTGTATTTCGGGTCACTTCAATTTGCCGACCTTCCCCTGGCAGCCTGCATTCTGGCTGCATGTATTTCCCTAGCGATCGGCCTGATCGACCGTGTGCATTGTTGGCGCTGGTTGTTCCTGTCCAGCCTGTCTGCCGGTCTGGCAGCCTGGGTAAAAAATGAAGGCCAATTGTTTCTTCTGGTTTTTTCGGTTATCGCAGCCATTCTGGCTCTGACGGTTTTCCGGAAACACAACTTCAAAGAATTCTTCGTAAGCCTGTTCGCGGGAGTCTTACTTCCACTCGCAGTTCTTTTGCTATTCAAATTCACTCTCGCCCCGGCCAATGACGTGGTAGACACAGGCAACCTCGGGCAGTCAATATCCCAACTGGTCTCCCTACCCCGGTATGCTGAAGTGATAAACGCGCTCCAGGATTATCCAAAAGGGTTTGGTGGTTGGGCGGTTCCACTTCCGTTGATCTTTGTGGTGTTCTGGATCTTAATAGGTCCTGTTTTTAAAAAAGAAAACCGGGCCGCGATTTATTCGCTGGCAGGAATGCTTATTCTGCAATGGGTCGGATATTTCCTGATTTATGTTATTACGCCGCATGGACTTCAGACCCATATCAACCAGTCCTATGACCGTCTGTTGATGCATCTTTATCCAACTTTCCTGTTCTTCCTTTTCCTGTTCCCGCCTCCATTGGGTGATTTGTTGGTCCAGCAGGAAAATTCGAAAGACGTGCCTGCGGTATAATTTTTTTATGCTGCTAACCATAGATATTGGAAATACCAACATAACCATCGGCTGTTATCAGGGTGACAAACTGGGCTGCCGTTGGCGCCTGGCAACTGACCATGACCGCATGGCAGATGAATACGGGATTCAACTTTCCAGTCTGCTTCAACACAGTGATATCAAGGTCGATCAAATCACAGCCATCTGTATGGCGTCGGTGGTTCCACCCCTTGCCGGCCGCATCAAACAGGCCTGCCAGCAATACCTGAAACAGGATCCATTCGTAGTCGATTCCACTGTTAAGACAGGTGTAAAAATCCTTCTGGACGATCCATCATCCGCTGGAGCAGACCGCATTATCGATGCGGCAGCTGTTCAGAAACTGTATGGCGGGCCGGCCTGTGTGGTCGATT
>CAYOKC010000104.1:0-9977 GCA_964404415.1 uncultured Leptolinea sp. | reverse complement strand
GCGAAGAACAGCACCTGCTCAGTCTGAAGCTTTCGCCATCGCCCCCGGCATCGGCATCTCTGCGGACGCACTCTTCCAACGTACATCCCAGCTTCCCCGCGTAGACCTGGTTCGTCCTCCGTCTGTCATCGGAAAAAATACCAAACATGCCATGCAATCCGGTCTTCTGTTTGGGTATGTCTCCATGGTGGAAGGAATGGTCGGCCGCTTTAGAAAAGAACTGGGTGATGAAATGAAAGTCATCGGAACGGGCGGTCTCGCGGAAGTAGTTGCCCGCGAAACCACCGTTATTACCATTGTTGCCCCCTGGCTGACCCTCGACGGGCTGCGTATGATCTGGGAGATGAATCAACATCATGACTAATCCGTTGAAGGATAAACACATAATTCTCGGTGTTACCGGCTCTATTGCGGCGTATAAGGCCGTTGAAATTGCCTCAAAACTAACCCAATCCGGCGCGCTGGTTGATGTAGTTCTCACCGAAGCCGCCTGTAAGTTTGTTTCACCGCTCACATTCCAATCGGTTACCGGCCGAAAGGCTTCCACCGAAGCTGACCTTTGGGGTGGCGAAGGACACGTGGTGCATGTGTCACTAGGGCATAGGGCGGATCTGGTTATGGTCGCGCCTATTTCCGCCAACACACTGGCTAAGCTGGCATTGGGTATCGCGGATAACCTGTTGAGTGTCACTGTGTTGGCATCCTCCGCGCCGCTGATCATCGCGCCCGCGATGGATGTCGATATGTACAACCAGGCTATTACACAACAGAACGTGGAAACACTCCGGAAGCGTGGCGCTATTGTCGTAGGTCCTGAAACCGGGCACCTGGCATCAGGATTGGTTGGCCCCGGACGGTTTTCAGAACCGATCAAAATTGTCAATCAGGCAAGGTATGTATTAAGCCGTAACGGGAAACTCGCCGGAAAGAAAGTCGTCATCACCGCCGGCGGGACATCTGAACCTATTGACCCGGTGCGCGTGATCACCAACCGCTCGTCCGGCAAGCAGGGATACGCCCTTGCCCAGGCAGCACTCGATATGGGCAGTGATGTGACTCTGATCACCACAACCAACAACCTGCCCAAACCGGCTGGCGCCTCCATGGTTCATGTGGATACCGCCCATGAAATGCTTGACGCGGTACTTAAACACACTGCTGATGCCGACCTTCTGATCATGGCAGCCGCGGTGGCGGATTTCCGTCCTTTCCGCACAGCATCCGAGAAGATCAAAAAAGAGGCCGGCGTCCCAACCATCACACTGGAAAAGACCGAAGACATTCTGGCTGAAGTAGCCCGAAAACGTGAACACTCCGGTTTCCCCCGGCGGGTAATCGGTTTCGCCGCCGAAAGCGAATCATTGATCGAGAACGCGAAGCGCAAGATCAAACAGAAACGGCTAGACATGATCGCAGCCAATGATATTTCGGCATCTGATTCCGGCTTTGAAGTTGATACAAACCGGGTCATCCTGCTGTTCCCCGATGGGACATCACAGGATTTGGGGTTGCAATCAAAACTTGAAACCGCCTGGTCCATTATGGATACAACATCTTCCTGGTTTGACCAAGGTTGAAAAAGAAAGCTGCGCTTTTTACAGCACTACTTGTGCTGCCGTTACTGGTATCCTGCCGGGCAGCGTCAACAATACCTGTTCAGGCTCCGGTGCTAATCCCTGAACAGACATTGGTGGCTTCGCCTGTTCCACCAGATGAAAATAGTAATATCAGCGAAACAATCACAGTTGAACCGACGCTGGTTCCGGAAAACCTTAATCCGTTGACCGGTCTCATGGTTGACGACCTTTCCCGCCTCGACAGGCTCCCTGTATTGATCAAGGTATCTAACTATCCGCGCACAGGCCGCCCCCACGCGGGGCTATCCTCCGCGGATATTGTCTTTGATTATTACATCGGTGAACTCTTCAACCGGTTTGTGGCTGTGTTTTATGGCAATGATGCCCCCCAGGTTGGGCCGCTTCGTTCCGGCAGGCTCGTCGACTCACAACTGACTCAGATGTTCCGTGGAATACTTGTATATGGCAATGCCGATGAACGCGTCGATAACATCCTAGCGAAAGATCTGGGTGCCAGGGCTATTCCATACAAATTTGCTCCCTGCCCGCCTGTGTGCGGGGATGATACTCACAGTGTTACCGGTGTCTTTGCCGATTCGGCTGGTGTCACAGAATTTGCCCGTCAATCCGGTGTTGTTCAACAGAAACCTGGCCTGCAATTTGCAACTTTTTCCAATGAGCCTCCACCCGGGGGAGAAACCGCCATGCAATTCGTGGTTCACTACGCGGATATCAATCGGGGAGAATGGCAGTATGATCCCGCTTCCGGTAAATATCTCCGGTGGATCGAGGATGGGAATGAGGGCGAACCTCTTACCATGATCCCACTGGTGGACCGTAACAACGGGGCGCAACTGGGATTTTCCAACGTTATTGTGCTTTATACCTTCTATATTGAATACAACCGGACTCTACACAATATAGATCTCTGGAATAATTTCGGCAGCCAGAGAGCAATCTACTTCAGAGACGGGCTGATATATGAAGGCAAGTGGCATATTTCCGATCATTCACAACCGGTTGAATTGTTGAAAGACGATGGAACACCAATGCTTCTAAAACCCGGAAATACATGGATCGTGCTGGCAGGGATAAGTTCACAATTTACAAATCCGCAAGGCGGGCGTTATGAACTTCACTTTTTCCTCCCTTAACCGGATAATGAAATAATGATTAATCGGTTTCAACCTGTTTGGCTGCCTGCAGCGCTTTTTGTAATTCTGACGCTGACAGGTTGTCAGCCGGAATCTGAGACAATCGTTGAGGTTCCTACCCTCACGTCCATTCCGGCTGCCACCGATACCCTTTCACCGACAAATACGGTGGTTCCACCTACTCCTGTGATCTTGACAGCCACTCCACTGCCCACTGATACGCTAACACCGCTTCCCACCGTCACATCCACTATTGAAGCCGTGCATTATGGCCCTGACCGGTTCCCGAAAGATATCAATCCTTTTACCGGTTTGAAAGTGGATGACCCTGCCATCCTTGAACGGCGCCCGGTAATGGTAAAAGTGACCAACTTCCCTCCATCCGGCCGCCCGCAATTCGGCCTTTCACTGGCCGATCTCGTTTTTGAGTTTTATATTGGCGAAGGCATGAATCGTTTCTCAGCGGTTTATTATGGTGAAAAGCCGGAAAAAGTAGGCCCGGTACGTTCAGCCCGCCTGGCAGATATTCAACTCGCCAGCATGTATCAGACCATTTTTGCCTATGCCAGCGCGGATGCCCGCGTTCGGGTAGACCTGTTGAATCATCTTGATGGTTTGGCTGTTTCTGTAAAAGACTCAACTTGTCCGGCTCTTTGCGATACCGGCGAACACACTGTCAATTCGGTATTCGCGGATATTTCCACGTTTGATGAATACGCGAAGTCAAAAAGAATTAATAACTACCGTCAGATCGTTACAGGGATGGTTTTTGACTCAATTCTGCCTGAAACACCTGAATCGCGAGGCGAATTTGTTGTCATCCGGTATAATGATTTAAATATCGGCGCGTGGAAATATGATCCCTCCCGGAGAAAATACGAACGCTGGACCGAAACAGACATTCCCGAAAATCCCGTAAAGCTGGTCCCGCTGAACGATCAGCTTACCGGCACACAGGTAGCTTTTGACAATGTTGTCTTACTTTACGCCCGTTACAACGAATACAACCCCACCCTGCACAACATCGAATTGTGGGCTAATCGTGAAGCCCGTCGGGCAGTTTTCTTCAGGGACGGCCGCATGATCACCGGTTACTGGCAATCGCAGGCAAACGACCGCCCCATGGTTTTCTTTGACGATAATAACCGGGCGATACCCCTGAAACCGGGGAATACCTGGTTTGTGATCATTGGCTTGTCTTCTACTGTTGAACAGGCGGAAGCCGGTCAATGGAATGTTCAATTCTCCCTGCCGTGAGTATTTGATCTATGCGCATCCTTGTTCTTTCCGACATCCACGCTAATCTGACCGCACTTGATGCGGTTCTTGAGGATGCCGGTAAAGTGGATGCCGTCTGGTGCCTGGGTGACCTTGTCGGTTATGGTCCGGACCCAAACGAAGTAATAGATCGCATTGCCAGCCTGCCTTACACCCTCTGTGTCCTCGGCAATCATGACGCGGCGGCACTGGGACAGATCGACCTGGATAGCTTCAACACGGAAGCCCGCGAAACCACATTATGGAATCAGGAAAGTCTTTCCAAGGAAAGCAAGTACTACCTCACCAGCCTTCGGAAAAAGACCGTACGCCACGGTTTCACCCTCACTCATGGCAGCCCGCGCAATTCCATCTGGGAATACATACTGGATGTGGAAAGCGCCGCGGATAACCTGGATTATTTCATTACGCCCTTCTGCCTGATCGGGCACACACACATACCGGTCATCTATCACACAAAGAATGGCAAGTCTTCACTGTATGCCATGAATTCTGACAATCCCCTTAGCACTCACCTTACCGGCCGCGCGATCCTGAACCCCGGTTCTGTGGGCCAACCCCGTGACGCTGACCCGCGGGCGTGCTATGCTATATTAGATCTTGTGGATAAAACCTGGGATCTGCGCCGGGTGGCGTACGATATCTCTTCGGTTCAACAAAGGATCATTCGTTCCGGTCTTCCCGTCCGCAACGGTGAACGCCTCTTCGGCGGCTGGTAAACCGGGAACTTTTTGGGGTCCATACACGTCATTCCCGTAGAAAACAAAATATGTGGAGGGAAGAATGAAACGGGTTGCTTTTGCATTTCTGGTTCTAATGCTTGTTTTTACTGGATGCTCTTCAGCCGCGCCTACAGCCGCGCCGCTAAATATGGCGCCTGGAGGGGCAAGTGCACCGTCGGCTTCGATGGAAATGGAGAAATCGGAAGTCGCCGCTGAATACGCTGTAAATGACGGTATGGCCGGGCAGGCATCACCAGTTGACCAACTGGTCATCCAGAATGCCAACATCTCGATTGTCGTCAGCGATCCCGCGTCAGCCATGGATTCTGTTGTCAAGATGACGGAAGAATTAAAAGGCTATGTGGTTGATTCCAATATATATAAATACCGCAACGACAATGGGCTTGAGCTCCCTCAGGCGCATATCGCGATTCGGGTTCCCGCCGAATCATTAACGGTCTCTCTTGAGAAGATCAAATCTCTGGTCGAAGATCCGGCCATTGATGTGCTTTCAGAAAATCGCTCCGGCCAAAATGTCACCAAAGAATATACTGACCAGAAAAGCCGCCTGAAAAATCTGGAAGACGCTGAAGCTCAATTGCGTGAGATTATGGCTTCCGCTACCCGTACGGAAGACGTAATGTCAGTCTTCAATCAGTTGACTCAGATCCGCGAGCAGATAGAAGTCACCAAGGGTCAGATCAAATACTACGAAGAATCGGCGGCCATGTCGGCAGTGGACATCACCATTCAATCCAAAGCCGCGGTTGCTCCTCTGACCATTGGCAGCTGGCAGCCTGCCGGCGTAGCCAAAGAAGCCGTTCAGGCTTTGATCAACGCGCTAAAATTCTTTGCCAATGCCGGGATATGGATTGTACTGTTCTTCCTTCCGGTGATCATCATCCTTCTAATACCTGTGTTCGTCATAATCTGGGTGATACGGGTGCTCAGCCGCCGGAGTAAAGCTAAAAAGCTGGCCGCCTTACAAACTCCGGAAAATCCAGACGAAAAAAAGAAAGTGTAGATTTCGATTTATCCCCCACAAGCAACCGGCCGTCTGACCGGTTGCTTTTTTGTGTATTCGAAAAAGAAAAAGATCAAATGCTATAATCGGTGAATCATTTAGAACCGTTTGGAAATCACATCGGAATGAACAAAGAACGATTAATCAATCTTATCTGGCAAACGGCTGCCTTTTTATCCGGGTTACTGATAACCTGGGTTTTTCTCACGTTTCCCACACCCCGTCAATTTGGCCTCGCATTTCGATATGATTTTCTCCAGATACTGGGTCCGCTGGGTCTATTGGTTTTCTTGTTATTCAAGTTGCCGCGGGAATTATCACGTTTTTTGCTTTACGGAGTGATTTCAGCCATCCTGGTGCTGCCCATTGCCGGTCTTTGGGCAAGCGGCCAGAGTGAACAATATGTACTGGGAGGTATCATTCCTTTCAGTGATGCGCGGTTCTATTTCACTGATTCTCACCGCTTGATGGAAGGATCCGTATTCTTCACAGGCGCGGCCCGCCGTCCGCTGTTCACAACGTTGATGTCCAGTATTCAATGGTTGACCGGGCAGAATCTACTGCTCACAATCGCCGTCCTCACATTGATACTTGGTTATTCAATGTACTTCGCCACGAATGAATTCCGGTCTCGTGAAGGCGCGGTTGCCGGCGCGTTATTCCTCGTTTTTTTGTATTCCTATGCCCGATTCCTTCTGGGGAAAACTCTCAGTGAATTTGCCGGTCTCCCTCTCGGTTTATTGTCGCTGGTTTTCATGCTTCGGGGAATTAACAAAAAACAATTAACAATGATGATTGCCGGCATTTTTTTGCTTAGCCTCGCGTTGAATGCCCGAGCCGGCGCTTTCTTCATCCTGCCGGTACTCGTTATATGGACAGGTTGGTATTTCCGGAAGACATGGTTCGTCCACTGGAGGACTATCCTGATAGCCTCCTCCGCGGTGGCGTTGGGATTCTTGGTCAACCTGGCGGCCTTCAATACCTATTCTTCCCCCGAGAGCGCGCCATTCGGAAACTTCAGTTTTACAATTTACGGTGTAGCCCGGGGCGGCCTGGGCTGGACCCAGGTTTTTACCGAACATCCGGAAACCTGGGAAATGCCGACCGGCGAACAGTCTCGATATATCTATTCCCTCACCCTGGATATCATTCGCCGGAAGCCAATGAATCTGGTAAAAGGGATTTTCAGTTCGTACCAGACATTCTTCTCTCTCGATGACTACTATGGCTCCCTTTGCTGGTTTGGTGAGCAGGGGATTACAGGAACCATAGCGCGTGCCGGGTATTATCTCCTTATGCTGGCCGGCTTATTCTTCTGTATCAGAGATATCAAAAAACCTCTTAGGTCATTCTTCCTTGCATCATTTATCGGCATCGTTCTTTCAATCCCTTTCGCCCCGCCAATTGACTCCAACCGCATGCGCGTGTACGCGGCGACCATTCCATTTTTTGTTGCCATTCCGTCAATTGGCTTATCATCTTTGGTAAATCTGCTTCCATGGAAGTTCTTCCATATGAAAGAGTCTGAAAACCAACCTCTGATCCCGGTAAAAGTGCTTTCAACGTTGATGGTGTTGATGATGACGGTCATCCCGCTAATTCCGTTCAAAACAGCTTCTCCAGAAATTCCCCCGGTATTAGCCTGTTCGCCTGATCTGGAACCGGTCTCCTTCAGGGTGCTCTCGGGCAACCATATCCGCATTGTTGATCAGGAAACCATTACACAGGAATGGGCCGGTATCATCCGCGAAAAAACCATGGCCAACCGCATTCATAATCTGCCGAACTGGGAAACCTACGACCTTTTCTCCAATGTCAAACCCGGGCAGGCGATTCTGGTTGACATTGACCTTCAAACAAAGGATCCCATGATATTGATTGCCGATTGGGATAAGATATCGGAAAAATCCGGCGTTCAAACCATATGCGGACGCCCGTCAAAAGATATCATGCTACGTGAATACAACGTCTTTTTCGCCGAGGAGTATACGCCGGAGTAATTTCCCGGTAACCATCCATGACTTCCATAGTATCCCTGGATATTGAAACAACCGGGCTTGACCCGGTTAATGACGCCATTATTGAGATTGGCGCCGTTCGGTTTAATGGCAACCGCGTTGAAGCGGAATTCTCACAATTGATCAACCCGGGTCGCCCGATACCCCCGATGATCACCCAGTTGACCGGCATCACTGATGAAATGGTGCGCCGGGAGCCGCCGGTCAAAGCGATCATTCAGGATTTTGAGAATTTTGTTGGTGACTGCCCGGTTTTGGGACATAACATCCGCTTTGACCTTGGGTTTTTGAGGCGTCAGACCCGGGCGTTTGAATACAACGACATTATTGACACCTATGAACTGGCTGCTGTATTTCTTCCGACAGCCAGCCGGTATAACCTTGGCGCGCTGCAGCAGCTATTAAGCATACCCTTCCCTGCCACCCATCGCGCGTTGGACGATGCCCGTGCCGCCCGCGGGGTGTACGAAAAATTGATCCGCAAGGCTACCGAGCTTCCCATCGATATCCTGGCGGAATTGGTTCGCCAGAGTGACCGAACCGATTGGATCGGGTCATTTGCCCTGCAACAGGTACTCAAAGCCCGCTCCCGTGAACCCATACAAGCACGAAAAACGTTCCACATGCCGGCCGGCCCCCTGTTCGAAAAACCAGCCGGAAAGATCAACATCACAGCCGAACCGGAAACCGGAGCCACTACATTGGATTATGATGAAGTGGCAGCCGTTCTGGAACATGGGGGGCCTTTCGCCAAATTCTTCGATTCGTATGAGTACCGACCACAACAGGTGGAAATGCTGCGTGCTATTACCCGGTCATTTTCCGAAGGCCAGCATATGCTGGTGGAAGCTGGAACCGGAACGGGTAAATCATTCGCCTACCTTGTCCCCGCGGCATTGTGGGCGTTGAAAACCAATACCCGGGTGGTGATTTCGACAAATACCATCAACCTTCAGGACCAGTTGATCAACAAAGATATCCCTGACCTGCGTGAAGCTCTCGGTGTTGATCTTCGCGCGACAGTTTTAAAAGGCCGGTCAAATTACCTCTGTCCCCGGCGGCTCGAAATGCTGCGCCAGCGCGGTCCAGAAACAGCGGAAGAAATGCGCGTTCTCGGTAAGGTGCTGATCTGGCTTAATGAAGGCGGTACCGGCGACCGGAATGAAATTAACTTGAACCAGTCACCCGAGTGGGATGTATGGATGCGCATCTCAGCCGAAGATGAAGGCTGTAAATCCGAAACCTGTATGAGCCGCACCGGCGGGGAATGCCCGTTTCACCGGTCCAGGCAGGCAGCCGCTATCGCCCACCTGATCGTTGTCAACCATGCCCTGTTGTTGTCGGATGTGGCAGCCGGAAGCCGTATCCTTCCAGAGTACAAGTACTTGATCATTGACGAAGGCCACCACATGGAAGAGGCCACCACCAGCGCGCTCTCGTTTAAAGTCAACCAGAATGACTTTGAACGCCTGATCCACGAACTGGGAGGACCAACTTCAGGATTGATGGGTCGCCTGCTCGTAAACCTGCAGGGGTTGCTGCAGCCCTCGGATATGGCGGCTGTTCAAACTGCCGTCAGGCAGGCGGCTGACCTCGCATTTAAAATATCCAGCCTCAACAACCAGTTCTTCACAACGATTGACGATTTCCTCGCCGACCAGCGTGACGGCAAACCGATGGGCACCTATCCCCAGCAGCAACGCATCCAGAACGCTACCCGCACACTTAACTCCTGGAATCTGGTGGAGGAAGTCTGGTTTGATGAAAGCGAACTTATCCAGGAAATGCTTGGCCTGGTTTCCGGATTGGTTCGTGCCGGTGGCGGTGAAGAAGAAGATTCTAACGAGGAATTACTGGATGTGATCGGTAACCTGGCCACACTCAGCTCCAATTTTTCTGAGATCAACAAGAACGTGTCCAACCTTGTCTCAAAGCCGGACAATCTACAGATTTATTGGATCGAGAAACAACCTGGTTCAGGAAAGATCGGCCTGCAAATCGCTCCTCTGCACATTGGTCCCCTGATGGAAGAGAATATCTGGCACCAGAAAACCAGTGTTGTTCTCACGTCAGCCACATTGACCACCCACGGCGAATTTGACTATCTCCGCAGCCGTCTGAACGCCGATGAAGCCGACGAGTTGTCACTCGGGTCACCCTTTGATTATGAAAATTCGGCTTTGCTCTACCTGATCAACGATATT
>CAYOKC010000103.1:0-13856 GCA_964404415.1 uncultured Leptolinea sp. | reverse complement strand
CCGGGCAGACGCACCACCCGCTGGGTGTGTGAATGGCCGCAGGCCAGCACCGGCGGGTTCAGACCGTTCAGCCGCGGGGTGATCACGTCCGGCCCGGCCAGGTGAACCCGCCCGTTCTCGATAACTTCCAGTAGGTAGGTCAGGTCATCACAGGGTGAGCCGTGGTACAGGGTGATCTCGTCACTCAGCTCCAGTGACGTGGGCAGCGAGCGCAGCCAGTCATGCTGTTCATCATTCAGGCTTACATCGGCATTGCGGTCAGATGGTCCCATTTTTTCCTTCGGAGTCGTGAGGATCTGCCGTTCATGGTTGCCGGCGATCTGAACCCAATCCTGCTTCATCAGGTACTCCGCCGTTTCCATCGGCCAGAGAGGCCCTGAAACCAGGTCACCGAGCGTGACCACGGTATCGGCTCCGCGGCGCATCAGGTCAGCAACTACGGCTTCCAACGCCAGGATGTTCCCGTGGATGTCAGAGAGGAAGGCGATCTTGTTCATGGCTAATTTCCTATTCCACAAAGCCGGTTTGCAGCCAGGTGGCGCAATACGGTTGATCATTTTCGCGGGCGCGGTCCGCCGCTTTTTCGCAGTCATATGGCACCGAGACACACTCCACCTGCGTGCTATCACCGGAAATGGTCAGAATGGCGTAGCGCGCGTCAGGAGACCCGGTCTCCACGATGTGCGGTTCGGGATGGGGGTCAAAATACGCCGGCAGCCCCACGCTGCCCGGATTGACGATCAACTGGCCGGATGTCAGGCGGATATCACGCGGGATGTGGGTGTGCCCGCACAGGAAAACGCGTTGGGCATACCCTTTAAGCCGGTTTTCTATATCTTTGCGTGATGATAGATGAACCCGGCCGTGGGCAATTTCCTCGGTGAGATAGCCGGCGTCATCCACCGGTGTGCCATGGAACAGTACGATATCCCCAAGGATGGTGCGGGACGGCGGCAGGGTGCGCAGCCAGTCACGCTGCGAGGGGGTGATTACGGCATTGGCCAATTCGTCGGTTGGGCCGAATGTGGCAGCGTCTTTCCGCACCAGTTGACGGTCGTGATTGCCGGCAACAAAGATCCAGTTCTGGCTTATTAAGAGGCTGGCGGTCTCGGCCGGCCACAATGGGCCTGAGACCAGGTCACCCAGCGCAACCGTCATATCGACAGTACGGGCCTGTAAATCGGCCATAACCGCTTCCAGCGCTGGCAGGTTGCCGTGGATATCAGAGAGAATGGCGATTCGGGTCATGTTTCCCCTGTAATTTCAGGAATGGAAGTACTGTGGAAATCATACTCCAGATTTAATCTGCGAATCCAAAAACCATAGCACGATTAACCGACTGTTAACCCTGTGCATTATTGATCCAGTGACACCCAGCGAGCGGGGTTGTTGCGCGTTTGACCCAGATACAGGTTCAATTGCGCGGTATGTTCCTGAATGTGGCGCAGGGTATCCAGTAACAATTCTACGTAGGTGACATCCCCCCACTTGAGATGACAGATCCGACCCGCGTGTTCTTCCGTCAGGGCGTTGATTAGAGTATCTGATTTCTCCCGGCAATGCGACAGGTAAACCAACAATTCTCCCCTGCTGTAAAGACGATCCGGCAGCACACCGGCCGGGTCAAGTTCCTTAAGGGTGAATGGCACTGGAGGCATGAACCCATCATATTGGCCGGTAAGGTACAGGTCGGTCCAGAACAGGGTGTGATACACGATGTACCAGAACTCGGCAAATTCTGGTTTGAGTTCATGTTCATTCCAGAGACGGCCCTGCCACAACTCAGGCGGACAATCATTCACCGCATGTTCAAGCATTTTCAGGGCAGCCGCAAACTGGGAATTCAGGGCTTTTCGGATAACCTCGATCATCAAAAATCTCCTTCCCGGCACCCAACCAGTAATCTTCGGGATGTCTCACCCTGTATGAATGCAAACCCCGTGCCGGAGCGGCACGGGGTTTCTGTTCATGGGATAAGGATTTTTTCTAGAAAGAATGCAGTTGATATTCACCCACGATCCGCGTGGTGGCGCTGCCGCCGAACAGAATGCGTTCCTCCCCGTTGACTGTCTGCCGCTTGATCTTCACGATGTTCGGATTTTCGCGGGAAGGTCCCTGCTCCAGTGACATGTCACCCGGCCACAGATTTTCTGCGATCAGATAATAACCGAACGCTGAATTCCCCGAACCGGTCGCCGGGTCTTCCAGGTAGCCAAAGCGCGGGGGGAATACCCGCACGCGATAGCGGTTGGACGCGCCGGCCGTTTGGGCGGAGAACACGTGGGTGATATCAAACTCATGGTCCAGGCTGAACTGGCGCAGCCGGGCTTCATCCGGGTGCATGGTCAGAATGATATCCAGTGTTTTCACCGGCACATGCAGGGTGCGCAGACCGGCGTCGATCACGCGTATGGGCATGGATGGATCAATATCATCCGGGGTGATGCCCAGTAGCTCGGCTATGTCAACGGCAGAAATGTTCCGGTCAAGAAACTGAGGCGTCGGCGCGGTGATATAAACGGCATCCTCTTCCTTGACGCGGTTGTACGCCGTCAGGTCGCCGGCCTTAACCCGGAAGGTGACCTCGGGTTCAGGGCTGGATTTCAGCAGGTCATACAGGATGGCAATGGTGGCGTGGCCGCAAAAGGCTACCTCACTGTCTGACGAGAAGTAGCGCAGGTTATACAGGCCGCCCTCCTGCCAGGCAAACCCCACCTCACTGACGAATCCCTTAAGTTCGTACCCAATACGTTGCATCTCGGCTTCGGTCAGCTCGCCGGGTCTGTCCAGATGGATATACCCGGCTGGATTGCCGGACGAGCCGCTGCCGGTGAACGCGTCTATCTTTTTGAATTTCAATGACTTCATTTCAGTTTTTCCTCTGTGATGAACGTGCGGTCATCCCCCAGATGCGCGGGAGACGTGAAGAAGATCAGTTGCAGGTCTTCATCTCCGCCTGTCAGGCGGTGAACAGCGCCTTCCGGTACCTCAAAAATATCCCCGGCGCCCACCACCCGGTTGACTGTCCATTGTACGCCATACTCTTTCAGTTCCCCCATTTCAAACCGGCCGTCACCGGCCAGGATCTGGTATACCTCCCGACCGTGCGAGTGGTAATGCGCCGGTAACTTCCTGCCGGCCGTCAGGCGCGCCAGATAGATCGACATTACGTCATCGGTCAATCTCAATACCTGAATATCAGATTTCTCATCTTTGACAAGGCTGCCTGAAAGCTGGTGCAGATTACGGATTTCCATAGCCTCTCCCGGTGTATACTATATTGAACGAAAATATTCTATACAGGATTATATAGTATATTGTATTTTAATTCAATATATAGGATACGCTATGAGCGACTCAATCAACGAACAGGTTTCCCGGAATCTCAAACAGATACGCAAGGAAAAAGGCCAGACCCTTGACGACCTGGCCAACCTTACCGGTGTCAGCAAAAGCATGCTGAGCGAAATTGAACGCGGTGGGACGAACCCCACCATTCTGGTGCTGTGGAAAATTGCGGAAGGGTTAAAAGTACCGCTTACCCGCCTGATGGCAGAATCCGCACCCGAATTCTCCCTGGTAAAAGCAGGGGATCAAACGGTGCTGGCTGAAACCGAAGGATACCGGGTAAACACCATATTTCCGTATTCCGGAAACACAAAATCAGAAATTCTGGATCTGACCATACTTGCCGGCGGCCGTCTGGGAAATACCGGTCATATACAGGGAGTGGAAGAGATTATCCTGGTCAGAGAGGGAACCATCCGCCTGGTTCTGGATGCCGGCAGTTTTGACATGCAGCCCGGTGACGCTTTACGCTTTGACGGTAGTCTCCCGCACGAATTGACCAATAGCGGCCTGTCCCCCGCCCGGCTGACGAATATTCTTTTTTATAGTTAGCCAGCCGTTGACGGCTTTTTCAACGGACGGGCAAACTGCCACAGCCAGGCCACGCTGTATTCAATGCTGACCGGTGATTGCGCGCAGCGGGTGATAAAACGCGCCATTTCCGGTCCATCCGCGCCCAGGCGCTGACCGTTGAGCCGCAGGAACATATCCACCGCGCCAATGGCCGCGCGGCTGTTGCCGTCAATAAAAGGTTTGTTTTGCAGCAGGGCTTCCAGCAACACCGCCGCTTTTTTATAAAGTCCGGGATATGCTTCCACGCCGTTTTCGACATACCGCGGACGGGCCAGCGCGTCCGTCAACGCCGAAAGGTCGCGCACACCCGGCTGACCGCCGGTCTCGTGGATCAGGCGGTAATGGATAAACAGAACCTGCTGCGGTGACAGGTAGAGGGTCATCTGGAGAGATCTTCCAGTTCAGAGCGGTACTGGTTGATGAATTCTTCCAGATGGCCGGAAAAGTCGGCGTCCACCCCGGTGGCGGGTGTGGTTTTTTCCACTTTGGTGACGATCAGGCGGCGGCCGTTATCCTCGTCCAGCGCCAGGCTTACCTCGTCACCATCGGCCAGGCTCAGGGATTCCAACATTTCACGGGGCAAAGAGAGAACAACGCTGTTTCCGGTTTTAAACAATCGCCGTAGCATGGATGCCTCCTGAATTTTCTGGCTGTGCTTACACTTGCATTTGTAGGTTGGGTCTTGACCCAACCTTCGGGCTAGTTTCGTACTTACAATGTAAGTATAGCACGGGGTTTTTATTTATTTATATAATTAGATATGCGTTATCGTCGTCAACACATAGAAGGTGGGACATATTTCTATACAGTTGTAACATTTGAACGGCGCCCGATTTTAATCGAAAGAATTGATGATCTCCGGCGGGCGTTTGCCATTGTGATGAAAGACCGTCCATTTAACATTGATGCGCATGTGATTATGCCGGATCACATTCACATGATCTGGACATTACCGGAAGGCGACGCGGATTACCCAGCCCGGTGGAGGTTTATCAAACATTATTTCTCGCGCATGATCCTCCCCTCGATGGATGAGCAAATTTCACTTGCCCGGGTATCCAAGAAAGAAAGACAAATCTGGCAGCGGCGTTACTGGGAACATGTCATCCGCGATGATCAGGATCTGAACAATCATATCGAGTACATCCATTACAATCCGGTTAAACACGGGGTGACAGAATCTCCGGAGGATTGGGCGTTTTCAAGTTTCCGGAAATTTGTTAAGAATGGCTGCTATCCCCCGTCATGGAAGCCCGAAAGAGAGCTGATCACCGGAGATTATCTTGAATAGAATGGTGTGGTTGGGTCATGACCCAACCTACATCGCTCGTATATTACTTTAATTTTTTCAGCTTCTCCATCGCCGGGATCATCCGGCCTGCCGCGCAGCACTCGATCAATTCAGCCAGCCGCTTCAGGCGCGTCTCTTCTTTCTTGGCGGCAACCACATACCAGTTGACCACCTTTCGGTATGACGGCGGCTGCGCCTGATAATACGCCAGGGCAGCCTCGTTCTGTTTCAGTATGCCGGCATACGGTTCGGGCATATCCGGGCTGCGGTTATCATACGTATACTCGCCAAATGCTTTTTCTTTGCGAACTTCGAATGCCGCCAACCCGGGCGGAAGCATGCGGCCGAGGGCGGTCAACTCTTCCACCCGTTTAACATTGACGGTACTCCAAGTGCTGCCCGGTTTGCGCGGGGTGAAGCGCACCCGGTACGATTCATCGTCGATCTTCTGGCGAAGCCCGTCGATCCAACCGAAGCACAGGGCTTCATCCACCGATTCCGGATAGGTGATCGATGGTTTACCGGATTCTTTCTTGAAAAAACCCACCCACTGTTCGCGCGTGGTGGTGTGATGCTCTTCCAGCCAGGCGTGAAAATCAGCTTCTGATGGGAAAAAAAGGATGTCTTTGTCTGCGGGGTGGGTCATCGTCGGGGTTATACCTTTGGTGATAGTTTGACCTGTAGGTTGGGTCATGACCCAACTTACTTGTTCGGTGACAGTTTTTGTATCTGCTCGAGGTGCGCCTGGCCGTGACCGGAGTAGATTTGCAGCAACCGGTCCAATGTGACCAGACCGTTCTCGAGGTGAATGCCGCCGCGCTCCCAGTCACTCACGGTGACGTTCTCCAGCAGTTCCGCCCAGCGCGCGTGCAGGCCGCGCAGGATCAGCAGCGATGGTTCAATAGGCAGCTTCATATCCGCCTGCGTTGCCCATACATCCTGGTCGTAAGGCTTGAGGATGGGTTTATTCTCAGCCAGCACCAGTTTCATACGGATGAAGCCGTTCATGTGCGCGTCCGGCAGGTGATGCACGATCTGCCGGATCGTCCACTCGCCGGGCTGCACCGGGGTATCCAGTTGGTTATCGGCATACATCGCCAGCAGTGCTTCGAGGTCAGCCGGGAAATTCTTGATCTGTTTAATCAACGCGCCGCGTTCGGTGGGTGTGGTCATCGGGTTTATCCTCCTGTTGATGGTCACAGGGGATTTTACCATCGGCTACTTGTTGGGTCATGACCCAACCTACCGAATGGACGTGGCCATGGTTTCAAACACCGGCAGCCACTTTGACGCAGTTTCCGGCATGATTCCATTATTCAGGCGTTCCAGAGCCGCGGCCATTTCTTCCTCAGATGTTCCCAGTTTGACCACCAGCGCGGTGTACCCGTCTTCGCGGGGCAGAACGAGTGTCTTGAACAGCGGATATGAGTCATATCCCAATCCGGCTTTGAAGCGGGTGAAACCCCGGCCATCCGGCAGGCGTTGGATGCCTTCCAATGTGTTGGCTTTGTACGCGTCCCATTCGGCGCGGGTCATGAAACGGTCATACTCGGTGCCGGCGGAGAAATCGTAGGTGGAGCGTACCAGGTAGATGTCGCTCCAGCCGCTGCCGGCATACGCGCCCTCAAAACCCAGGCTGATCATACGCCCCCGGGCGGCGGTGCCAGTCTCCGCGTTCCAATCCACATTGATGAACGGCGCCCCGGCTTCCGGAGGCACGCACAATGACGTAACGTTCATCAGGCGGTAGTAGCTTTCCAGTTCGGCGGCATCCAGCGTGAAACGCGGAGCGTTGTTCATGCCGTGTTTGTATGGTTCCCGCAATTCGCGGTGCTCAAAGGTTGTCTGGCACACCGGTGCACGTGTGGGGATGATGGTTGGCAATAAGGTTGTCACGGGTGCGGCCGGTTGACAGGAGGAAAGCAGTGCAGCCGCAGCCAGCGAAAAAACAAACCGCAGCAACCTGGAATGTATCATCCGGCTCCTTTACATAACACAACCATATATCCCGGAAGCGAAACCGCTATAATTATTTATACAACACAGCCCCTATCCACACAAAGGCGGGAATATGCGAACCATCTCAGAAAATTTCTTAAACGATCTGTCTACCCCCGAAGGTACGCTGCACCCGGTGCTGGAACGTGTAAAACGTGACAACACCCTGCTGCTCTCGATCCGCGAGAATAATGTCAATATTTATTACCGGGGCGGGAACCTGCTGAAGGTCACCGAAAAGAAACCCGGGGTGTACGCCACTTATTTTGACTCGCATTACAACCTCTCCGGTACGCCGCTCCCCGAAACGCCGGGAACCCTGGCCACCCGCGATGACGCGGCCGCCTGGGCAGCCACCTTCGCCCTGCGCAAGAACCTGATGGACGAGTATTTTTCGGTACACCCCAAAGCGGAACGGGAATTTCAACAGATTGTGGCGCGCGAAAACAACGATTCGACGATTTCAAACGCAAGCGAGTACTTCATATCCGATATTGAATTTGCCGATGATACCCTCGGTGCCCGGTTTGACCTGCTGGCCGTCCGCTGGCTGGCCAACCAGCGCAAAGACGGGTCAAAGTGCCGCGCCGCCCTGATGGAGATGAAGTACAGTGACGGGGCGCTTTCCGGTTCGGCCGGCATCTCGAAGCACCTGAAAGATATTGAGGCGATGGTATCCGACCGGGCGCGCTATGCCGCCCTGCTGCAGACGATGGAGTCACAGTTCAATCAGCTTGACCGCCTGGGCCTGCTGCGGTTCAATAAGGGGGTGAGCAACGCGCAGGTGCGGTTGGACGAGAATGACCGACCCGAAGTGATCTTCATTCTGGCCAACCACAATCCCCGCAGCGGAAAACTGGCCCCGATCATCAACGATTCCGAGGTGGACCGCTTTGCCAGTTCAGGGCTGTTTGACCTGCGCTTCTTTGTGTCCAGCTTCGCCGGGTACGGTCTGCACGCGGATTGTATGCTGTCACTGGAAGAGTTCAGGAAGTTGATTTAGATCAGGCAAATAACATCTTTTACCAAATTTACAGCCCCGTTGAACACAATTCGGTTTCATGCCGTTTTGTGAAAATCTTAGTATGTGTACCTCATATTTTCCCCAGATTTCCAATTCCCTATTGACAGAAAAATAATAAAATATATAATTCAATAAAGAACAGGTGTTTACTAATGCAAATTCTCAAACCCGAAATCCAAAGCCGCATTCTCGAAAACGCAGAGACCATGTTTTTTTCTCTCGGCTTTCAGGGCACCTCCACACGCGAACTGGCAAAAAATGTAGGCGTCAGCTACAGCAACCTGTACCGGTATTTCAAAGACAAAAACGACCTGTATGACGCCATCATGGAGCCGTATTACAGTCACTTTACACAGACTCTGACAACATCTCTCGAGCACGATGAAGATGGTCCGGGAGAAAGCGGCCATATCGAAATGATCACCCGGGTTTTCATGAGTCTGATCAAAACAGACCGCAAAAAGTTTGTCATATTACTGGAAGGCAGCGAAGGCACCCGTTATGAGTTTGTGCGCAGCCAGGTCATCGGGGGCATCGCGGAGCGCATCCGCCTGAGCCTTCCACAGGCGATGTCTGAAAACAGCCTGATGATTAACGTGATTGCCGTCAACTTTTTTAATAGCCTGCTGGAACTCACCAAAAAATCAACCGGTGACGACATGTTACAGAAAAACATGGAAATTCTGATGGTTTATCACTTAACCGGAATTCAAAAGCTTGCGGAGCTTTAATTTTTTTAACTCAATAGTGAACATATGTTTTTTATTGAGAAATAGTCAAAAGGAGTAAAAATGGGAATCAAGGAAATCGTATTTGATAACAAGTCAGAAAACAACCGCCGCTTTTTTGGCACCATGCTCAAATGGCTGGATGTTCCCGCACGGGACAAATTCAACGATGCCGGCAAGCTGCTGGCCGCTTCCGGTATGTGCAGCGGTCAAACCGTGCTGGAGATCGGCTGCGGTTCAGGTTATTTCACTCTTCCGGCTGCCCGCATTCTGGGAACAGAAGGACGGTTGGTCTCAGTGGACCTGCACCCGGCAGCCGTAGAGGAAACTCAAAAAAAGGTGACTACGGCAGGGTTGCATAACGTGACCGTGCAGCGCGAAGACGCCATTCACACCACCCTTGCAGATAATTATTTTGACGTGATCCTGGTTTATGGCGTTTTGCCGGCCCCGGTTATTTCAACGATTGATATTTCTCGCGAAATGTACCGCCTGCTCAAACCCGGCGGCATGTATGCCATCTGGACGATGATGCCCCTGTGGTCACCGAATGAGGCTCTCAAAGCGGCGCCATTCAAAAAAATGAAAACGATTGACGGCGTTTTCCGTCTGCAAAAAATTTAAGGGAAACCCGGTGCAAGGTACTGTCTTTTTCAATCAAGACAGTACCACACCCATTTATTGGATACTGATTAGAGTGTGGTGGAAGTTACTACAGCAGGTTGGGTCATGACCCAACCTGCTTTTTTCTGTGCGACTTTGTTGCCAGCTTTGCCGGGTACGGTCTGCACGCGGATTGCATGCTGTCACTGGATGAGTTCAGGATCCTACTTAAGCAGGTTGGGTCCTGACCCAACCTACTCGTTCCACGAATCGATCATCGCCTGGACGGACCGCGTCATCTCCACGCTGAACTCAGATGCGAACTTTCGCAGGTACATCTGCTGGCCGAAATTCGGCATGCCCTCTTCCACTTTCCCGGGTCCCAGCCCTTTGAACATCATGTCCAACTCCAGGCCTTCGAGCCGGTAATAATGGTTGTGCTGCACCACGAACTTCGGGTCAAAGCGTCGCGAGAGCGGGCGTTCCTCCTCAGACTCGCGTGGATACCCCACGCACAGCATGGTGACGGGCAGTACGTACTTCGGCAGGCGGAACAGGTCGCGGTGGTATTCGTACTTTTCAAGGATATCGCCTATATAGCAGGAACCCAGCCCCAGCGCCTCGGCGGCGATCACGGCGGTCTGCGCGGCGATCAGCGTATCGTTGACCGCCAGCATCAGGTCACCCACACCGGGCTTGCGCGGCTGCACCCCCTTCTCTTTACAGAACTCCTCGGCGCCGGAGCGCAGGAAATAGTCATACCAGCGCTGGTAATCGGCCAGGAAAATCAGCAGTAGCGGGGCTTTGGCGATAAACGGCTGGTCATCGCACGATACGGCCAATTTCTGCTTCATCTCCGGGTCGTCCACCTTGAGGATGGTGTAGAGCATCATGTTGCCGGCCGTGGGGGCGCGCAGGGTGAACTTGATCAGCGATTCCACCACATCATACGGCACAGGTTTATCGTCAAACGCGCGTGTAGACCGGCGATCGAGGATGAGCTTCAAGGTTTCGTTCAAGGTCTACTCCCGTGATAATTATTTCTAGAAATTATTTCTTTTTCGGTTTCGGTTTGGGTTCAGGTAGTTCCGGCATGGTGGCGTGGATCAGGCCGCACAGCCAGTCGCGGTCGTCCCACTTGTCGCCGGAGATCAGGTAATATAACTTTGAGCCGGGGTACGCCGGAGCTTCCTCCAGCCCGTCACCCAGGTAGGCGCGGGCGGCGGCGGTTGGCTTGAGGAAGAGTTGGTCGTCACACACCAGCGCGATGATCTTGCCGTCACAATACATGGCGTACTCACCGAACATCTTGCGGTACGTCACCAGGCCAACACCTGACATTTGTTCTTGAAGAAATTCTACGGTTTCTTTTTGGCTTCCCATGGGTCTATTATACAGATGAATCTCGTGATTCAACGCCAAAAACCGGCGTGCACGGCACGGGCTTCGGCTTCCAGTTCATCGCACGGACCGTCAACGCGCACCGGCTGCCCGCTGTGACCGAACACATCGCGGCAGGGAAGCAGCAGGTTCTCAGGTGACGGACCCGTGATGCCGTACAGGTCTTCTTCACTCAACGCGTAAACCACCCGCCCGATGCGGCTCCAGTGGATGGCGCCCGAACACATGGCGCACGGTTCGGTGCTGGTGTAGAGGGTGCACTCTGCCAGCTCCTGCGCCGTAAACATGCCTGAAGCCAGCCGCACAAGGTTGGTCTCGGCATGGTTGGTCACATCGTGGCCTGTCACCACACTGTTCTCGGCGCGCAGCACTTCATTGCCCAGGCCGTCAACCAGTACGGCTCCGAAGGGATGGTTTCCGAGTAAACGGGCGTTCCGCGCCACTTCAATGGCCGTCTTCAAATGCCGGATATCCTGTTCGTTCATAGCCTGCTCCTTTAGCCTGATGGTACTATTGTACTCATTCAATGGAAGAGGAATCAGTGGAAGACCATTCGACGGCCCGAAAACGACGCGGCGAGATCACCGCGAAAGACCTGGAACCTTTCCGCCATCTGACGGATAATGAGCTCCTTGGCCTGTTGCGTGACCCCGATCCGCGGACCCGCGCCGCGGCTGCCCGCCTGCTTGGTGACCGGCGCTGCGCGGATGCCGTGGACGCGCTATGCGAAAGGCTTTCCACAGAAAAAGCCCTGTACGCGCGCCTGGCAGCCGGTGAAGCGCTGGCCGCCATCGGTTTGCCTGCGCTGCCCGGGTTGATACCGTTGCTTGGCAAGATCGGCGGCAACCAGTACCGTGCCGTACCCGAAACCGGTTTTTACAAGAAAAGCTATCCGCTGCCGCGGGACCTGGCCGCGCGGGTGATCATCCGCCTGGGTGAAGATGCCCTGCCCGCGTTGGAAGAGGTTATCCGGCAGGGTCGGCATGACGCTGGTCTGGAAGCGGTGGACGCCATCGGTCACATCGCCTTCTACTCTAAAAACACCCGCTCGCACGGTGTATTGCTGGACCTGTACCGCCTGTCATCCGGTGACGAACTGACACGCTGGAAGCTGGTCAGGGCGTTCCAATCCTACCCGGCAACCGGGGTCAGGGAATTACTGGAAGAAATAATTCTTACAAGCTCCAACCCCGTGATGCGTTGTGACGCGTTGCGAAGCCTGGCGCTTCATGGGCAGGGTGTCTCTGAAAGCGTCCGCACCGCCATTCAACGCGATAACAACGCGGAAGTGCAAAAGACCGCCAATTTCTTCTTGAAATAATCAACCCCTCTTAATGATTTATACAAACTTTATACGAATAGTGGATTTACTCCTTCCGCGGGATTACCATTTTTTATTAGAAATCAAACGCAAGGGAATAATTTCATGAATAGATCTCGACTCGTCACCATCTTCTTTATCGTCTTTGTCGACATGCTCGGATTCAGCCTGATCCTGCCGCTGCTTCCGTACTATGCCGAATCATTCGGCGCCACAGCCGCGGTGGTCGGTTTTCTGGTGGCTTCCTACGCCGCCGCCCAATTGATCGGTTCCCCCATTCTGGGCCGCCTTTCAGACCGTTACGGCCGGCGGCCCGTTTTGCTGTTCTCAGTTGCCGGCACGTTCATCGGGTTCCTGCTGCTGGGCTTCGCGGAACCGGTCGGCCTTGCGCTGGCCGGTGTTTTCGCGCCCACAGCCGCAAACGCGTTCATCCTGGCCGTCTTATTCGTCAGCCGCATGCTGGACGGGCTGACCGGTGGCAACATCACCGTGGCGCAGGCCTATATCGCCGATATTACCGATGAAAGCAACCGGGCCAAAAGCCTGGGGATGATCGGCGCGGCGTTCGGGCTGGGCTTCATCATCGGCCCGGCTACCGGTGGACTGCTCTCGCAATGGGGCTACAACCTACCGGCGCTGGCCGCGGCTGGCGTCGCGTTCATGAACCTGATACTGATCTACTTCCTGCTTCCGGAATCCCTGACCGCTGAATTGCGCGGCTCAGCAGCCGCAAACCGAAAACCGGCGTTCACGGTCAACGCGTTATTCGAAGCCCTCAAACGGCCGGGCGTTGGTCCATTGCTGCACATCCGCTTCTTCTACGGGCTGGCTTTCGTGTTGTTCCAGAATATCTTTTCGTTGTTCGCGCAGGCGATCGGGCTGTCATCACAGACAACCGGGTATGTGCTTGCCTATGTGGGCATCCTGTCGGTTGTCACCCAGGTGGGGCTCATCGCACCGCTCACCAAACGTTATCGCGAAAACGCGCTGATCATCACCGGCCTGTGGATCATGGGCCTGTCATTGCTTGCCTGGGCATTCACCCGCGAACTCGTCCCGCTTTTGATCGTCCTGCTGCCCATGTCACTTTCGGGTGGCGTGTTGAATACGGTTATCCAGAGCTCCATCAGCAAGTCTGTCAGTCGTGAAGAGGTGGGCGGCATGCTGGGGATCTCGTCATCGCTCGAAGCGTTCACCCGGGTGATCGGCCCTACCATTGGTGGTCTTCTACTAGAGCGGCTGGGAGTTTGGGCGCCGGGTGTTTTTAGCGCGGTGTTAATGGTATGGGTAGTGTTCTTTACGTACCGCAGGGTGATCCTGCCGTCCAAAAAAGAACGCCTTGCTCAAACGGTATAAATAGACCGTTTACTCAAGAATTTTTACCAACCCTTCCACGGTTGACTTGAAACCGGCCGGCGTCCACCAGGCCGGTTTTGGCTGCTGCCCCCAGGTCTTCATAGCCGCCCGGGTGACATGGTACCCGTGTTCCATCAATTCGATCGACTTGCGGAAGTCCCACATGGGAACCCAGGGTTCACTTTTAAGCAGGATGTGTTTAACATCCACACC
>CAYOKC010000102.1:790-13941 GCA_964404415.1 uncultured Leptolinea sp. | reverse complement strand
CACCATCGCTGCTATGCGCATGAACGGCCAGATGAAGGCGTTGATCCAGGCGTAGAGCTGTTCGAGGGTGACGGAGATCACTGGCTTGCCGCCGCGCTGCGCGGCTTACACGAGGAATGGGGGAATCGCCAAAGCCGGAAATCGCATCACTGTACCAGCTGGGGGATCATGCCGATGAGGGTCTGGATGTAGTCCACCATCGTGGTGATGAGCCAGGGGCGTATGGAGCAGGTTGGCACCCCGTATGAGATCTATAAAATGCCGGCCACGGAATTTGTGGCCTCGTTTGTGGGGCACCTGAACTTACTGCCTGTGAAGAGCTTCAATCCATCAGAGAAACGCGCCGACCTCAACGGCCTGTCAATTATTTACGGGCGCATCGCGGAAAAGTTTTCACCAGAAAAGCCGTGCCTGGCGGTACGGCCGGAAGAGATCAACCCAGGTCATGTGGAGGGTCAGAACAACCTGGATGGCGTAGTGGAAAGCATTCATTATCTTGGTTCTATCATCCGCATCCGGGTAAACTCTGGCGGGTCGGTGTTCATCATGGATCAGTTCAATGATTACCGGCTTGCCATTCCGCGGGTGGGCGACATGTACGCCTTCCATTTCCCGGTGGAAGCCTGCTGGCTTTTATAACCCGGAACCCTTTTTCCATCTCAAAACCCGGATCGCGACCCGCGCAACCGGGTTTTTTAACGCATGAGCGGACGGCCAGGTTACCGGCCGTCCGCTCTGCCTGGTATGGTGTAGGCGGACCTATGATCCGGAATTGCTATCCGGTTTTTTTCTATTCGCGGGGGCTTTCTCCCCGTTTCAACCGGTAATTGATCTCTTCGATTATGACAGGGCAATCGGCCATACTATCAACAACATAGTGGGCGCCGGCTTCATACATTTTTTCCGAAGCCACCCTGCGACGTTCTAACATTTCAGCCTGTGAGAGGTTTTTTACCTGGTCTTCTGTGAGTCCGAACATATTCCCTGTCACCGTCAGACCAATCGTCCACATCCCGGCATTCAAACCTTCCTGAATATCCACCAGGGTGTCACCGATCTTGACTCCGGCTTCGAGTGGGAATACTTGCATTTTGGTAGCATTCTGGTAGACCATCCATGGCGCCGGCCTGCCGGTGGGAACATCGGTGGCTGAGACCCAACAATCAGGTGAATATCCGTTTTCTCTTGCCGTTGGAACCAGCACATCCATCATGTCATGTGTGTAGCCTGTGGTAGAACCGATCTTCATACCCATGCGCCTGAATTCTTTAATCGCCTGAGGCACGCCCGGAATGACGGCAGCATATTCCTTCAGGCATTTGGTTTGCATGGGAACAAACTCATCGAACATGAAGTCAATATCTTTATCGGTGATCGGGGAGCCAAAGATCTCGATCCACTTGTTTGCCACTTCCGGGTTGAACGCGATAGCCCGTAGATGGTCTTTTTTCATCAGCCCCATCGGCGCGCGAGCCTGTTCCGCGGTTATATGTACACCCCGGCTGGCAAAAAGCTCAAAAAATACAGCGGTAGGGGCAAAGGAGCCGAAATCCACAGTGGTTCCTGCCCAATCCAAAATGGCGAATTTTAATTTACCTTTATATTTGCGGTGAATGTTGACTTCCATCAAGCCGCCTCAGTTTCAGGTAATTCACGTACAGGGTTCAAATCAACTTCCATTTCTGTCAGAGTTTCACGAATGGCAGAAATTAACAAGAATACGTCCGATTGATCCAATCGCCCGATATGTCCGATACGGAAACAATCCGCATGACTGAGCTTGCCGGGGTAGATCACACATCCTTTATCGCTGAGCCGTTTGTAGAAATCTTCAAAAACAAAATTTGGATGAGCTGGGTAGCGGAAGGACGTAATGGTATACCCTCGGTTTTCAGGGGGCAGGTAGGGGATGAATCCCATTTTTTCCATAGCAGAGATTGTTATCTCATAGTTATTGCGGTACCGGTCTCCCCGTCCATAAACACCGCCTTCTTCTTCCAATTCTGCCAGCGCCTGCCTGAAGGCGCGGAGCACCTGAACCGGAGGGGTAAAGCGGAACTGCCCATTCTTTTCCAGTCCCTCCCACTGCGCGTACAGATCCATTGAGAGTGTCCGCGCGTTCCCTTTGCAGGCTTGCAGGGTTTCACGCCGGGCAATAATGAAAGAAAAACCGGGAACACCTTCTATACATTTATTGGAAGAAGATATCAGGAAATCTATATTGAAATCTTCTACCGGAATGGGGTACGCGCCAAATGAACTCATGGCATCAACAATAAAGGCGCGGTTATAGGTATGCACAAGGTGACCGATCTCACCGATCGGATTCATGATGCCTGTAGTGGTTTCGCAATGGACTACAGCGACATGACTGATTTCTGGATTGGCGATCAGGGTGTTTTCAAGCAACCGCAAATCAGGAGTCTGGTCTTCCGGGGAAGTCTGGATAAGCAGTTGTATATTGTGAATACGAGCCATATGCGCCATCCGCTCGCCGTACGCCCCGTTGACCAGGATCAGCAGTTTTCCATTTTCCGGAACAACGCTGGAAATGACGGATTCAATCCCAAATGTGCCGCTGCCCTGCATGATAACAGTTGTATAGAGATCAGCAGAAGACATGGCCAGTTTAACCAGAAGCGACCGGATTTCCCGCACCATTTGAATGAACTCTGAATCGCGGGACCCTAGATCGTATAACATAGCCTGCTTGACCGTCCGGCTGGTGGTCAACGGGCCGGGTGTAAATAAAGCCTTATCTTTCCAGTTATTCATGGGTGTTCCTTGTAGTTCAGATATGGAAGAATTTGCTTTCTCATTATCCAATGTGAACTTTAAGTGATGAATAAGAAGGAGTTAACAATCTTGAACAGTCATGTTAAAGAACAGAACGGACGTGTACGTCCGTTCTGCCATGGTTATCCGCACCAATCAATTATTTCTAGAAGAAAATCTTTACTACTTTCAGCGCCTTCTGTTTCCAGGGCACGCGGTGGGTGACGCCGGTGGCTTTGGAGATGGTGTCTTTGTTCGCCAGATACCAGCGGTAGTTGCGTACCATGGCGTCTTTATTGGAGTATTTCGGCTGCCAGCCAAGCTGCTTCTTGGCCTTGTCAATGGAGACAAATGAATCTTTTGAGGCAGTTTCATACACCCACGGGTACAGTGGGGAGAGTTTCAGCTTGTCCAGGATGCGTAACGCAATGATCACCGGTTCAGCCGGGAAGCAGATGATCTTCTTGCCAAAGCCAGCTTCATCCAGCACAGCCTGGTAGTCTTCCGCCATGGTGGTGAATTCTTCCGCGCCCATATTGAATGTGTCATTGACGGCGGCTTCGTCTTTGGTCATGCACAGGTGGATGCCCTCACACAGGTCTTCCACATCAAACAACTGGTAGCGGTTCTTGCCGTTGCCGATATTCGGAAAGTTCTTGCCCTGGCTGGCCCAATCATAGAAGATGGCGAAAACACCCAACCGTTCGGGGCCGACAAATGATTTTGGCCGGATGATGGAGACGCAGAGCCCTTTGGCGCGCGCGTCAAGGCAGGCCTGTTCGGCTTCGATCTTGGCATGCCCGTATGGGCCAACACCGATCAACTGGTCGGTTTCGAACAGGGGATGGTGATCGGGTACTCCGTACACTGCCGTGGATGAAATGTGGATGAAACGTTTGACACCGGCCGCGGCGGCCTCTTCGAGCAGGATCTTCGTACCCACCACATCGGTGGTATAGATCTCTTCCGGGGTGTATAGCGGTAACGCGGCGGCAGTGTGAATGACCACATCCACACCCGGCATCAAAGATTTCACAGCCGCCCGGTCACGGATGTCACCCTGGAGGAATTTGATCTTATCCCGCTCGGGGTAGTCAAAATCGACCAGGTCAATACCGGAAATATCGGTATAACCTTTCCCCAGAAGATTTCGAACCATGTTAATAGAAAGGAACCCACTAATTCCTGTGATCAGTACTTTCATTTTTCCTCGAATTTTTATCTTTGAGATTTACTGATATTTATTATAAAACACTACGGTGAGATTAAATTAATGATCGGGGCGTTCTGCCCCGATCATTGACCACCTTCAAATGCAGGAGAAAAGTATTTTAAACGATACCGTACGCCACCATAGCCTTGGCCACTTTCAGGAAGCCGGCGATGTTGGCGCCCACCACATAGTTACCGCGATAGCCGTATGTTTCTGATGCTTCGAGGCATGACTGGTGGATATTCTTCATAATGCCCTGCAGGCGTAAATCAACTTCTTCGCGTGACCAGGTGAGGCGCATGCTATTCTGTGACATCTCAAGCCCGGATACCGCCACGCCGCCGGCATTAGCTGCCTTGCCGGGACCGTAGAGCACATCTTTTTCCAGGAACACATCCACGGCATCCAGTGATGTGGGCATATTAGCGCCTTCGGAGACGCAGAAGCAGCCGTTCTTGACCATGGCTTCCGCCTGGTCGGCGCTGATCTCGTTTTCGTGGGAAGACGGGAAAGCCAGGTCGACCTTGAGGTTCTGTTCCTTGATCACATCCCACGGGCTCTTGTCGGCGTAATACGGCACGTTGAATTTCTGGGCGTACTCGATGATGCGGCCGCGGCGGTAGTTCTTGAGTTCCAATACAAAAGCCAGCTTCTCCGCGGTGATGCCGGATTCATCCACAATGGTTCCGTTGGAATCGGAGAGTGTCACCGGTTTGGCGCCGAGCTGGATGAGTTTTTCCACGGTGTACTGGGCCACATTGCCGGAGCCGCTGATAGCGGCGGCTTTATTCTTCATGTCCTGCTTGCGGGTGGCAAGCATTTCAGCCGCGAAGTAGACGGAACCGTAACCGGTTGCTTCGGGGCGGATGAGGCTGCCGCCGTATTCCAGGCCTTTGCCGGTCAACACACTCACGTTGGCGTTGACGATCTTGGTGTAGTAACCATACAGGTATCCGATCTCACGTGCACCCACGCCGATATCACCGGCGGGAACATCAGTATCAGGACCGATATGGCGGTAAAGTTCACGCATGAAGGCCTGGCAGAAGCGCATCACTTCGCCATCGGATTTGCCTTTGGGGTCGAAATCGGAGCCGCCTTTGGCGCCGCCCATGGGGAGCGTGGTGAGAGAGTTCTTGAAGATCTGTTCAAAACCCAGGAATTTAATAATACCGATGTTGACAGACGGATGGAAACGCAAGCCGCCTTTGTAGGGGCCTATGGCATTGTTGAACTGGATGCGGAAACCACGGTTCACCTGTACCTCGCCGTTGTCATCCACCCACGGCACTTTGAACAGAATGGCGCGATCCGGAACGGCGATGCGTTCGTAGATCTTGGCCTTCACAAAGTCAGGGTGCTTGTCAACGGTGGGTTCCAGCGAGGTTAAAACCTCTTTGGCCGCCTGAAGGAATTCAACCTGCCCGGCATCTTTTTCATTTAGAGTATCCAGTACATCTTGAATGACAGTCATATATCCCATCCCCGATCATAGAATCAAATACATTTTTATACCACGGAGAAAATTGAAATCTTATAAAAATCTACGGGTAAAAAATGAAAATTTCATAAAAAGGTTAATCCGGGCGGCGGATGACACCCCGGCCGCTGCGTCCATCAACTTTGACAGAAAACGGGGAAGCCGTTTCTATATGCCGGATAAATTCCATGTTGTGAACATCGGCCTGTTTCATCAGCCATTTCCAATCCAGCCGGTAGGGGCGGGTGAACGGCATGGAAAAATACATCACACCCAGGTTGATCAGGTTGTGAAAGTAATGCGACCCCTGACTCAGTTCGACTTTGACGTTTTCCTGGGTGGCTTCGATGATCACTTTTGCCCCGCATACCTGTCCCCAGGCGACGGGTATACCCAGCCAGGGGTCAAATGTACCAAGCCGGCCGAAGACGATCAGGATATACGGCCGGTTCTGTGAAAGCAGGATACGGTTGATGGCTTCGAGTTCCTCGGCGATGCGCCGGGTGTGTTTCAGTTCAAACTTATCCGGCTTGACATACACCACATCGGCAATTGCTTCATCCACACCATTGCCCAGCACCAGCTCAGACGCGGCCAGGTTATGCCGGTGCCGCAGGTCCCTGTCACTTATTTCGAGGCTGCCGGCCGGCACCACCATGGGACGCACCTGCAGCACCGCGAAATGGTGCGGATTGAACGTCATGGCAAATTCGATCTCCACCGGGGTATCCAGTTCTTTTTCACATTCCGCCAGCACAGATTTCACCACCCGGTTAAATGGCAGCTCTTCCGCCGCCAAAAGGGGTGCGAAGGTGATCGCACGGGGTCCTTTTCCAGCGATGCCCGCTGAAAAGCGTTCCGACTGTGCGTCAAAGGTGGAAGCCACAAAGCGCAGAGAACCATCCGTTTCCGCAGCGCCAAGGTCATACGTCTGCATAAATTCGGTCTCTTTGACCGGATTGTATTCCGGCGGTTCACCCATGTTGACGGCCCAGAATTCATTCTGAGTCTGCGCGAACATTTCATCCACCGATTCAAAGGGCGGCGGACGGCGGGAGAAAGCGGGTGAGTACGTCCAGGTTTTTCCGCCATCCACAATGGTCTTACCCAGCCCGATCGCCAGGTCGACCACACCATCCTGCGGCTTTGCCGGTTTGATCGGGTAATAATTAAATGACCGGGCAACACCGGCCAACTCGGGGTAAAAGCGCAGCCCATGATGCCGTCCCACCATCTCTTGAAGCACTACGGCCATTTTCTCATGGTCACATTCAAGGCAGGTGGCTGTGAAATAGTCTTTAGCCACCTTGAAATAGGTGGAAGCCCATACGTACTTGATCGCCTCCAGTAATTTACGGAAGCGGATATCCAGATCCGGCTGGTTGTTGGGGATCATTTTTGTGGCGTACACCCCGGCAAACGGCCGGTGGGTGGTATCTTCCAATAGCCCCGATGAGCGGACGGCCAACGGTGTGGTCACTTCGGTGACAAGTTTGCGCAGTTCACCCAGCACTTCAAACGGCATATCGGCATTCTGAAACGCAAATGCGATGCGGTCATCCGGCAGATTGCTGGTGGCAATCTCCGCCAAACCGTTGCGTTCCATGAAAGCGTCAAACACACTGGTGCCCAGCACGGTGAGTGACGGAATATCCACATGGATACCGGAGTACAATCCGTCCAACCTGTCTACCGCGTTCCGGATTGAAAACAAGCCGTGAGCTTTACCGCCGATCTCATCACGCACGCCGGCGATATTCTCCAGCACGGAATAACCCTGCCGGAGGCCGATAAAATGAAAGCGCTCCGCCACGGTTAGACCCAGCCGCGGTCCTGGCAGGCACGCGCCACGCGGTCGATGGCCACCATGTACGCGGCATCGCGCATGGGGATATTGTTCTTACGGGCGAAGGTACTCACATCAACATACGCGGACGTCAGGTGACTGTCCAGCTTGCCGAGGACTTCATCCTTGCTCCAGTAATAATTCATATTCGATTGGACCTGCTCAAAGTAACTACAAACCACACCGCCGGCATTCGCCAGAATATCCGGAATGATACGGATACCGCGGCCGTTCAGGTAATCGTCCACTACCAGGTCGGTGGGGCCGTTGGCGGCTTCCGCAAGGATCTTTACTCTGTGGTGGATCTTTTCCACGTTATCCGGGCGGATCTGGTTTTCCATGGCCGCCGGCACCAGGATATCCACATCCTGCTCCAGCCAGGCTTCGCCGGGCAGGCATTCGCAGCCCATGGCAATAGCTTTATCTTTATCAATCTCGCCAAACACATCGGTGATGGCCGCGATCTTGTCATATTCAATACCTTCCTTTTTACGGAAGGCGTACGGCCTGTGGTCAATATGGTTCAGGCAGGCGATGCACGTTACCTTGCCGCCCATCTGTGTATACAACTGCACAGCGTGACGGCCTACTGTGCCGAATCCCTGCACACTGGCTGTGGTTTTGGAAATATCCAGTCCCATTTCCTTGAGGGCTTCGCGTACATTGATCATCACACCAAAACCGGGAGCCTCTTTACGTCCTTTCGAACCCGATAGCCCGACCGGTTTTCCGGTGATATACCCGGGGCTCTTAACCCCGTGTATGGCTTCATACTCATCCAGCATCCACAACATGTGCTGCGGCCCGGTCATGATATCCGGCCCGAGCACGTCCCACTCGGGGCCGGTGTTGAAAGCCGTCGCGCGGACAAACGCGCGGCACAACCGTTCCTGTTCACGGGGGGTCAGGTTATGGGTATCCACGGCAACCCCGCTGCTGCCCCCACCCAGCGGCAGGCGGGTGACCGCGCACTTCCAGGTCATCCACATGGATAGCGCGCGGATGGTATCCATGGTCTCCTGCGGATGGAAACGGATACCGCCCTTGGTTGGGCCGAGCGCGTCATTGTATTGCACTTTAAATCCCCGGAAGATCATCGGTTCGCCGCCATCCAGATGGACCGGAAGCGTGAACGAGAATTCACGACGCGGCTGGCGCAGGAATTCACGCAAAACCGGTTCCAGGCTGATCAGGTCCGCGATGCGGTCGAACTGTTTCTGAGCTGATTCGAATATGTTATAGGTAGATTCTGAACTCATTATTACGCTCCTGGCCTCCCGGCCGGTTCCGTAGCCAGCATGTAGCCGACGCCGGGTTTACTCAGGATCAATCGCGGACGCTGTGGGTCCATCTCCAATTTACGGCGAAGGATGTGGATATACGACCGCAGGTAATCTATTTCCGTTGAATATTTATGTCCCCAGACCGCGGAGAGCAATTGTTCGTGCATCAACACCCGTCCCTGATTCTTAGCCAGTTCCAGGATCAAGTTAAATTCTGTTTCAGACAGGTACACATCACGATCGTCCACTGTCACCTGGCGGCCGGGGATGTTGATCCTCAGGCTGCCGCAGGTGATCTCAGTGCTGCGCTGTGACGTCCCCTCGCGTGACGCGCGTTTCAGGATAGACTGCATTCTGGCCAGCAGGATCTGGCTGTGCACCGGTTTGGTGACATAGTCATCCGCGCCGGATTCAAACGCGCGGAGGATATCATCCGGTTTGTCACTGGCGCAAACGAAAATAACCGGCACATCGGAGAAGTCTCGAATGCGCCTCGCAGCCACACAGCCGTCAATTTCACCCTCCAGGTTGATCTCAACAAAGATCAACTCTGGTTGTTCTGAAGCGGCCATATCAACCGCCGTTTCGCCATTGCGCGCGGCTAAAACCCGGAAACCGGCTTCTGAGAGAATCTGGCGCATAAGAGTTATATGTTTTGGATCCTGGTCAACAACCAGCAGGGATTGTTTTTTTGTCATTTGATTTCGGGAATTATTTTATACCTACATAAGAAGTATAGTGGTTTTTCGATAAATGACCGGCCTGTTTTCTTGAATGTTTATCCTCATTTCTGGCTGATGTTAATCATGGTTTATAGGAGAGGGGTATTCATCGCGATTTGTCATGAATGTCGGAAAAGTGGTCCTCGCGACGCGTAGGGGCGGGTTTGAAACCCGCCCCTACGGCATTTGTGATAAGAGAATCCCGGTTATAGACTTGTAGATGTCTTTGCCCTGTTTGGCAGATAAGTATATATCCCTGCGAGTAGGTGCGGATGGCACATGTGCTGGATGTACTTTTCCAGTATCCGCCCGGGCGTGCCAGGGGAACCATCCCATCCATTGAATCATTCCCAACCATGCCCAGGGTGGACGCTGTCCACCCCTACGAAAAATAAAAAAGGCTGATCATTTCGATCAGCCTCACGTTTGCTATCCTTTGATCTGGGTGTCACCCATCAGGAAGCGGTCCACCTCGCGGGCGGCGCCGCGCCCTTCGTGGATGGCCCAGACCACCAGGCTTTGCCCGCGGCGCATGTCACCCGCCGAGAACACACCGGGGATGTTGGTTGTATACGCCCCATACACCGCGTTGACGTTACTGCGCGCGTCACGCTCTATACCCAGTTTTCCGAGCAGCAGATCTTCAGGCCCGAGGAAGCCCATGGCGATCAGCACCAACTGCGCCGGGTAGACCTTTTCTGAACCAGGTAACACTTTCGGCTCCTTACGGCCATTGGCGCCGTCCACCCACTCCACCAGAACGGTGTGGACTTCCTTTAGTTTGCCATCCGCGTCACCCACAAACTTGACGGTCTGAATGTCAAACACACGCGGGTCTTCGCCATATACGGCAATGGCTTCTTCCTGGCCGTAATCCGTTTTCAACACGCGCGGCCATTCGGGCCACGGGTTATCGGCCTGGCGTTCCAGCGGAGGCCTGTCAAGGATCTCGAACTGGGTGACGCTTCGGCAGCCGTGGCGCAGGGCGGTGCCCACGCAATCGGTGCCGGTATCACCGCCGCCTATGACGATCACATCTTTGCCGCGGGCAGAGATGGTCTGCATGCGGTTGTCTTCCAGCGTGCTGCCCAGAAGGTTGCGGGTGTTGCCGGTGAGGAACTCCATGGCAAAATGCACACCCTGCAATTCACGGCCCTCCACAGGCAGATCGCGGGGTTTGGTCGCCCCGCCGCACAGCACAACAGCGTCATTTTCCGCCGTCAGGTTTTCCGCCGGAAGGTCTTTACCCACTTCCACACCGGTGACAAAGTTGATTCCCTCCGCCGCCATGAAGTTCACACGGCGTTCGAGCACGGATTTATCGAGCTTCATGTTGGGGATGCCGTAAACCAGCAGGCCGCCAATGCGGTCAGCGCGTTCGTACACGGTGACGGTATGCCCGGCGCGGTTGAGCAGGTCTGCGGCAGCCAGGCCGGCGGGGCCGGAGCCTACAATGGCCACTTTTTTGCCGGTACGCACGGCCGGCGGTTCGGGTGTCATCCACCCTTCTGCGAAGGCTTTCTCAATGATCGCCAGTTCGTTGTTCTTGATGGTCACCGGCGGGTCTGATATCCCCAATGTGCATGAGCCTTCACACGGCGCGGGACATACCCGCCCGGTAAACTCGGGGAAGTTGTTGGTGCGCAGCAGCCGCTCGAGCGCCTGCTGCCATTGGCCGCGGAAGATAAGATCATTCCACTCGGGGATAAGGTTTCTGATCGGGCAGCCGGAAGCCGCGCCATTAAAGATCTTCCCGGTGTGACAGAAAGGTGTGCCACAATCCATGCAGCGCGCACCCTGTATCTGGCGTTTTGATTCGAGGAACGGGCGGTGAAATTCTTTCCAGTGCAAAATACGTTCTTCCGGCAGCAGATCCGAGGGGATCTCACGCTGGTATTCCATAAAACCGGTTGGTTTACCCATGATCTCTCTCCTCTTTCCTAGTTGCCGCTGGCACGAACCAGCGCCTGGGTGTTCATTTCAAACGCGGCCATCACGGCTTCGTCACCGGAAAGGCCGGCGGCTTCCACCTGGCGGATGGCTTCCAGCACATGTTTGTAGTCCTTAGGCAGCACTTTGACAACGCGCTGACGGGTGTCGTCCCATTTGGCCAGTACGCGGTGCGCCAGCTTACTGGATGTGTAGCGGGCATGTTTTTCGATCATGGTTCGAACATCATCGGCTTCGTCCGGGTCTTCCAAATAACCTAGTTCAACCATTTCGCGGTTGCAGCGGGACTCGAATTCGCCGTCCCAATCGATGACATACGCAATACCACCGGACATTCCCGCGGCGAAGTTTCTACCGGTGTGACCAAGCACCACCACCCGGCCGCCGGTCATGTATTCGCATCCGTGGTCACCCACCCCTTCGACGACAGCCGTCATACCGCTGTTGCGCACAGCGAAGCGTTCACCGGCCACACCAGAGATGTAGGCTTCACCGGATGTGGCGCCATAGAAAGCTGTATTGCCGATGATGATGTTCTCGTCAGACGCGAAGTTTGACCCGGCCGGCGGGTAGACGATGATCTTGCCGCCCGAGAGCCCTTTGCCAATATAGTCATTTGAATCGCCTTCCAGTACCAGGGTGATGCCTTTGGGGATAAAGGCCCCGAAGCTTAGTCCGGCTGAACCGTGGAAGGTCATGCGGATGGTATCTTCCGGCAGGCCGTTAGGCCCGTACCGCCGGGTGACTTCGCTGCCGACCTGCGTTCCCACCACACGGTTGACATTGCGGATGGGTTGGTCGATTTCAACTTTCTCGCCGTTCTCCAGCGCCGGTTTGCACAGGTCCAGCAGGATCTTGCGGTCAAGCGCCTTCTCCAGGTTATGTGTTTGCGAAATAGTGCAGTGCCGGCCGATATCATCAGAGGCTTCCAGCGGCTGGAACAGAGCGGAGAGGTCAACGGTGCGGGCTTTCCAGTGCCCGATATTCTTCTTCTGAGCCAGCTTATCCACCCGGCCGACCATCTCGTCAATGCTGCGGAAGCCGAGTTTGGCCATCCACTCACGCGCTTCCTGCGCGATGAAGTACATGTAATTGACCACGTGCTGCGGGTCGCCCTTGAAATTATGGCGTAATTGCGGGTTCTGGGTGGCGATGCCGGTCGGGCAGGTATCCTGCTGGCAGACACGCATCATCACGCAGCCCAGGGCCACCAACGGACCGGTGGCGAAGCCGAATTCTTCGGCGCCGAGCAGGGCGGCCATCACCACATCGCGGCCGGTGCGAAGCTGGCCGTCTGTCTCGAGGGTCACGCGGCTGCGCAGGTTGTTCAATACCAGAGTCTGATGGGTTTCCGCCAGGCCGAGTTCCCAGGGTAAACCTGTATGTTTGATGCTGGAAAGCGGTGACGCGCCCGTGCCGCCGTCATGGCCGCTGATCAGGATGACGTCAGCATGGGCTTTGGCCACACCGGCCGCGATCGTTCCCACTCCAACTTCCGATACCAGCTTGACGTTGATGCGTGCTTTCGGGTTGGCGTTCTTGAGGTCGGTGATCAGCTCCGCGAGGTCTTCGATGGAATAAATATCATGGTGCGGCGGGGGTGAAATGAGGCCCACGCCCGGTGTGGAGTGCCGCGTTTTGGCGATCCACGGGTATACCTTCTTGCCGGGCAGTTGACCGCCTTCGCCGGGCTTGGCGCCCTGCGCCATCTTGATCTGCAGTTCCTGCGCGTGGATCAGGTAATTGCTGGTGACACCGAAACGCGCGGAGGCCACCTGTTTGATGGCGCTATTGCGCGAATCACCGGATGGATCTTCTTCGTAGCGCGCGGGGTCTTCACCGCCCTCGCCGGTGTTGCTCTTGCCGCCAATTCGGTTCATGG
>CAYOKC010000102.1:0-780 GCA_964404415.1 uncultured Leptolinea sp. | reverse complement strand
ACCGCGCGCTGGCCACCTGCTTGATGCCGCAATTCATCGAGTCGCCGTTCGGCAGCGGGAGGTAACGATGCGGATCCTCGCCTCCTTCGCCGGTGTTCGAGTTCGCGCCCAAGCGGTTCATGGCGATGGCCAGCGCCTCGTGGGCTTCCTTGCTGATCGAGCCGTAGGACATGGCGCCTGTTTTGAAGCGTTTGACGATCGATTCCACCGGTTCCACTTCATCAAGCGGAACGGGGTTATCGGCAAAGTTGAATTCCAGCAGGTCGCGCAGGGTGATCAGGCCGTCCGCCTGATTGTTAATCAGGTCAGCATACGCCTGGTAGGTCTTTTTATCATTGGTGCGCACAGCCTGCTGCAGCTTGTAAATAGTATCCGGATTGAAGAGGTGCTCTTCGCCATCCGCGCGCCACTGGTAATTGCCGCCGGCATCCAGAGTGCGGCCGTTGACCGGCCTATCTGGGAAGGCATGCTCGTGACGCATGGCGGCTTCCTTCGCGATCACGTCAATATCCACTCCGCCGATACGGGTTGGTGTGGAGGTGAAGTAACGGTCAACGAAAGCCTTGCTGAGACCGATGGCTTCAAAGATCTGCGAACCGAAGTAGCTGGCAATGGTGGAGATGCCCATCTTCGAGATCACCTTGACCACACCCTTGACCACGGCCTTGGTGTAGTTGTGCGCCGCGGTGAAATAGTCAATATCGGTCAACAGGCCCTGGTTGATCATCCCCTCGATACTGGCATAGGCCAGGTAGGGGTTGATAGCCAGTGTTCCATAAC
>CAYOKC010000101.1:13255-14064 GCA_964404415.1 uncultured Leptolinea sp. | reverse complement strand
AATCCGCCAGTGTCCAATCGGCTTTGCCTTTGGCCGATTTCGGCGCGTCTTCCACGGTGCCGATGATAAAGCGGCCGATGTTCCATATCTTGTTGGCAAAGTTGCGGTTGGCTTCCACCTTCTTGATGCTCAGGTTGGCATCATTGCCGGGGGTTGACCCCACCAGCAGGGTGAAGCGCAGCGCGTCGGTACCCATTTCATTCATTACACCGAGCGGGTCGATCACATTGCCTTTTGTCTTGCTCATTTTTTGGCCGTGCTCGTCACGGATCAGGCCGTGCAAATACACGGTATGGAAGGGCGGTTTGCCGGTGAACTCGATACCCATCATGATCATGCGGGCCACCCAGAAGAACAGGATGTCATACCCGGTTTCCATGACCGCCGTCGGGTAAAAGTATTCGAGGTCGGGGGTCTTTTCAGGCCAGCCGAGGGTGCTGAAGGGCCACAAACCGCTGGAGAACCAGGTATCCAGCACGTCCGGGTCCTGTTCCAGGTGACTGCTACCGCATTTCGGGCATTTGGTCGGGTCTTCACGCTCGCAAATCACTTCACCGCAATCCTTGCAGTACCAAACCGGGATGCGGTGCCCCCACCATAACTGGCGGCTGATGCACCAGTCTTCAATGTTCTCCAGCCAGTTGTAATACACCTTAGTGAAACGTTCCGGCACGATCTTGATACTGCCGTCGCGCACGGCATCCAGGGCCATCGGCTGGCGGTAGAACTGGTAGACGAGCGGCGGCCCGGACGCCGAGAAGAGGCCGCCCAGCACGCCCGAGAGGAAGCCGACGGCGCCGAAGGATGCC
>CAYOKC010000101.1:0-13245 GCA_964404415.1 uncultured Leptolinea sp. | reverse complement strand
CTGCCGTCGCGCACGGCATCCAGGGCGGCATCGGCCAGCGGTTTGATGGTGACAAACCACTGGGTGGATACCATGGGCTCCACGATTTCGCCGCCGCGCTGCGAGCGCGGGACTTTGTTCAAATGCTGTTCTTCCTTGATCACCAGACCGGCATCTTTCATGTCCGCCCAGAGTTTCTTGCGGCAATCAAAGCGGTCCATTCCCTGGTAGGCACCGCCATTTTCGTTCACCTTCGCGGAGGTATCCAGCATGGAGATGAAGGCCAGGTTGTGTTTCTTGCCAAGGGCGTAGTCATTCGGGTCGTGCGCCGGGGTGACCTTCAACGCGCCGGTACCAAACTCGCGGGTGACGTATTCATCCGCGATCACCGGGACTTCACGCCCCAACATGGGGACGATGACCTTTTTGCCAATGTATTTCTGGTAGCGCTCATCTTCGGGGTGTACCGCCACGGCGCTATCGCCCAGAATGGTTTCCGGCCGGGTGGTGGCTACGGGGATGAAGTCACCGCTGCCATCGACAAGCATATATTTAAAGTAATACAGGGTACCGTTCTCTTCGGAATATTCCACTTCCAGGTCGGAAACGGCGGTTTTCAAGCCCGGCGACCAGTTGATCATGCGCAAGCCGCGGTAGATCAATCCCTTTTCGTACAGGCGCACAAATGCTTCGCGAACCGCGCGGGACAGACCTTCATCCAGCGTGAAACGGGTGCGGTCCCAGTCACAGGAAGCACCCAGGCGGCGGATCTGGTTGTAGATCATGCCGCCGTATTTTTCCTTCCACTCCCAGGTTCGCCGCAGGAACTCTTCGCGGCCTACCAGCTCGCGGGAGGTACCTTCTTTTACCAGCATCTTTTCCACCTGTAGCTGCGTGGCGATACCGGCATGGTCGCTGCCCGGAACCCACAGGGTAGACAGACCATTCATGCGGGCGTGGCGGATCATCAGGTCCTCCATGCTCACGAACATGGCATGGCCCAGGTGCAATTCGCCGGTCACATTCGGTGGCGGGATGGTGATAACAAATGTTTTCTGGTTGGGGTCAAACTTCGGCCCTTTCGGGTCGCTGGAGGGTTTGAAGAAACCGCTCTTCTCCCACCACTCGTACAGCCGTTTTTCGGTTGCCGCAAAATCATATGCTTTGGGTAAATTTGTTTCGCTCACTACAGAATACCTCCACCGATTAAATGCGATTTCGCAAAATTTGAATTTCCATGGGATTCATCTTTATCTTGACGGCGCGGGTTGGCCCGGTTGAGATGGTGCCATCTTCCAGCAACACAGATGACTTTTTATCCGGATTGTCCACCAGATGGGCTTCAGCAGCCGCGTCGTGATTGCAATACAACAGTTCGTAACAGGGGGTACGGGCATTCAGGTCATAATCCACCAGAACATGACCTTCCCACACCGAATGCACACTGGTGTTTGCCACAACCAGTATCTCTTCATCAGAAAGCAGGCGTGAATACGCCAGCACTCCCTCCACAGTTTTGGATATCCCAAAGTGCAGGCCGTCGCCGGAGACCGGGCGGAAATATAACCGGCCATAGCGTAATGCCGGTTGGGCGGCACGTATTGCGGCGATCTTATGTATGGCCTGGTAGAAGGGATGGGCTTCATCAAACGCGTCAGGTTTACCCCACAGCGCTTCACGAACATGTTCCAGTTGATTTCCGCTTCCGAATAGACCCTGTTCGGTTCCGTAGTACAGGCAGGGGATACCCAGTAATGTAAACAGGCAGCCAACACCGATAGCCACCTGGTCATCATATTTATCCGGATTTTCGGGATCAACAAAATAGAAGCGATGGTACTGATCGTGATTATCAAGGAAGGTGACAAAGAAATTGCTGGCTTCTCCCTGTGAACTGATTATGCCTCGTTGTGCTTTGTGCCGGTACGCGTACATTTCCGCCAGACGGGTGGGAGGCAGTTGACCTTTTACCACATCCGGCAAGCGGAAGAACAACGGAAAATCCAGCGCCGCGTCCACTCCCACCATATCGGTGGATTCAGATGTGTTCCGGCCAATATAGCGTGAGATCATATCCTCATTGTCATACACCTCGCCAAAGGTAAAGAAATTCTTCTTTCCGATGGAAAGCGCGTACTCCCGTATGTCATTGCCGAATTCCAGCGCGAAATCCGGTTCCACGAATTTCAGGGTGTCAATGCGGTATCCATCCGGATCAAAGCGCGCCAGCATGTACTGGTAGATGCGGATCAGTGTTTCGCGCACCGGATAGATGGCGCCATAAACCGGGTCGATCTCAAAATAATTCGTTGCCAGTTCTTTTAGTGAAACAAAGTCGCCATCGGTCTGGTCACCCTGCCCGCGTCTGCGAAAAAACTCATTGCGGCGTAATTCAACGGGCAGAATAGCCGCGTCCGCGGGAGCATCGAGTGGTGGTTCTGGCCAGTCGGAACGGGGACTGCCATTGGCGTCACGCCAGGCTACCCGGTAGGGTTCACGAACCCAGGGGGCTGTTGAACCAAAGCCGGCGTACTCAAACACATCACCGGTGTGATTCAGGACAATATCAAAGATCACATACATTCCACGGGCATGGGCGTCTTCCACCAGCCGTTCCAACTCCATTTCCACGAAATTTGGATCCTTTCGGGCTTTCGCGGGATTGGAACTGAAACGGGGTTCGATGGCGAGAAAATTTTGGATCCCGTAACCGTGATAGGTATACGGGTTATAAGAGCAATTTTTTAATACCGGAGACAACCAGATCGCGCGAAATCCCAGGTTTTTGATGTAATCCAGCCGCTGCCGAATACCCTCAAATGTTCCCCCTTGAAAACCGGAGCTGGCAGCGTTCCACGGTCCCCCTTTGGGACCGCTGGCCGGATTGTTGAACCGGTCGATCATGGCGAAGTAAATGGGAATATCCCGCCAGTCTTCCGGTGACGGAAATGGCCGCGGCAGAGTCACACTCTTTCCGTGCACCTCAACAGTGACCATTCGCGGCTTGCGGGCCTGGTCTAGGCAAACCTGAATTAAAGGATCATTTACGCTGGATATCATAACTTTCTCCTCCCAGGCTCTACGTTCAGATGAAGCGGGGTACAACAGAAAACCCTTCCGTTCCCGACCGCCATCGCGGTAGAAAGAGGACGAAAGGGATTTACTTCCGCGGTACCACCTCGCTTCGCCGGAAAAACAATGATCGCGGCGCACTTACCCGGCCTAATATACCGGGTTGAGCTCTAACGGACTCTCCGTGCCGTTCTACTTTCCCGGGGAGCGGGGGTTCTTCGGCAATCAAACCGGTCGACTTTCATTCGGGTATCGCGGCGGAGGCTTTCAGCCGAGGCTCTCCTTCTCTATCTGCCATTGACCCGATTTACTACTACCGGCGTAAGGTCTGATTTGTTGGATTGATTATACAAAGAAGGCTGCGGTTCGTCAATTTTTTGAGCCTTCGGTTTTTTCCTTCAGGAATGCCTGATACTCCGGGGCGACACGGTCAAGCTCAGACTGAATGGTTTTCACCCTGTCCCCGCTATCGGCGGGAAATTCTTCCGTTGTGTCAGCTTCCAATTTTTTGGCCAGTTCGGAAAGCGCCATGGCGCCAAGGCTGGCGCTGCTGGATTTCAAAGTATGAGCGCCCCTGTGGAAGGAAGTAAGATCTTGCCCCGACAGGGAAACCTTTAGTTCATCCACCAGTTTTTGTGCGTTGGGCAGAAATGTCTGTACCAACTCAACCAGAAACGCGTCAGTATCATCGCCCATTACCTGGTAGTACGCGTCCAAAACACTCCAGTCAACGTTCTTTATATTTTCCACAGGATCCGCTTTCATTTGCTGTTTATCACCTGCCAGAGGCATGGAACCCTGCAACGCGCGGATCATATCTTTGAATTGAACCGGCTTGCTGAGATAGTCATCCATTCCTTCTGCGAGAAAACGCTCGCGGTCACCCTGCAGCGCGTGTGCCGTCATCGCGATGATGCGGGGAAGGCGCTCCGCGGGAACGCGCTTGTGGATCTGGCGTGATGCTTCAATCCCATCCATCTCCGGCATCTGTACATCCATGAAGATCAGATCATACGTCTGCCGTTCAACAGCCTGTAAGACTTCCAAGCCATTGGCGGCCAGGTCAGCCCGGTAACCAAGGCGCTCCAACATGCGGGTGGCCACCTTCTGGTTGACTACATTGTCATCGGCCAGCAGGATGCGTAAAGGATGTTTGACGCCCATCTGAGGATCTATTTCACCGTCCACATGCAGGTTTTCACGAACAACTACCGGGCGGTTGGTGAACAGGCTCAAAAGGGTTTCCAGTAAAATTGACGGCCGAACCGGCTTGGATAGTTGTGCCGCGAATACTTTTGAATCGCCAGATAGTTCCGTTCGCCCCAGCGAGGAAAGCAGAATGAGCGGCATCTTTTTGCTGGACGGTATTTCACGGATGGAACGGGCAAGCATGAGACCATCCATTTCCGGCATTTGCATATCCACTATCGCGGCATCAATAGTGGTGATGCGTTTCAGGATTTCCAGTGCCTGAAAACCGGAGGCAGCCGCGATGCAGTTCATCTGCCATGATTGAAGTTGGTGCTCCAATATCTGACGGTTGCGGTCATTATCATCCACCACCAGAATGGTCTTACCCTGAGACAACGCCAGGCTATCGGTTACCACCTGCTTGCGCAGCGCCTCGGTGACCACTGATTTGATCGTGAAATGGAACGTTGAACCTTTCCCGGCTTCACTTTCATACCACATGGTACCGCCCATGTTTTCAGCCAGCTTCTTGCTGATGGAAAGCCCCAATCCGGTTCCCCCGAATTTCCGGGTAGTGGAAGTATCCGCCTGGCTGAAAGACTGGAACATCCGGTCACGGGCCTTTTCGGATATGCCAATACCGGTATCCTTTACGGCAAAATGGACTTCATATTGATCATTTTCCAGCGGCATCGCGTCGACGGAAAGGAATATCTCCCCCCGTTCTGTAAATTTGATGGCGTTCCCCAGAAGATTGACAAGTATCTGCCGAAGCCTTGTCGGGTCTCCGGTCAAAGCGGATGGCGTATTATGGTCAATCAGGTATAACAGTTCAAGCCCTTTTTCACTGGCTTTGGGCGCCAGAAGCTGGAGCGCGGATTCCACGCAATCACCCAGATCGTAGGGCATCGCTTCCATATCCAGTTTGCCGGCTTCGATCTTTGAGAAATCCAGGATATCGTTGATGATCGTCAACAGATCTTCGCCGCTGGTCCGGATGGTGTTTACAAAGTCGCTCTGGGTATTATCCAGCCGGGTATCCATCAAAAGGTTGGTCATACCGATGACGGCATTTAGCGGCGTACGGATCTCATGGCTCATATTGGCAAGAAAATCCGCTTTTGCCTGAGCTGAAGCTTCGGCGTTCCGTTTTGCCTCGATCAAATCGGTGATGTTGTGGTAAATGGCCAGGGCACCCATCTGTTTTCCGTTCACAATGATCGGTACACCACTGATCTCTACATCGATCAACTTACCGGCTTTTGACCGCCGGCGGGCTATCATACGGATCGACCCACCCTGTTGAACACTCTTCGTCAGGTTTTTCCCCTGGTCGAGTGTTTCGACAGAATTTATCAGTTCATCGTAATCATTTTTCTGTAGGTCTTCCAGAGTGTAGCCAAAGAGCTCGGTAAAAGCGGGGTTTATGCTTGATATCAAACCGGAGTTATCGCGTACAGCGATCGCGTCCGGGCTGCAATCCACCAGGGTCTCAAAATACTGGCGTTCACGCAAAACATCATCCATCACGCGTTGACGTTCTTCACTCTGCTGTTTTAGTATTTCGATGGTTGAATCAAATGTGCGGGCGAGGAAACCCAGTTCACCCGAATCAGGATTGATATTCGTCCGGGCGTCCAGATCGCCGTTTGCCAGTTTGCGTGATGTATCAACCAGTTTTTCCACTTTACTTAATATCCGTGAACCGGCGAAGCTGCTGGTGAACGCCACAGCCAGCACAATGACGATCAACGTGATCAGCACATTCTGAACAAGCAGGTTTTGAACGGATTCGAGGGCTTTATCCTTTGGAATGCCCACGAGGATATAGTCACCGCCGTATAGTGGATCAAGCCGAGAGAAACCGTAAAAACGCTCCACTCCGTCCAGTCCGGTACCGGCCAGCGATCCTTTTCTGAGTGATTTCGCCATCGCGGTAATGAACTCATCCTCGAGGGTGCTGCCGATAAAACCGGCTACATAAGGATCCCGATAAAGCACTCCCCCGGTTGACGTAGTTAATGTTATTGACGAATTTTCTGGAAGTTCAATTCGGCCGCGAATGGATTTGATCCAATCCTGATTGATCAGCGCGACAATGATCCCGTCAGTTAATCCAATACCTGTGTAATGCGCCGCGGTGACAGTGGTGTATAGCTTTTCCGGATCCCAAAAACTATCGATCGGAACAATGTACTGTGATTGGCCATACCTGATCTTGTCAAACCAGATGGCGTTTTGGATTTCTTCAGGAATTTTTAACGGAACGCTGGAACAAAAAAGCAGTCCATCTGTTTTCAGCACAACAATATTGGATATTGATGTTTCCCGGTACGGAATGGCTTCCGCGTAATCCTGACAGTAATCCCGGTCTTCCATTATGCGCGGGTCTTGCGATATGTTGAACAGAACGTGCCGGGCATTCTGAATGGTGTTTTCAAATTCGCGGGCGGCTATAAAAGCCTGCTCCTGCGCGTTTATTTCAGCATTACGGGATTCCAGCCTAGACATGTGCGTGATGTTGTAAATGGATAGCAGAAAGAAGGGCAATATCGCCCCAATCAGAATCAATAAAAACTGCATCCTCAGGCTGGAAAATATTCTTTTTCTGATCATGTTAATTTTCGGGTTTTTGCAGGTCCCTTAAATAAATGCAGTCTTTTCCCCGTTTCTTCGCGGTGTATAACGCTTCATCCGCCGCCTGGATCAAACCGTCAATACCATCATCGATTTTTGTGGTGCTAATGACGCCAATGCTGATATGCAGTTGAAGCGGCTCTTTTTCGGGAACCGTCAGAGTCAGTTTATGGATGCGGGTATGAATACGGTTGCTGACAGCTTCCGCCTGTTCCAGGTTTGTATTGGGCAGAACCACCAGGAATTCGTCACCACCCCAGCGCGCCGCCCAGTCATAGGGACGCACACTCTGGGATATCTGTTCGGCCACCAGGCATAACGCCTGGTCACCCACCATGTGGCCGTATGAATCATTCAACGCTTTAAAATGGTCCAGGTCGAGCATCATGATGCTCATTGAACCGCCCTGGCGGTAGAAGCGGTCGATCTCACCCTGTAAATGGGAATAGATCGCCCGCCGGCTGAGCAGCCCGGTAAGGTAATCATACATGGCCATGCGTTCCATTTGCTCACGGGCGCGGTTCAGGTCGTCTTCGAGATCCAGAATGCGCAGCCCGATGTTGACCCGGGCGCGCAATTCAGAGATGTCAAACGGTTTTGTCAGGTAATCATCCGCGCCGGCACTCAAACCAGTGACCACATCCGTCTTGTCTTCTTTACCTGTCAGGATGATGGCGTAGGTATAGCCGTGAAACCGTGCCGAGCGGATGTTGCGGATCAGGTCCAATCCATCCAGGTTGGGCATCAGCCAATCGGTGACGACAAACCGGGGGGGATTGGCCAGGAAGTATTCCCAGGCAGCACCGCCATCCGGGAATTCGATCACTTCCAGCCCCAGACGTGTCAAACTCGAACGAAGGATCTGTCGTGCTATAGGATCATCATCGATTATGGCGATTTGCATGGAGACTCCTGATTCTTTACCTGTCTGACAAGATAGGGCATTTACCCATGTAGATTTTCACCTATATTGAGAAAAAATTACATAAAAATAGTATTAATTGACTGGAAAAAATCACTTTTTATGAAATTTCTTCCATTAAATTAGCTTTCAGGCAGGGAAATAGCCGGCTGTGGATGGTAAGATTAATTTAAGTTAAACTTTATGGCATATATCGATCACCATGATACATAGTAAGTCAGGTGACTGTTGATTCAATTGGAGCAACCGGTGAAGAAACTATTCATTCTTTTTTTGGTCATACTCTTCATTTTAACTACCAGTCCTGTGGCTGCCCAGAACGCGCCCGGCTTTTCGAAAATGGTGATCAATATCTGGCCGGAGTACGACCGCCCAGGCGTGCTGGTTTTCTACCGCATAACCCTGTCCGCGCAATCCAGCCTGCCGGTGACATTGTCGCTGCGCATACCTAAAGCGGCCGAAGAACCGTTCAATGTGGCAATGAAAGATGTTGACGGCCGGCTTGACACACTGCGTTTCACCAGTGTGAATGAAGGGGAATGGATCAAGGTCACCTTTACAACGCCGGTTCCTGAAGTACAGTTTGAATACTACGATCCATCCATCAATGAAGTGGGCGCCAGCCGCCAGTTTGACTACATCTGGCCCGGCGATTACAGTATTGAATCACTCGTCCTGAATATTCAGCAACCCCTCGACGCCTCGGGATTTCAACTGAAGCCGGCCATGGGAACCGGGCAGATAAACCCGGATGGTTTCACGTATTTCGAATCCGTCGTCGGGGAAGTGAATGCCGGGGTGACTTTCACCATTCACATGGAGTATAAAAAGAAGGATTCAAGCCTGAGCGCGCCGTCACAATCGGTGGAACCGGTTGAACCGATCACCACCAGTACCGTCGGGTGGGAGACGCTGAACGAGGTATTACCGTATGTACTCAGCGGGCTGGGTTTGTTTTTGATCATCGGGGGAATCTACTGGTACTGGCGGTCAGGCCGGGCAATTACCACCGCTTTCCGTAAACGCTACGCCATTCCCAGGGTAAAAGAACAGGATTCCGGAACCCAGGATGTATTCTGTCACCGCTGCGGGCGCAAAGCCTTGCGGGAGGATATCTTCTGCCGGTCTTGCGGATCAAAACTGCGTGGAGAATGAGTCAGGCACAACCACTTATTATGGTCTACCTGATTTGACTACCCCGGTTTGACCATTCACCAGCACTGTCAGGTTCTTTTTAACCTCTTTCATGATCCATAGGGGCGCCAGGGTTAACCAGAATCGGGTGATATGCATTCCGGATGAATCAAGCAAAAATCCCTTCATCAGCCATCCCATTCGTTGACGGCTTTCTTCCGTGACAATTTTTACCAGCTTACCGCGCGCGATCAATGCGGCGTCAGAGACGGGCAGTGTGTAACCAACCGCCAGGCTGTCTACCAGATAATCAGAGGAATACGGTTGAACATCGGAATAATCAAAATCGTCTTCCAAATTTTGAAATCGTGATAGAAATCCATCCACAGCCATCACCTGAACAACCCTATGCTGGATCGGAACGTCAAAAGTCTTCTCGTCCATGTCATCAGATAAAACGGAAACAGGCAGCCGCCAGGTAACCAGGCCGTTCAATTCAAATTCCCACACCGGATAGAATGCCGGGCTGGTCTCCCTTGTTTTTTGGAGAATTTGATCACCGCCTATTTTCTTCAAAACCTGTGTATCCAATCCGGCATTCCCGATACGCAAAGGGATGATCCTTGATGGAGGGATCATCTGACGGATCACACTGGTATCGACGACCTGCGATGACTGGCAAAACGGGCAACTGGCAGATATCCGGTTTTCCGTAATCAGGAACTCGGCGCCGCACCCTTTGCAGGTTAGTAGATGCTGCTGTATAGACTGGTTATGCCCGTTGGCGGTTGCCATGGACGCGATAAAGTCATTCCCTCTTAATTCATCATCAGATCGTGGCCCGGAATTTTGACGGAAAAATTTGCGGGTAGTGCAATATTCACATATTAGTGAAGATCCATCCGCGGCATAGGTCATCCGTCCACCGCATTTCGGGCACGTGATTCCCACCGAAGCCGCCGGCGCCGCAGGTTCCTGGACCTGGCTGTACGTTTCAGGATCGATAATATCCTGTTCCTTCAGCTTTCCATCCATCACAAGCAATTTGCGCAGGGCGCGCGGTTCATTCGGGTCTTCGATCAAGATCAGATTCAGCAATTCGCGTTCCTGCTCCGGAACGGTTGCCAGCGTGCTTAACCAGAAAAGAGCCTCTATTTTTTCGGTCTTTGTCGGACAAATGCGTAGCACCCATTCAAGGAAAAACCGTGCTTCTGATTCGGAATTTGCCTTGGCGGCCGCGATTCCCCGTACTAACAGATCTCGTGTACTTTCCATTGTTTTTCCTGAAGGGATTTCTGAAAAGTATAGCAAATTTCACCGTCTATTTGAATTACTTTGCGAATATATGTCATATATTGACATATATATACGTATAGTGAAGATATAAAACCAACAAAACGGTTACGTAAAGAAAAGGAATCACTATGGACCGAAATCCGGAAGATGTTATTAAGCAGTTTTACACCCCATCGATCAAACTGCCGCAGGTGATCACCATACCCTCCTTCAACTTTCTGATGATCGACGGTCACGGCGACCCCAACACCGCGCCGGATTATTCCGCCGCTGTCTCGGCTCTCTATACCCTCTCATACACACTGAAATTTGACTTGAAGAAGCTGGGCGGCACACCCGATTACAAAGTGTTCCCCCTGCAGGGGCTTTGGTGGTCGTCGAACATGGATGACTTCCTGACCGGCAACAAATCAAACTGGGACTGGACGATGATGATCGCCCAGCCGGATTGGGTGACCCCCGAAGATATTGAAAGAGCAAAGGTCAAAGCCCTCGCCAAGGTGACGCAATCCGTGCTGGACCGGGTACGTTTTGAACCCTTTGAAGAAGACCTGGCCGTCCAGTTGATGCACATCGGACCTTACAGCGCCGAAGCCCCCAATATCGCCCGCCTGCACCAGTTTTCCTTTGACCAGGGTTATAAATTGACAGGCAAACATCACGAGATCTATCTGGGCGATCCCAATAGAACCGCCCCGGAAAAGTTGAAGACGATCATCCGCCAGCCGGTGTGTAAATAACCTGTCAGGTGACTTTCAGGCAGCGCACCATCACTTTGCGGTGCATAGGCGCGGCGCGGTGCTCAAACAGGTAGATCCCCTGCCAGGTGCCCAGGCTGAGCTTGCGCCCGTCCACCGGTATGGTGACGCTGTTGTGACTGATCACCGAGCGCATGTGTGAGGGCGAATCGTCGCCGCCTTCCAGTGTGTGTTTATGCCAGGGTTGGTTCTCAGGAGCGATGCGTTCGAAGAACTGTTCCACATCGGCGCGGGCGTCAGGGTCGTAGCATTCGCTCAAGGCCAGCGAGCAGCTTGTGTGCGGCACGAACAGGGTCACCTGACCCTCCTGCACCTTCCATTCGGTCAAGAGTTGCTGCACATCCTGCGTGATCAGGTACATGCCTTTTCCGCGGGTTTGATAAGCCAGGGTATCTTTCAGCCAGTCCATAGAAATTCTTTCGTCAAATGGTATCGCGCTATTATACCGTCCGGCCCCGTCAGTATAATAAGGAGGATGAACCCGTTCACCTCCGCATACTTCGCCCTGCTGGATCTGCGCAACCGGCTGGATTACGCCATCCGGCAGCGCCTTCATGCCCCGTCACGGACCATACCCGCGTACACCGGCGCCCGGCCTGAGATACTTTCCGCCTACCCGGTTGATATCCGCGCCCGGGCAGGTGACGAGATCGCGCGGCTGCGCGCGGAATACCACTTTGACGACGTGGATACCGGTTTCGCGAATCGTGACCTGCGGGAAAACTATTTTTACCTGGCCATGCTGGATGAAGCCTTCCGGCAATCAAAAATCACGTTGCCGGCCGAAGTGACCGCCGCCGATATCGGGCCGTCATCCTGGTTCTATGTTAAAGCCCTGTATACCGCGCTGTCCCGGTTTGGCACCACCCAACCCCGAGGCGTTCACCTCACCGGGTTTGAAGTGGACGCCTACCGCCTGTACGCCGACTTCCACTCGCGCCGTGACCACGCGCAGGCCAACATGCGCGGACTTCCCGGCGTGGACTTCGTAGACCACGGATTTGAACCCCGGCCGGATACATACGATGTACTTACAGTATTCTTCCCATTCATTTTCCTTAAAGATCATCTCGAATGGGGCCTTCCCCGCGCATTGTTCAACCCGCCGAACCTGGTAAAAGCCACCCTTGCCAGCCTCAAACCGGGCGGCCTGCTGATGATCGTCAACCAGGGGCAGCTGGAACATGAAGAGGAATTGCGGTTTTTGCGCGAAGCCGGCTTCACGCCCGCATCGGCATTTAAAATGGAACCACTGCTGTTCTCCTATCCCCTTGACCGCTACATCCTTACGGTGAAGAAATGACCTTTGACCCCGAACCTGTTTTCCACAAATCCATGGAATTGCTCAACCGCCTGGTGACGGACATCGGCCCCCGCCAGGCCGGTTCTCCGGCAGAGAAACGTACACACGACTGGCTGGAGGAGCAATTTGTGTCAGCCGGCCTTCAAACGCAGCGTTTTATGGTGCGTTTCCAGCCGGACCCGGTGTTCTTTCCGTATTACAGCATCGCCGCCGCCGGTTTCGCCATTGTCGCGTTGACCCTGCCCACCAACGGGTGGACAACGCTGCTGCTTCCGCTTCTGATCCTGATGCTGCCCGAAATGATGATGGCCATCCAGGCGCGCGTGCTGCCGTACAAAGACGGTTCATCCAACCTGCTGGTGCTGCCTGGCGAAGCAGATATAAAGGATATTGATGTCATCCTTTGCGCGCATGTGGATACCGCCCGCGCGGTTCCATACGGCCCTAAAGAATGGAAGAAGTGGCGCGATAAGTCTCTTTACATCATGATGCGCGTGGCAAACATTCTGATCATTCCGGGCATAATGCAATTCATGGGTATGGATATCACCGGCCTCTTCCTGGATATCAGCCGGTGGGTCGCCTGGGGAATGGCCATCATCCTGCTGTTCCAGGATATCTGGGAAGGGCTCACATCCATTAGCAAATATTCCCCGGGCGCCAATGACAACGGTTCGGGCACAGCCCTGCTGGCGGCCACCGCTCTGGCACTATCAGAAAACCCTCCAGAAAAACTGGTCCCCGGGTTTCTGTTCAGCGGAGCCGAAGAGACCGGCCTGCACGGGGCACGGCAGTTCGCCGCCTATATGAAGGAAAACAACCTCACCTGCCCCGTCATCAGTGTTGACATGGTGGGCGCGGGCAGTGCCATGCGCATCACCACCCAGTGCGGCACAGTCCGCCCGGTGAAAGCGGATACCGCTCTGAATGAATTGATCAAACGCGCCGACCCG
>CAYOKC010000100.1:4826-14066 GCA_964404415.1 uncultured Leptolinea sp. | reverse complement strand
CGGAGAGGATGATGATGTTGGCTTCATCGTTGGCGATGACGTCATCCACCCGTTTATACAGATCTTTCAACGCCTGCTCAAGGGCCTGCCCGCCATTGGCCGGATCAAACAGGATCGGCAGGGTGACCGTACGGAAATACAGGCGATTAAGATTGCGGATCTTCTCGAGCTCCTCGTTGTCAATGATCGGAGATTTCAACTTGATCATGCGGCAGTTTTCAGGCCGCGGTTCCAGCAGGTTTTGTTCGGAACCGAGCATTACTTCGGTGGAAGTGACGATCTCTTCGCGGATGGCGTCAATGGGCGGGTTGGTCACCTGGGCAAAGAGCTGTTTGAAGTAGTTATACAGAAGCTGAGGTTTGTCAGAAAGTACTGCCAGCGGGGCGTCATTGCCCATGGAACCGATCGGTTCCATACCATTCTTCGCCATGGGCGCCAGGATGGTACGCAGGTCTTCATAGGTGTACCCGAAAGTGTGCTGGTACTGGCGCAGCCGTTTTTCACGGGCGGCGCCTTCCTGTTCGCTTCCAATGCCGCTAAGCGGAGGCGTCTCCGGATCTGGCAGGTCTTCGAGGTCGACCATATATTTTTCCAGCCACTTGCGGTACGGCCGGATGGTGGCGATCTCATGTTTGATCTCTTCGTCGCTTACGATACGGCCGTCTTCGGTGTCGATCCACAACATACGGCCGGGTTCAAGGCGGCCCTTCTTGATGATGCTGTCCGCCGGCAGGTCAAGCACCCCCACTTCGGATGCCAGTATGACCATGTCATTATTGGTGACGTAGTAGCGTGAGGGACGCAGGCCGTTGCGGTCGAGGGTGGCGCCAATGCCCACACCATCAGTGAAGACCATCGAAGCCGGGCCGTCCCATGGCTCCATCATCGAGCTGTGGTATTCGTAGAAGGCTTTCTTCTCTTCGCTCATCGTCTGGTGGCGTGACCAGGGTTCGGGGATCATCATCATGATGGCATGCGGCAATGAACGGCCGGTGAGCACCAGCAGTTCCAGTACGTTGTCGAAAATGGCCGAATCGGAGCCGTCAGTATTGATCACCGGCAGGATCTTGGGCATATCGCTGCCGAAGAAGGAGCTCTGGAAATGCCCCTGCTCTGCTTCCACCATGTTGACGTTGGCGCGCAGGGTGTTGATCTCGCCGTTGTGGGCCAGGTAGCGGCACGGGTGTGCCCGGTCCCATGAGGGGAAGGTGTTGGTGGAGAAGCGGGAATGCACCAGCGCCAGCGCGGTTTCCATCGCCGGGTCTGAAAGTTCGGGGAAGAATTGTCGAACCTGGGTGGACGTCAGCATGCCTTTGTAGACTACCGTTTTATAAGACAGGCTGCAAATATAGAAATACTCATGACCCGGAAGGTCACCATAGCGTAACGCCTGTTCAGCCCGTTTGCGGATGACATACAGCTTGCGCTCAAAAGACATGCGGTCTTTAAGGTAGGCGCTGCGTTCAATGAAGACCTGGCGTACCACCGGCTGTGCCGATTGCGCCGTAGCGCCCAGCATGCTGCCGTCGGTGGGTACGGTGCGCCAGCCGAGCACCTGCTGCCCTTCTTCCACCACGATCTCTTCGAAGCGTTTCTCCAATGCCAGGCGTTGACCGTCATCCACCGGCATGAACATTGCGCCCACGCCATAATAACGGGGGCCTGGAAGTGTAAAGCCGGCGGACTTGCATTCACGGGCGAAAAATTTGTGCGGAGTCTGGATCAACACACCCGCGCCGTCACCGGTATTTGATTCTGAACCACTGGCGCCCCGATGATACAGGTTATCGAGGATGGTCAACGCGTGGGCAATGATCTCATGGGAGGGCGTGCCTTTGATATTGACCACGAAACCAGTGCCGCAGGAATCATGCTCATACGCGGGATCATACAATCCCTGCTGACGGGGTGGTTGGGGGGGTACTCTCTTGACGGGTTTATTCATGGCTGTCTTCCTCAAGGGCGAAATTCGCGCATAGGCGATAGATATAGCAAACTACCACCCGTACGGGTGGGATATGGACAAGGCCGGGTTTGGGGTACGTCAGAAGGAGACGAGAAGAACCGCAGCCCACGAGTTGAACCAGCCGGCACGGCCGGCGAACCCACCGCCACGAACTACAGGGATAGGATGGCAGACATCTCGGGATGCGGTCGTCATAAGTTTCAACATCGGGGGAAAGGGTAGAGAAAGTGGAAGGTTCCGGTCAGGGAGGGAACCCATTTTCCGATTATAGGTTTTTTCGCGTACAGGGGTATTACCCGAATGGGTACTTTTAATCATTACCCGGGTGAACAGGGAAAACAACAAACAGACTTTATCCGGGATTGATGAATATGGAATAACGGGTTTAACAACCATGTAAACCTACCTGTAGCGAAACTATTCGATTGAAATAGAAATGGGGGAAAAAGAATTCAGATCAGAGTCACCCGTTCGGGTGACCGGAAATCTATTTAGGCCATATTCTACAAAAAATATAGGATTTCTTCAATAGTCAATTTTTCATGAACGATGGTAACTCTATTGATCATTCCGTGTTTTATCTATTGAGTACCGGTTTCCATTCTGTAATATAAGGGTAATAAATCGGGATAGGACTTATCCTGTATAATTCAATACCTCATCTCAGCACTAAAACAAAACTGATCTCTCACTCTGTCACCCGGAGTAAAACATGAAATATCTCATCATTGTTAATCCCATTTCAGGCCGCGGACATGGAGAACGGTCAATACCTGAGATTGAGGAACACTTCCGTTCTGCCGGACTTGATTTCACCTTAATTCGAACAGAACGCCGGGGTCATGCCCTTGAACTGGCACGCGGCGCCGCCGGTTATGATGTGATCGTTTCTGCTGGCGGTGACGGCACTGCAAACGAAGTTTTAAATGGCATTCTGGAAGCCGACCATTCCCGCGGCGTACAGCCAGCCATGGCCATCATCCCCGTCGGGCGCGGCAACGACCTGGCGTACAGCATGGGCATTCCGGCGACAGTCGCCGAAGCCTGCCAGTGCGTCACCAATGGCAGCCGCCGTGCCATTGACGTGGGCCGCGTATACGGCGAAAACTTCCCCACCGGCCGGTACTTTGCCAACGGGGTGGGTGTGGGATTTGACGCGGTGGTTGGCTTTGAATCTTTGAAATTAAAACTACTCACAGGCTTTGCCTCGTATATCGTGGCCGCCCTGAAAACCACCCTGCTGTACTTCAACGCACCACAATTAAAACTGGTGACGGCGGAAGGAGAACACATCGGCCGCTACCTGATGGTTTCGATCATGAACGGCATCCGCATGGGCGGCGGTTTTTACATGGCGCCGGAGAGCAACCCTGAAGATGGCAAGTTCGATCTGTGCGTTGTCAATCAGGTGCGCCGGCGCGAGCTGCTGCCGCTGGTAAGCAAGTTCACCAAGGGTTCGCAGAAAGGCGATCCGGCTGTCACCTTTTTACGCACCAACCAACTGGAGATACAGGCATTGGATGGCGGTATCCCGGCTCACGCGGACGGGGAGACTGTCTGCGAAAAAGGCAATGCTATCCGCATTGAACTGCACCCCGGTAAGCTGGATATGCTCTACCAACCGGGCTTAAGGAACTGAAATGACCATCGCCGGTGTTGTCAATTTCACCCTGCGTGGAATTTCGCGGACCATCTGTGAAATTGATGATACCGAACTGAATCGCATTCCAATGGAAGGGCCGCTTATTCTGGCCGGCAACCACGTCAACTTTCTGGACGCGCCAATCCTGTTGAGCCATTTGCAGCCTCGAAAAGTTGTGCCACTGGTCAAAACGGAAACCTGGCACAATCCTTTTATGGGCATGCTTTTTAACCAGTGGGAGTCTATTCCGATCCGCCGGGGGGAAGCCGATATGGGCGCTTTCCGCGAAGCCCTGCGCGTATTAAAAGAAGGGAAGATACTGGTCATAGCCCCGGAGGGCACGCGAAGCGGCAGTGGAAAACTTCTAAAAGGACAGCCCGGTATTGTTCCACTGGCAGCCAAATCGGGCGCGCCCATCCTGCCGATCGCCAGTTATGGCAGTGAAGTTTTTTGGGACAAGATCAAAGGATTCAGCCGCACACCATTCACCATGCGGGTGGGCAGACCTTTCCGGCTGAAGTATGAAGGAACGCTGCCTTCGCGCGAAGAACGTGAAATCATGACCGCTGAGATCATGTACCGCATTGCCGCGCTGCTTCCGCCGGAATACCGTGGGTATTATTCTGACCTGCAAAACGCGACACAGAAATACCTCGAATTTATCGCGGATTGACTTTTTCTTGCATGCGGGCTGGAAATCTTTTTTAGAATTTCACCACGGGGTTTGTCAGCGGGTGGGTGTTGGGCGGAGTTGTGGGGGAATCATCCTGCTTTATAAGGATGTTCTTTTAATAGCAAGGCACTGGACCCGGCAGACCATGTTGGGTAAAACGCACTTCTGCGATAGATTTATTAAGTTACTATAGATTAGATTGGTGAATGAGCGTATTACCCAACCTACGGGGACCATTCAATTAGTTGGTTTTGCTTCAGGCTGGATTTGACATCTATCATGCGTTGGTTTGCCGAGCCCCTAAAGACCAGTCCGGGAAAGCGTTCCGCCTGCTTGAACGGCCCGTCGACCAGAACGTCACACCCACGCAGCAAAGCCATTCGCGCCGGGTCATTTTCATTGAGCAGGTGCTCCCACAGGAAGCCGGTGTAAGCCCACACATCCTTGCCGCGCGCATGGAATTCACAGGCCAATTCAAGGGCAGCTTCGGGCTGAAGGAAGGGTTCGCCGCCGCTCAGGGTGATGCCCGAGATCATCGGGTTGTCGCGCAGCAGGGTGAACACATCGGCCAGGTCATAATCCGTCCCGCCGTCCCGATCCCAGGTCTGGGGGTTGTGGCAGCCGGGACAGTGATGCTCACAGCCCTGAAAGAACACGGTGACCCGCATCCCCGGCCCGTCGGTGACGCTTTCCCGGGATATCCCGGCCAATCTGACGCGCATGACTTAATGAAGGTGCGAATGCCGGTCGTGAAGTTCGGCCTGCTTGGCGGCGTTGAAACGGTCAAGAGTGGACAGGTACCCGGTGATGCGGCGGATGCGGCGGATGTCACCGCAACCGCATTTCGGGCATTCGTCATCGATCAGACCGCTGAAACCGCACAGGCGGCACTCATCGATCGGGAAGTTGATGCCGCCATAGCCGATACCCAACTGACCCATGGTACGCACAATGGTCTCAAAGGCGCCAAGGTTATTGACAGGAGGCGCATCCAATTCCACATAGCTGATATGACCGGCATTGGTCATGGCATGGTACGGACCTTCGATGGACATCTTCTCGTAGGCTGTGATATCGCTGCTCACCGGAACGTGGAAGCTGTTGGTGTAATAATCTTTATCTGTGATCCCGGGGATGACCCCGTACACCTTGCGGTCTATCTTCAGGAAGCGGCCGGAAAGGCCTTCCGCGGGGGTGGCCAGCAGGGTGAAGTTCATGTCATATTCTTCAGCAAAGTAATCCGTCAACTGGCGCATAAAGCCGACGATCTCCAACCCGAGCTGGCGGGATGCCGGAGATTGCGCGTGGTTCGACCCGGAGAGGATAGTCAATGTTTCCGACAGTCCGATGAAACCAATTGACAATGTTCCATGACGGGACGCAATTCCAATTTCGTCACACGGCTGTAAATGATCCGATTCGGCATACAGGCCCTGCCCCATCAGGAAGGGCATATCCTTTACCTTCAAGTGGGATTGGATCTGATAACGGTGCATCAACTGACGGGCTACAAGGGTGAGGGTTTCTTCAAGCAGCCCGTAGAATTTGGTTGTATCGCCGGAGGCGCGCAAAGCCAGACGCGGCAGGTTAATGGAAGTGAAAGAAAGGTTGCCGCGGCCGTCGCTGATAGCTGAACCATGGCGGTCGGCGATCACACGCGTGCGGCAGCCCATGTACGCCACTTCGGAGCCAAACGGTTTATTGTGCGGCGCGTCCATAAAGGAGAAGGTGGGATTCATGCGGGTGGCCGCCGTGCGGATGGCCAGTTGGAACAGGTCGTAGTTCGGGTCACCCGGGTTGAGGTTGACACCGGCTTTCACCCGGAAGATGATGTTCGGGAAGATGGGGGTCTCCCCGCGGCCAAGGCCTTTTTCATACGCCAGCAGCAGATTGCGGGTGACGGCCCGCCCGGCTTCGCTGGTGTCGCAGCCCAGATTGATGGAACTGAACGGTACCTGCGCCCCGGCACGGCTGTGCATGGAATTCAAGTTATAGACCAGACCTTCCATAGCCTGGTAGATCTCATTTTCTTCCGCGTCAGCCATGAATTCGGCCATGTCGCGGTCAAAGAAAGCAAAGGACTGGCCGCCGTGCATGTCATTCTGTGAGCTTTGCAGGATGATGGCTGCCTGGGCGGCGGCGGAACCCGGCCGGCGCGGAGGTCGGATATAGCCGTGACCGGTGTCAAACCCGGTGTGCAAGAGGCGCCCCAGCGGGATCTGCACGCAGGTGAGGGTTTTGGCATAGAAATCCAGGTCGTGAATATGGATGTCACCGTTGACGTGCGCCTGGGCCATATCTTCGGGGATCAGGCGGGAGAGGTAATACTGCCGGCTGGCGGCTGAAGCAATCTGCAGCATCTTGGCGGAGGGAGAGTTGCCCACGTTGGCATTCTCGCGGTTGGTCTCCACCAGGGTTTCCGCCACGGCATCCATCAGTTCGGATTTCCCCTCGCGAATGCGCGTGCGGCGGTCACGGTAAAGGATGTAGGCTTTAGCTGTCTTCGCGTGGCCGTTTTCGATCAGCACTTTTTCAACAGCATCCTGCACTTCTTCCACGGAAGGAATGAGGATGTTCTTCTGGTGAAGGTAATCCACCACACGGTCCGCCAGGTAGCGGGCCGTGCGGATATCATGCCCGCCCACGGCTTCGGCGGCTTTATAGATCGCCATGGCGATCTTATCAATATCAAAATCATCCACACGTCCATCCCGTTTCTGGATGGACGAGAACACGCGGTCAAGGGACGGCTGTTTAACCTCGGATTGGGCGATTTCAACCGGTATAAATTGTGACGGATTCATGTCCATATTCTTCCCTCGACCTTGTGGTGTGAATTTGGTAAAACCAGGTAACGTATGAGATTATCTGTTAAGGATCTGTGAATGACTCACAGAGAAGGTTACAAGTTTTGCGCCAGCTAAATCACACTCAGACCCGCGTTCAGCATTTCCCCCACAGTTCTTGAGATTGGCTATACCACTATCATGATAGTCAATTTGGGGATTCAATACTTATTCCTGATCGTTGTATTCAGCTCACCCCATTCAGGATGAGACGCCAACGAAAAGGAACAACCATCTTCCCATCGTTTTCACTCTCAACCCTCTTACGCGAAGGGTGTTTTACCTGTGGACAGGCATCCGGACTTTAACCGCTGCGCGACAGTGCCGGAATTTCACCGGCTTCCCCTGATCTTTCAACCGCCTACGACTTTTCGGTTCCACATTGCTATAAAAATTATAGCCAGCAAAGGTGTGGATAACCGGACGGACGGGTTAAAGTTTTGTATATCTTAAGTTTTTTAATCTGGCACAATTTATGCCCCCAGATATGGAATCGTATAGAACAAAATCTTCACCTGACCCTATTTACAGGGGGTCAGGTGAAAGGCATACTCGAATAAATTTCGACGGTGCGTCAGAAACGCATTTTGAAGGCGGAACCTTTTCCAACTTCGGATTCCGCCCAAACCTTACCGCCCTGGCTTTCCACCAGAGCTTTGACGATCGCCAACCCCAGGCCGGATTCGCCTTCATCGGAATGGCGGGATTTATCCGCCCGGTGGAAGCGGTCAAAGATCAGCGGTAAGTCCTCGGGGGCAATACCGCAGCCGTTATCTTCCACGCTCAGTTCCACCCGGCCGTTCACCAACTTTCCGGCGAGCACAATCCGACCGTTTTCCGGGGTGTAGCGCAGGGCATTGCTGATCAGGTTATCCAACACCTGCATCATACGGGCTTCATCCACATGAATTAATGGCAGGTCATCCAGCGCGTCAACGCGGATAGTCACCGATTGCCGGTCGGCGTGATGCTCAAACAGCGCCGCGGCCTGGTCGAGTAGGTTCTTGGGCTGGATATCCTGCGGGTGCAATGAAAGTTCGCCGGCATCCGCCTGCGAGAGCATGCGCAGGTCACCCACCAGGTTTTGCAGGCGTTCGATCTCTGTGTAGATCAATTCAAAACGTTCCGGCGTGGGTTGCAGCACGCCATCCTGCATGGATTCAATATACCCCGCGATGACCGTCAACGGGGTGCGCAGGTCGTGCGCGATATCCGCCGTCATCTGCCGGCGCGACGCATTGACCCGCGCTACCTCTCGGCTCATCTGGTTGAAGGCTTCCGCCAGTTGACCGATCTCGTCCTGTGAGGTGACTTTGACTTCCTGCTCCAACTGGCCTTCTGCGATGTTCTGTGACGCCCGGGTCAGGTCACGCAGCGGCATGGTCAACTTGCGGGCGAGGATCGTGCCAATGACTACCGCCACCAGCAAACCGGTAAAGATGGAAATAAGCAGTGCCTGGTTGGTGCGTTCCAGGAACAGGGCTTCTTCGGGGCTGAAGCGTGAGATGTGTTTTGCGGTCAAGATCGTGCCAACTTCTTTCCCGTCAACTTCGATCACAGTCTTGCTGGAAAACATCTCCGGCGGCAAATGTGAACCTGCGGGATAATCCTGGTCAACCGATACGATGACCGTTCCATCCATAGCCGCCAGGCCGAAAAGGTTACGGCGGAATTTTTCATTGAATGGCTTTTCTGCTGATGGATCAGGGCTGGGAGCAGGCTCACGGGTGGGCGACGGGGGATTGGGCGTGGGGATTGTCTGCCGCTGCATATCATCCCAGCTTTCTTCCACGCCATCCCACGACTCGTGAATCGTATAGTAATTTATTAACGACTGCACCATACTGCTGCGCTGCTGGTCAATAAGGAACTGCGCGAGGCTGTCTGTGGTTGTGAAACGCACGAATATCGCCGCGATGGCGGTGGCAGAAAAAGCTACGCCAATGAAACCAACGATCAATTTAAAATAAAGGGATCTGCGTGAAAACTTCATTCTGATTTTATGAAGCGATACCCTACCCCGAATACGGTATCAATATAGGTTGGATTGGCCGGATCAGGTTCGATCTTGGTGCGCAGGTTGCGGATGTGCACATCGATGGTGCGTTCGTAG
>CAYOKC010000100.1:0-4816 GCA_964404415.1 uncultured Leptolinea sp. | reverse complement strand
TTCAAGGTGCTATCCAGGCCGGCAAATCCGCTGTCAGCCAGGTGATCAATAAGTTCTGAACGGGAAAAGACGCGCCCCGGAGCCCGCATCAAGGTGCGCAGCAGGTCAAACTCTATGGGGGTTAAAGAGACGGGATTCTCTTTCAATGTGATCGAGTGGGTTCGCTCGTCCAGAACCAGGTCTCCTTCGCGGTACAGGTTGAATTTCTCCGGCGCTTCTTCTTTGCGGCGGAGAACGGCGTGAATGCGGGCCACCAGTTCGCGCATGCGGAAGGGCTTGATCACATAGTCGTCCGCGCCCAGTTCCAGGCCAACCACCGCGTCGGTCTCTTCCTCCCGCGCGGTAATGATGATCACCGGGGTCTGGCGTTCCTGGCGGTATTGGCGCAGGAAATCATAGCCATCCATGCGCGGCATCATGATATCCAGCAGGATGAGGTCAGGCTCCTCGTGCCGGGCGGTATATATGGCATTCTGCCCATCGGTAGCCGTGATCACCTTGAAACCCTGTTCAGTCAGGTAATCCTGCAGCAATTGCCTGACACTGGCCTGATCGTCAACCACCAGAATTTTGTTTGACATAATTCACTCCAAACCTTAACAACATATCTCTGGTGTTTAGATTATCACGTATTTGTATAGATTTTATTTAGATAGATTGCCGGTTCTGTTTACATTTTTTCAGAAATTCACATTGTAAGAAACCGGCCCGTACTATTTCTTCTATGAGAAGCTCGCAATTGTTTAAATTATAAGAACAAGCCGGTGGTGAAACCACCAGCCTGAAAAATCATTGATTACTCCCTCTGGTCTCGCGGACTTCGTAATGCTGCGAGCGGTCGTCGAACCGTTTTAGTACCGCCCGGGCTTTGGGGGGTACTACGGCAGCTTCATAATCCTCCCCGGCAAAAGCGCGGACAGAATCGATCGAATCAAACCACATCACGGTGATGAATTCCACTTCACCGGTTACGTCACGCCTGAACAACTGGATGCCTTTATATCCCTCAATGTGACGGTTCCCAATCCCTGTAAAAATTTCTTCCTTTAATAAATTCTCGTAAACATCGGCATTTTCGGGGGTGGTGTACCCATGCCAAACACGGCTGATCATTGGTTGTCTTTCCCTTTCATGGCTTTTTCGATACGGTACTGGAAGTCCAGCAGATCCTGATTATCGGGGTTGATCGCCTGCGCGCTGGCCACGATCTGCAGGGCGTCATCATATTTTTGCTGGTAGAAAAAGATATTGATCATGATCTGCCAGTATTCTATATTCTTGGGGTATTGTTTCAAAGCTTCCCATACATCTTTTTCCACTTCGGTGAATTTCCGCTCTTCAAAAAGGCACTTCAGATAGCCGATGTGGTAAGCCAGCTGTCTGGGGTCGGCAGCACAATGCTTGGCGAGTAAAATTTCACCGTCATACCATGTTTGTGAGACGGCCAACTGCTCCAGCAGCAGGTCAACCCAGGTGACCTGGGCGTTACGGTCGGTGACTTCCATCACGGCAAGGCGGTCAATATAATCCCGCGCACGTTTGATATTGCGTTCATGGCGTTTTTTCTTTTCTTCCGGCGCTTCATTCTGCAAAAACAGGTCATAGCGTTTGACCAGCGATTGTTTGCCGCGTTCCGCGTTGGGGTTGGCTGCTTCCCACAGGTTGCGCCGGGTAAGGTATTCCACCTGGTCAAAACATTCTGACATACGGATCTCGAGATACAACTTGACAGGCTCGCTGCGGATCCAGCTTGTCCACACGCCATGGTCAGTCCGGTTCAGGTATCCTTTGGGTGGAAAATTTTTCAGGGTGAAATCGGTGATCTCAGGGAAACCGGACTGGTCTACAACAACGATGCTGATGTATTGCAGAAACTCATCAATGGATTCCGGCAACGGCACCTGCTTCATCGGCCGGTTGATCTCAGCTTCGCCGGGGAGGTTGGATTCGCGAATATCTTCCGGTGTGTCGATCCAGAAAAACCCGGGGTCAGGCAGTTCATCAATAAAATTGATCTGCCGCATCTGCGGGATCAACTCGATTTTCTTACCGGAAGGCAATACAGGCATACGTTATCCCCTCGATCAATGAAACGCCATCACCAGCGCCAACAGTAACCCGCCGGCGATCACACTGCCCAGTTGACCGGCCGTGTTGGACCCCATGGCATGCATGAGGATGAAATTCTCAAAATCTTCTTCCTGGGCCATTTTGGCTGAAAGCCGAGCGGCCATGGGAAACGCGCTGATACCACAGGCGCCGATCAACGGGTTGATTTTATACCCGCTCAACCAGCACATCAACTTACCGAATGATAATCCGGCAACAGTGTCGATCACAAATGCCAGCAAACCGAGCAGCAGGATATAAAACGTCTGCCAGTTCAGAAAACTGGATGCCGTCATGGTAGACCCGATGGTCAATCCCAGGAATAGGGTGGCGATATTGATGATCTCGTTCTGGGCAGCTTTACTCAACCTGTCAACCACCCCGCTCTCGCGTAGCAGGTTACCCAGCATCAATGTGGCGATCAATGGCGCGGCATCAGGCGCCAGCAGGCTGATTATGACCGTGACTACGATTGGGAACGCGATGCGTATACGCTGTGAAACCGGCCTCGGGGCATAGTCCATGCGTACCAGTCGTTCCTTGCGCGTGGTCATCAGGCGCATGATAGGCGGTTGGATGATGGGGATGAGGCTCATATACGAATACGCGGCCACGGCGATGGGTGCCAGAAGCTCAGGCGCCAGTTTGGAAGCCACAAAGATCGCCGTCGGGCCGTCAATAGCCCCGATAACACCGATGGATGCTGCCTGGTTTAACGGGAATTTCAACAAAAGGGCCAGCAGCAGCGTGGCATAAATGCCAAACTGCCCGGCCGCGCCCAGTAAAACCATTTTAGGCTGAGCCAGCAGCGGGCTGAAATCGATCATCGCGCCCACGCCGATAAAGATCAACAGGGGGAATAATTCGGTCTTAATACCGGCATCATACAGAATTTTGAACAACCCGGTTTCATTTGACATGCCCACATTGGCCAGAATACACCCGAAACCGATAGGTAACAGTAAAACCGGTTCATATTCTTTGGCCACCGCGAGGTATATCAACAGAGCGCCTGCCGCGATCATCACAGCATTGCCCCAGGAAAAGCTGCTAAAGCCTCTGGCTATTTCAGCAACCAGTCCGCTAAAGTCCATTATGCCTCGTCAATCTGTAAATTCGATCAAAACCTGCCCGTGACGCACCTGGTCACCCACGGCGACATTGATGGCCGCTATGGAAGCATCGCGGCCGGCTTTGATGGAATTCTTCATCTTCATGGCTTCCAGAACGCAAAGCTCGTCACCGCGTTTCACGGTTTGACCGGGCCGGGCGCTGATCTCCACAATGACACCAGGGATGGGTGCTGTAACCCCGCGTGATAAGGCCGCCTGCGGTACACCAATACTTTGCGGCAGCCTGTCAACGGGCATGGGGGCTGTTTGTTCCGTAACCACCGGCTGGTTTTGATGTTGACTACCGGCAGCAGGAGTGCTTTCTTCCGGCCACACTTCCATTCTTTCGCCGTCAACAGATACCACAACGGGCCTTGAATCGAGGTCGTTGATCTCAACAGAATACGTCTGATCACCAATTCTTACCGCATAGACCATGATGTTACCTCCGTGATGACCGGCTGGTGAAGATGTTCGTTTTGCCTTGCAATACCTGTGCCCGTTGGGCGGTTTGCCAGGCATTCCCGGTAATTTCGCTGGAAAGGATTTCTTTATGGCTTTTATTGGCCCGTTTCGCGAGCGCAAAAGCCACCGCGGCGGCGGCTGCCTGGTACTTTCTCTGGTTCTTGGAATAGTTCCCCTGTTCCGGATTGCTTCCGGCAATGGTATCTTGCGGGCTGCCAGAAGCAGGTTTTTCCAAACGGGCGCCCAGCCGCACCATAAAAGCCATTAATCCCCAGAGGAGAACAATGGCCAGAAAAACCAGCCCCATGCCGATCGCGGTAATCAGTAAACCCTGATTTATCGGACTCATACAGATCCTTTTCAGACCGGAATGTTACCGTGCCGGCGAACCGGCGGGTTAATGGCTTTAGTCCGCAGCACTTTCAATGCCGCGATAATCCTCTGACGGGTTTCCTGCGGCTCGATGACTTCATCCACCGCGCCGAGAGAAGCCGCGGAATAGGGATTCAAATAAGTTTCGCGATATTCCTGCGTCAGTCGTTTGCGTTCCGCGGCAGGATCCGCGGCAGATTCGACCTGCTTGCGGTACAGGATGTTCACCGCACCCTCCGGTCCCATCACAGCAACTTCTGCGCTGGGCCAGGCATAGGTGATATCCGTCCCCAGGTATTTACTTGACATGACTACATACGCGCCGCCGTACGCCTTGCGGGTGATGAGGCTGACTTTCGGCACGGTAGCTTCAGAATACGCGTAAAGCACCTTGGCGCCATGCCGGATGATGCCGCGGTGTTCCTGGTCAACACCCGGCAGGAAACCGGGGGAATCCACCAGTGTTACCAACGGGATGTTGAAACAATCACACATACGCACAAAGCGGCAGATCTTGTCCGCCGCGTCAATGTCAATGACTCCCGCCATGATAGAGGGTTCCTGCGCCACAATACCGGCCGCCTGTCCGTCAAACCTTGCCAGGCCAACTACCGCGTTGCCGGCAAACCCGGTTTGCATTTCGAGGAACGAACCCGCATCCACAATTTGCTCAATGATGGTGTGCATACTATACGGCAACGAGGCGTCCAGCGGGATAAAACTGTTGAGTGTCGGGCACAGCCGGTCCGGGTCGTCCG
>CAYOKC010000099.1:5573-14220 GCA_964404415.1 uncultured Leptolinea sp. | reverse complement strand
GTACCCGGGAAAAAACATCCGCAGGAACGAACAATCTGATACGTTGTACCGCGTGATACCTGACAAGAATTGGAAATATGTTTAATGATACAAAAATAAAACACCAAAACAAATTAGAACTTTCTTATATTAGAACAACGTGAGCCGTAGTGTTTAAGAACCGGATACTTTGGTACAAGTAGTGTTAATTTAAGATTAATTATTTTTACACGTCATGTTTACTGAATATTAATCAGCAGGATACTATCATTCCTTTATACGTTACAGACGATCCGTTATTAAACGCGCCTGCAGCAAGCCCATTCCCGCTTAAAGCCGCCTGGCAACCTAATCGTCCTGAAAAGGGAGGATCCATGAATTTCGTCAACGATATTCGAACCAATCGAAAACTGACGTGGGGTTTTGGAATCATCATCTTTCTGATGTTAATTATGACGGCACTGGGTTTCAAGGGAGTAACAGACCAGAATTCCAAATTGGATGCGATATCTAACAAACAAATGGTTCTGGTTGTAAAAATGGAAGAGATATATGGAAAGATCAACCGGATCAAGGGGGACATCTACCGTTATATGACCTCGCCGGAAATGGGTTCAGATATCCTATCCGACCTGACCACTACCATCCGAGAGGTTGACGGATCAGTAGCCGTATTGAAAGAACTGGATAAAGATTCAGAGAGGCTGGGGAAATTCTTTAGTAGCTGGCAGGAGTTCAAGACCGCGGCGGAAGAGGCATCGTCCAATCTATCCAATAATAATTTTGCCGGCGCTCTAATGAGTGTTTCGTCCGGCGGGCGGATGTTCAAAGCGCAGCAAGCAGTGGAAGAGGAATTCAGCCTGTTGGAGAAGCAATTGCAGGAGGAATCAGAAGAGAAATACGCGTCCGCGGTCAATATTTTTCACACGACGCGAATCATCCTGGCATCCGGATTTCTGATTTGCCTCGCCGTCTCCATAATTATTGTCTTCGTCCTCAGCCAAAGTATCAATATTCCCCTGAAAGCATTGGATAGCGCCCTTCACACATTAATGCTGGGCAGCACTGACCTGGTGATTGAAGAGAAAACCAGAAAACTTCTGTTGGCGCGAAAAGATGAATTTGGTGATCTTTGCCGGTCTGTTGTGAGCACACGGCGTTATCTGATGGAGATGACAACTGCCGCCTCTTCGATAGCCAACAATGACCTTTCGGTGGTGGTTCAGCCGAAATCAGCCGACGATACCCTGGGAAACATGCTGCTGATCATGTCTCGGAATCTGCATAAAACGATCTCGGATGTTGCTTCGGCGACTTTACGGGTAAAAGAAACATCAGATCAATTGGCCAATGCTTCCAATCAATCCAGCCAGGCGACCAACCAGATTTCCACCACCATTCAACAGGTGGCAACTGGAACTACCCAGCAGGCGGAAGCCGTGAACCGGACCGCCTCGTCCATAGAACAAATGGGGCGTGCCATTGACGGTGTGGCTCACGGTGCTCAGGATCAGGCCAACGCCACCACGAAAGCCTTCACCATGACCAATAAACTATCGGAAGCCATCGACCATGTATCCGGCAATATTGACCAGGTGGTCGCGGATTCCAACGAAGCAGCGGAAGCCGCGCGGCGCGGATACCAGACTGTAAATCAAACGCTATCGGGGATGCAATCCATAAAGAAAGCCGTCGACAATTCCTCGCGGATCGTACAGGATATGGGCTCCCGATCCGACCAGATTGGCGCCATTGTCACAACAATTGAAGATATCGCGTCGCAAACCAACCTGCTGGCCCTGAACGCCGCCATTGAAGCCGCCCGCGCCGGTGAAGCTGGTAAGGGTTTTGCCGTTGTCGCCGATGAAGTGCGGAAACTGGCGGAACGGTCATCCACATCCACAAAAGAAATTGCCGGGTTAATCTCACACATTCAACAATCCGTGGCTGAAGCAGTTGAAGCCATGAACAGCGGTTCCAAAGAAGTGGACGCGGGAGTCAGCCTGGCCAACCAATCCGGTGACGCGCTGCAGAATATCCTGACCTCCAGCGAGAATGTCAACCGGCAGGCGAAGGATGCCTCGGCTTCCGCGGGGACAATGTCAGCGACAGCCAGTGAATTGGTATCCGCCGTGGAAACGGTATCCGCCGTGGTGGAAGAGAACACAGCCGCCACCGAACAGATGGCAGCCAGTTCAACCGAGGTAATGCAGGCCATAGAGAACATCGCGTCAATTTCGGAAGAAAACTCTGCCGCGGTGGAAGAAGTCTCCGCTTCGGCCGAAGAGATGAGCGCGCAGGCGGAGGAAGTCTCCGAGTCCGCCGTGGCATTATCCGGGCTGGCGGATCAACTGGAGAAGATCGTCGAACAATTCAAGCTCGACTGACGCGTTAATTCCGAATCTCTGTACCGTGCAGTTGCGAGTATGGTGTGTTTAGAGAATAATCCCTGTATGGGAATGTATTCAGCTATTAATGAGAATACCCGGAACACCGGGCAGGTAACCTGTTCAGAAACCACAGATGGGCCGTCCTTGCTATTCCGGATAGAAGCCGGGCCAGCCAGCCGGTACCGCCTGGCACAGATGGATGACTATTCCCGGTTACCCCGTGGGGATCTCCTGTACCGGCCTCCGGTCTCACTCACCATGAAGGCGCGTGTGTCTGACCGGTCATTGCCCGGAACGTGGGGTTTCGGCTTCTGGAACGACCCGTTTGCCCTGGGAATGGGCATTCGCGGCTCGGGGATCCGCCTGCCCGCGCTTCCACAGGCCGCCTGGTTCTTTTTTGGCTCCCCTAAAAATGACCTCAGCTTCCAATCAACCACGCCGGCAAACGGTTTGATGGCATCCGTCTTCGCTTCCCGACCTGTACCTCCGGCGGTGCTCACTCTGGGACTTCCTCTCCTCCCGCTTCTGCTCACGCGGAATACCGCACGCCAGGTTCGGCGCGCGGCTGCCCGGTTCATTCACGATGAGTATGCCATTTTGAACCATGACGCGACACAATGGCATTCCTACCGGCTGGACTGGTTGACCGGGTCCGTGGTCTTTTCGGTTAATGGGCAGGTGGTTTACACCAGCATGGTGTCACCCCGCCCGCCCCTGGGACTGGTCATCTGGATTGACAACCAATTTGCCGCGTTTTCAACCGGCGGATCGGTTCATTTCGGCACACAGGAGAACCCCGCGCCGGCTGTTCTGGAAATCCAGCAACCGGTGATTTCAGTTCCTGAAGAACAGTGACCGTCAATTCTGTTTGCGGTTGAATTCCAGCGGAAGGATAACCTCTCCCGCGTTGACAGTTCCATAACACCGCACCCGGCCGGGATGGTTGTCAAGCAGCCAGGCGGTTGACGCGGCGATCATCGCCCGCAGTTCATGCCCGGGCAGGATCTGCTCCAACGGCACCTGTGACGTGCGCAGCCGGAAACGTGTAAATTCCTCAAGAAAATTCATCGGGTCTTTTACGGCCAGCCCGAATTCCCACAGCAACAGGTGACGCTGTAGGCGTCCTTCCAGTGAACGGGAATCGTATGGCATGGCGCCGGTGGCAAGCCAGTACGCGGCGTCGGATTGTGTTTCAAAAAACTGGCGGCTGCTGGTATCCATCGAATACTCGAGCCGCTTGAGAGCCTCCGCCAGTTCCAGGCTGCGCTCCACCCACAGGGGTGCTTTTTTTGTGTGTTCGGGAACAGCCAGATCGTGAAAACCGCCGGCTTCCAGTTCGCGGTCCCCGCTGCGGCTCGCTGCCTGGCCGGCCTCCCCGGCTTCAAACAACCCGATCTGCACGGAATCCTGCGCCAGGCAAACCGGTCCATTGACAGCTACCAGCGCCGAAGACTGCCCGGCCAGATAGGCGATCACATCCTGCCTGCGGCCATGCCCGCAGGCGATCATCTCGAGGCTGGAATTCATCGCCGTATAAAAATACGGTTTTGGCCCGGCCTGAACATCTATCCCGATGTATGTTTGAAATGATTCCGCCATACCGTAGAGTTTAATCGAACCCGGCATGGCGCGCAAATTCACCCGGTCGCCGGAGGATAATCGGTTATCATCTACCCTGTCCCGTCAAAACATTATTCATATAACTACGAGGTGACAATGGCGAAATCCACAGTTTTAGTATTTACCCGCAATGGTATGGGGGATGGTCCCGCCGGCTTGCAGCAGACTCTGGCGGAAAAGTATCTCAGTCTGACTTTGACCTCCGGTGATCTGCCTGACCGGATCCTTTTCTACACAGAAGGTGTCTTGTTAGCCTGTGAAGATTCGCGGGTTTTGCCCCAACTGGCTGAACTCGAATCAAAAGGTTCCCACCTGATCATCTGCAAAACCTGCGTTGACTCGCTGGGAGTGGCCGACAAAGTGAAAGTTGGAATAGTCGGTGGGATGCCGGATATCCTGGAATCCATCCAGCAGGCGGATAAAGTCGTCAGCCTGTAATCCAGCTCACCGGTTTGTTCGTGAAAAATACCGGCATATGACCGGTTATATCGTCCGGGATGATTTTGACTGAAAGCATCCCATTGACTATACTGGTAATTACCCGATTCAAATTATTTTTGGAGGCTTGAATCAATGACCGAATCGTCTGCGTTTAAGTTGACCTATGCCACAATGTTTAATCCCCCTGAAGAATTGCATACCCGCTTTGAGGCAACCCTCGCGGAGAAAAAAGCCCGCCTGGGTGAAGAATATGCCATGTTCATCGATGGCAAAGAAGTAAAGGTAGATGAGAAATTTGAAAACCGCTCCCCCATTGACACCGGTATGGTGCTGGGGATCTTCCAGAAGGGCAACGCTGAGACGGCCAACCTGGCGGTGACCGCCGCGAAGAAAGCTTTCCCGGCCTGGTCGCACACCCCCTGGGAGAAACGCGTTGAATTGCTGCGAAAAACCGCCGCCCTGATGGACGAACGCATCTATGAATTCGGCGTGGCCATGTCACTGGAAGTCGGCAAGAACCGCACCGAAGCGCTGGGTGACGCCGCTGAAACAGCCGATCTGATCCGCTATGCCTGTGACCAGGTGGAAGCCCACAAAGGCTTTGTGTATGAAATGGGCCACGACCCGCTGGTGGGCTTTAAAGCCGATAACACCTCCGTGCTGCGCCCGTACGGCGTCTGGCTGGTGATCAGTCCCTTCAACTTCCCGTGCGCGCTCACGGGCGGGCCTGTCGGCGCGGCTCTGGCCGCTGGCAATACCGTGGTGATGAAACCTGCCACCGATACCCCCTGGACAGCCCGACTGCTGGCGGAATGCCTGCGTGACGCGGGTCTTCCCGCCGGTGTTTTTAACTACGTCACCGGCGGCGGCGCCACCCTCGGGCAGGCATTGATTGAACACCCGGATGTGGCCGGCGTCACCTTCACCGGCTCCTACGGTGTGGGCATGAAACTTTACCGTGATTTTGCCGCCGGCAAGTGGGTACGACCCACCATTCTGGAATTGGGCGGCAAAAACCCGGTGATCGTCACCAAACATGCCGATCTGGAAACAGCCGTTACCGGCATCATCCGCTCGGCATTCGGTTTGCAGGGACAGAAATGTTCGGCTGCCTCCCGCATTTACATTGAAGACTCCATTTACGATACGCTTGTCGGCAAACTGGTGGATGCCGCCAACAAACTGGTCATCGGCGACCCCACCGACCGCAAAGTGTGGCTTGGCCCGGTGATCAACAAGGCATCCTACAATGATTACCAGAATTTCGTGGATGACCTGAAACGCAGCGGCAAGATCCTCACCGGCGGCAAGATCCTGACGGATGGCGCCCTGGGTAAGGGGTACTTCTGCGCCCCCACCCTGGTAGATAACCTTCCCTTCAGCCACCAACTCTGGAAACATGAAATGTTCCTGCCCATTTCTACTATCGGGCGGGTGAAAAACCTGGATGAAGCGTTGGTACTCGCCAATGACGTTGCCTACGGCCTGACGGCCGGCATTTATGGCAACGATGACGAGGTTGCCACCTTCTTCGATAAGATCGAAGCGGGCGTGAACTACGCCAACCGCCCGCAGGGCGCCACCACAGGCGCTTGGCCGGGCTTCCAACCGTTCGGCGGCTGGAAAGGCTCCGGTTCGAGCGGCAAGAATGCCGGCGGCCTGTATTATGTCCAGTTGTACATGCACGAACAGATCCGCACACAGATCCGCAAAGCCTGAGAGCGCCGATGAACAAGCTTTGCTCCCTCAGAGAAGCTGTCAGCCAGTATGTGAAAGATGGTGACTCGGTCTACGCGGCCGGTTTCACCCACCTGATCCCCTTCGCTGCCGGGCATGAGATCATCCGGCAGGGGCGCAAGAACCTGACCCTGGCCCGTGCCACCCCCGACCTCATATATGAACAGATGGCCGCGGCTGGATGCGCGTCAAAGATCATCTTTTCATACATGGGAAACCCGGGCGTAGGGTCATTGCGCAACCTGCGTTCCCTGGTGGAAAAGAAGCTTGTAGAGATCGAAGAATACTCCCACTTTGCCATGATCACCCGATTGCAGGCCGGTGCGTCCGGCCTGCCTTTTCTGCCGATGAATGAAACCGGCGCGTTTGACCTGGAAAAGGTCAACTCGAATTTCAAACGGGTGACCGACCCCTATTCCGGCAAGCCGGTGGTGGTGGTTCCCGCGCTCAACCCCGACGTGGCCATTATCCACGTTCAACGGGCAGACTCGAGCGGCAACGCGCAGATCTGGGGCATCCTCGGCGAACAAAAGGAAGCCGCTTTTGCCGCGGAACGAGTCATACTTACGGCAGAAGAGATCGTGCCGGAAGAGGTGATCCGTTCAGATCCCAACCGCACCCTCATTCCGGACCTGATCGTGGATGCCGTATGCCATGTACCCTTCTGCAGTCACCCAAGCTACACGCAAGGGTATTATGACCGCGACAATGAGTTCTACCTGCAATGGGATAAGATCAGCGAAACCCCCGAATCAGTTCAGCAATATCTGGATGAATGGGTTTTCGGCCTCCCCGACCGGGATGCCTACTGGAAAAAACTGGGTGAAAGCACCCATGCCCGCCTGAAAGTGGGCGATAGACTGAGCGTTCCGGTGAACTATGGCGAATACTGAGTACACCTCCACTGAATTAATGATCGTCAATTCGGCACGCCTGCTGCGTGACGGAGACGTGGTATTTGTGGGCGTCGGCCTGCCCAACCTGGCCTGTAACCTGGCGCAGCGCACCCATGCCCCCAACCTGCAAATGATCTACGAAGCCGGGGTGATTGGCGCGCGACCCGCGCGGCTTCCCCTTTCTATTGGCGACCCCACCCTGGTATCCGGCGCGTCATCAGTGTGCAGTATGTACGAAATTTTCACCCTCTACCTGCAGCGCGGCAATGTGGATGTCGGTTTCCTCGGCGGCGCGCAGATCGACAAATACGGCAATATCAATGCCACCGTGATTGGAGACTACGCGAACCCGAAGACCCGCCTGCCGGGTTCCGGCGGTTCGCGCGAGATCGCGGCCTGGGCCAACCGATGCTACATCATCACCCCGCACCAGAAACGCCGGTTTCCCGAGAAGGTGGATTTTTGCACCTCCGCCGGTTTCGTTGACGGCAGCGGCGGGCGCGAGAAACTTAACCTGCGCGGCAAAGGTCCGCAGGCTGTGGTGACCGATATTGGCATTCTGCAACCCGATGCCGGCGGTGAACTGGTATTGACAGCCCTGCACCCCGGCCGCACCATTGATGAAGCCCGTGATAACACCGGTTGGGCGTTGCGCTGTGAATCATGCAACTCTGTCACAGAGCCGCCTACTCCGGATGAGATCCGCATATTGCGGCAAGATCTTGACCCTGAAGGGATTTACCTCAAATGACAAGCGAATCAATCCATTTACTGATCACCATGCCATTTACAGAAGCGCAGATCGAGCAGATCCGCCAGGTTTCTCCCAGATTGAAAGTCACCGCCATGCGGGCGCATCAGCCCAACGAAGTGCCGGACGAAATCTGGGCGAAAACCAATATCCTTTATACTGACTCGGTGCTGCCGGAACCTGCCCAGGCACCCAACCTGAAATGGATCCAGTTCCATTACACCGGTATTGACTATGCCATTAAAAAACCGGTCATGGAAAAACCTGACCTGATCGCCACCACCATGAGCGGCGCCAACGCCCCGCAAATGGCGGAGTACGCCCTGACCATGATGCTGGCGCTTGGCGCGAATGTCAAAGGGATGATCGAAAATCAAACTAAATCCCACTGGCCGGAAAAACGTTGGGAGCACTATAAACACCACGAACTGCGCGGAAGCACAGTCGGGTTGATCGGCTACGGCAGTATCAATCGTGAAGTTGCCCGCCTGTTGATGCCCTTCCAGGTGACGGTTCTGGCGGCAAAACGGGACCTCAAACAGATCAAAGATGAAGGATATATTCCCGCGGGAACAGGCGATCCTGAAGGTGACTTTTTCAACCGCCTCTATCCCATCGAGGCTTTGAATTCCATGCTGAAGGAATGTGATTTTGTGGTGGTAGCCGTGCCACTTACTCCGACCACCCGCAATATGATCAGCACCGAGGAATTCGCGGCCATGAAACCGACCTCCTATTTCATTGATCTCAGCCGGGGCGGGATTACAGACCTCTCCGCGCTGAAAGAAGCGCTGGATAAAAAAGTGATCGCCGGCGCCGCGGTGGATGTTTTC
>CAYOKC010000099.1:1407-5563 GCA_964404415.1 uncultured Leptolinea sp. | reverse complement strand
GCCACAAGCCCCCTGTGGAAAACCCCGAACTTCCTGGTTTCACCGCATGTGGGAGGCGTCAGCCCGCATTACAATGCGCGGGCCGTCGACCTGTTCTGCACGAACATAAACCGGTACCTTGAAAACGCCCCGCTGTTCAACAGGTTCGATCCGGAAAAGGGTTATTAAACGGTTAGAATTATCGGGTGATGAAAAACCCGAACATAGATGTCATATTCTTCGATCTGGGCAGCACGCTCATGTATTTTGACGGGCACCTGCCCGATGTACTGGCGGTTGCCTATCAGGAACTGGCGGCATCGCTGCTCGAAGCCGGTTTTACGTTGAACAAGGATGTTTTCCTGTCTGAATTCCTGTCCAGGCAGGAAGCCTACCACTCCGAACGTGATACCGACCTTTCTGAAATCACCACAGAGCGGGTGTTGCGTATTGTTCTGGAACGCCAGGGTGTGTCCGGTGTAAGCCGCGAACAGTTGCGCACGCATCTGGCGCGTATGTATGCCATCACCCAGTCACACTGGATCATTGAAGAAGATACCCATGCCACCCTGCAGGCTCTACTGGATGCCGGATACCGCATGGGTATCATATCGAATGCCAGTGACGATTGGGATGTGCAGGTTCTGGTAGACAAAGCCGGCATCCGCCCGTTCTTCGAATACATCAATACGTCCGCCTCCGCCGGAGTGCGCAAACCCCACCCGCAGATCTATCAACTTGCATTCGATGCCATGCGGGTGCAGCCGGAACGGTCAATCATGGTTGGCGATACCCTGGCAGCAGACATTCTTGGATCCAAGAATCTGGGCATGCATAACGTTTGGATCACCCGCCGTGTCAACCGCAGCGCCGTACAGGCTCATTTTGAGACTATAAAACCCGACCGCACGATCAATACGCTGGCAGAACTTCCGGGAATACTGGAAACCTGGCCGGACTGAAAATTCCCGCACCCGAAAGACCATAACTATATGCCATCGAACCAAAAAGCGGCTCCCTACCTGGCCCTCGGGCTGGGAATTTTGTGCCTGTCCATGTCAGCCATCTTCGTACGCACGTCAAACGCTCCCGGGATTGTGGCTTCGTTCTACCGAATGCTTACCGCGACCCTGATCTTACTTCCGGTGATTGCCATCAAATCGAAGGGCAAGATCCGCGTGGAAAAACGCTGGCTGTTGGGTCCGCTGGCTGCCGGTTTCATCACCGCGCTGGACCACGGTGCATGGAGCACAGCCATTGCCTATACCAGCATTGCCAACGCGAACCTGATCAACTTCATTGCCCCCGTCTGGGTGGCATTGATCGCGTGGCTTTTCTGGAAACAGAAAATGACCGGTAAATTCTGGCTCGGCCTCGCGCTGGTGATCGCCGGGATGAGCTTTGTCTTCGGCTCGAATTTAATTCTGCACCCATCATTCAGCAAGGGTGACGCGCTCGCGCTGCTCTCTTCATTCTTCTTTGCCGGGTATTACCTGATCACCCAGCGTTCCCGTTCCAGGGTTGACGCGCTCACCAGTACCGGCCTGATCGCCGCGGGAAGCGCCATCACTTTGCTGGTGATCTGCCTTGTCAGCCGGGCTCCGCTTTCCGGATACCCCGCATCCACATGGATGGTGTTCATCGCGGCCGGTGTCGTCTCACAGGTATGCGGTTATTTCTGTATGACCTACGCGCTCGGGCATATCCCCGCGTCGATCGTCTCCCCCACCATGATCGCGTCGCCGGTCATCTCCGCGCTGCTGGCCATTCCCATCGCCGGTGAACCGCTGAGCGCGTTTCAGGTGACAGGTGGTCTGCTGGTTTTTGTCGGTATCTATCTGGTCAACCGGAATCAATCCGGTGAAACGGTCAATCTACAGGCAGAAGCCGGAATTGAACTCGAACAGCCGGCTCTTCCCCCAGAGGCCTGACCTCAAACGGGTATTGCTTTCCCCCGCCCGCCCAGTACAGGTATTCCTGAAACAGGCCGGCATAGAAATGTTGACCGATCCGGGCCTGCGCGGCGGTCAGTTCTCCGTGGGCAGACGTTATGGTCAATGCCACATCGTCTCCAACCTGATCGATCTGGAAATTATCTGTCTTCCAACCCTGGAGCAATGCGGTGACGCGGTTCAATCCGTCCATCAACCGCTGCCGGGGAGGCTGAAGCCGGAATTCGAGATTGTCAATACCTGCCAGATTCCCGTGACGGCGAACCAGGAATTTAAAACCTGCCCACCCGCAGCGTAAAAAAATACCGGTGGCTGTTTCAACGCCAAAAGCGGTTTCGCATTTTAACAAAATGGATTGAAAGAAGTCTTCAGATGATTCTCCAGAATCAAAAACCTCCGGCCATTGGTCAGCCGGTAGGATCTCCTGGATCCCCATCCGGAATATCTCCTGAAGATCGGGAGAGAATGCTACATCGTCCATTTTTTCACGGAGCCGGAGATCAATCCAGCTCAAGCTTCGCGCGGATGATATCCAGCAGGCTGAGGAGAACGGTTTTCACCGGTTTCATATCGGTTGCCACACAGGGCAGTACCGGGATATCATCCTTCAGCCGGAGGGCATGCCGGATATCTTCCACATCCCAGGCATTTTCCAGGTCTTGTTTATTAACGGCCACCACAAAAGGCGAATCCGAGTGATCGGTGAAGGTATCCAGAATATAGCGCGCCTCGCGGAAGGTCTCCGGTTTGGTGCTGTCAACCATCAGGATGTACCCGAGCATGCCTTCGGCCAGAATATCCCACATGAATTCAAATCGGCGTTGACCGGGTGTACCATACAGGTGCAAAACAAGGGATTTGTCGATCGTCAAACGGCCGAAATCCAGCGCGACGGTGGTGGTGGCTTTGATTTTTTCCGCTTCGCTGGTGATATTCTGTTCCGTCGAGACGACGTCAATTTCGCTGACAGTTCCAATGAACGCCGTTTTCCCCGCGCTGAATGGTCCTGTGACAACAATCTTTACGATTTGTACTGGTGTGGTAGTACCGGCCAAAGTTTAGAGTCCCCTGATCCGTGTGATCAACCGGTTCACAAGTGATCTCTGCTCTTCCCTGGACTGGTTCGGCAGGAGTGTGGTCGCCGGTAACGGGCGGCTCTGCTCAGTCTTCAGCACTTCCACCAGACCTGCCTGAAGCAAACCGTAAACCACACGGCGGATCTGCAGATCGTCCATGGAGGTAGCCTGTGCTATCTGGCGTATTGTGTTCTTTGGATTGACGAATGAAACGACCTTCCACTCTTCCACGGTCAGGTTGACTTTGCGGAGATTGTTTTCAGGCCGGTCGGAAAATCTTAAGGATACATCCAGGTTGGGAAGCTCGTCCATCAAGAGTTCCATTTCCTGAATGTGCCGGGAACCTTCCATGATCAGGTTCTCGAGTTCCATGTTGAGGGCGATTTTGTCTTCGGGCGGGGGTTCGTTGGGGATAAACCGGAAAACCCCTTCCTGCCAGGTGAATAACCGGCGGATGATCGCCACATTGTGCTGCTGGAGACTGTTTAAAATGGTCTCGCGCGAGACAAAGCCCGCGTTGATCAATTGCAGCCCCAGTTCCTTGTCCCAGATAGCGCCGCCCTTGCTCTTGATCGCCCGGTACAGGTTGGGGCTTATGCGCTGGTTTTGATAAAGTACAGCCGAAAGGGACGAATCTTCGTTTGTGGTCAACGCGCAGGCCAGGCGGCCGTCACGGAAATAGACATGCGCCGTCTCACCCTTCTGGATGATCTCGAGCATGCCTGTTTTGCGGGCTAAATTTACGAGATTCAGCAGTTGCGCAAATGGAAAGTCGCGAAGATTTCCCTGCAGTGCCATACCGCCCCTGTCATTTGGAATAAATTGCTAACAGGAAAATTATACCGTTCAGGGAGGGATTGGTCAAATTGAATACAGGTATAATTAAATCAAATTCCTCCCGGGAGTCCTTTTTCTATGCGACATGACACGCTGTTCATTTTTAACCCCATTGCCAATCTGGGGCGTGCCTGGCCGGTTGCGTCCAATATCCGCCGCGTTGCCGATGAACTGGGAGGGGCCGATTGGTCAGGAACCGTGTATCCGGGTCACGCCGCAGAGATCGCGGAAAACGCGGCCCATCAGGGATATAAGCGTGTGGTTGCCACCGGCGGTGACGGCACCATCCACGAAGTAATCAATGGATTGATG
>CAYOKC010000099.1:0-1397 GCA_964404415.1 uncultured Leptolinea sp. | reverse complement strand
GCCCGCTGCGGCATTCGCCGCGACCCGTTCCTCGATTACACGGCGGGCTGTTTTGACGAATCGGGGACTCTGCTGGGCACGGGTTCGCTCTACCGCAACACCCTCAGGTGCCTGGCGGTGGAACCGGAAAAACGCCCGTTGATGGGGATCGTTCCGGTCGGTTCGGGTAATGATTTTGCCGGAACGTTAAAAATTCCCCGCGACCCCGAAGAAGCCCTGCGGAAAGTTTTTTCCGGAACCCCGAAGAGCTTTGACGTCGCCTTCATGCAGGATGATACCGGCCGTAAAGAATACTGGATGAATACACTCGGTATCGGTTTCGACGCGATCGTAAATTACCATTCCCATAATGTCCCCGTATTCCAGGGATTCATGATTTACTTTTTGGCTGTATTTCGTACAATGGTAGAGAACTACAATCCATTCAAGATTAACGGTACAATGGATGGAGCGCCGTACGAAAAAGAAACCTTGATGTTTACAGTTTGCAACGGACGGCGGGAGGGTGGCGGATTTTTGCTTGCCCCGAACGCGGAATTGGATGACGGTATATTAAATTACACGGTAGCCAATGTCATCCCGCGCTGGAAAATGCTTTCAGCCATCCCGCATTTTATCAATGGCACTCACAATAAACTTGATTACATTCAAACCGGAACATTAGAGAAACTGGAAGTCACTTCAAACAAACCTCTCTGGATCCACGCTGACGGAGAAACATTTGCCGCATTTTCATCAAAAGTAATGGGATTGACTTTAGAAGTAGTACCAAACGCCATACAAATAATTCTTTAAATACATAAAAAGGTACCGTGCCCGATATAACCCAAACCCTCCAAGATGCCGATCTCGGCTTCCTTAAATTTGTCGCTTCTTCATGGGAAATAAATGATCTGCCGGATGATATTGAAGCCATCCTGGCTGCCCTCCAGATCAAAGCGTCCGATGTGGAAACCGTCCAAAACCTGGCTGCCGCGCTGCCGCCCGAAGCCCAGGCCGCCCTCCGTGCGTTGATCCAAAAACGCGGCCGGGTTTCATCCACTATTTTTGAACGCACCTACGGCGAGATCCGTACCATGGGTGTAGGCCGCCGTGAACGTGAACACCCTGAATTGAACCCGATCTCTGTTGCCGAAATCCTCTGGTACCGCGGCTGGATAGGCCGCGCGTTCCTGGGCGGCGGCGGACGGCCGGAAGACATGATCTATCTGCCGGATGAGATTTACGCCGCGTTGACCGACCTCGAAGGGGAGGAACAACCCGCGTCACCCGCCTTCACCACGCAATCACAGGAAAGCCGCATCTGGTTCTACCGTGACGGCGTGCTGGAGCAGGCCTGCACCGTGCTGGCCGCCCTGCGTTCCGGCGAGCAGGTGGAAGACTTGCCGCCCCGGCGC
>CAYOKC010000098.1:0-14424 GCA_964404415.1 uncultured Leptolinea sp. | reverse complement strand
GCGTAGCAGCCATTTTGCCGTGATCCCACAAATGAATACTTGTGGCAGGCGGAATAGAAACCGTTCTTGCATTGTTCACACTCAAAACACGGGATCAACGGGATGATTGCCGCGGCTTTCCCCGTGTAATCCTTATTGACCCCGTCTCCCACCTTATCAATGATCCCGGCAGCTTCATGCCCGAGTATCAGGTTGTATTCACGGTGACCGTCAACGAAGCGCTTGATATCAGACCCGCAAATCGAAACCGATTTGATCTTAACCCGCACCTGTCCCGCGCCGGGTTCCGGAGTGGGAACTTCTTTGTACGTCATTACACCTTTATCTTCCAGTACTGCAGCTTTCATTCGAAGACTCCAATTAATAATCTATGCGCAACTACGGGAAATCGCGTCCAGTTTCGCGAAACTTTCCAGATTCTGGCGTGAGACCGCCCGGTATACCTGGAACAATTCTTCATACATCGCGTGGTTGACCATCGAAGGCTCGAAGATCTGCCGGTTTGGCAGAAGGGATGTGATCGTTTCACTGATGCTGCCATTCATGCCGATGCCGCAGGCCGTCAACGCAAACAGACCCAGGTCATGCCCGCCTTCCCCGCCATCCGGCCTTCGCGCGATGACAAAGGGTTTCCCGTAGATATCCGCCTTGATCTGGCACCAGACCGTACTTTGCGTGGCGCCGCCGGAACCGAGGAATTCCTCTATTTCAACGCCATGCTCTTCCGCGATCTGCAGGTTGTCATACACGGCAAACGCGCAACCTTCCATAATGGCGCGCAGCATATCGGCCCGGGTGGTGCTGTACGTCAGCCCGAAGAACACCCCTCTCGGCAGGCTGCTCCACAGCGGTGTGCGTTCACCGGCCATATACGGCAGGAACAACAGCCCTCCAGCGCCCGGTTTGGATTTCTGCACCTGCCGGCTGAACAACTCGAACGCGTTCTGGCCGATCAGGCTTCCAGCACTGGTCTCAAGGTGACCCAGTTGGTCGCGGAACCAGCCGAGCGAACCGCCGCCAACCGTTCCCGCCTGCAGAAGATACTGCCCGGGGATTACATGGTGTGAAAAGATCAGCCGCGGTTCCACCACAATGTGGTCGAGGCTGATCCCCACTCCGCCGGCCTGCCCGCCCTGTTCGTTCGTCTGCCCGGGTTGGGCCACGCCCGAACCCAGCGCGCCGGCGACAGCGTCCAGACAGCCGGCGATCACCGGCGTACCTTTCTTCAGTCCGGTCTGAGCGGCAGCTTTACCCGTCACCTGGCCGATCACGTCCACACTGCGGCAAAGCCGGGGCATCTTCTCCAGGGAGATTCCTATTTCATCCGCCGCCTGTTGGTCCCAGCATTCCCGGCGGATATCAAAGAAGTGATACCCGTACGCCTGGGTGAAGTCACAGATAAATTCGCCGGTGAACCGTGAGATGATGAAACCGGTGGCTTCCATGTATTTAAAGGAAGCATCGAATATTTCCCTTTGATTATTCTTCAGCCAGACCAGCTTGGGGGTGATGTATGCCGCGTCCAAAGGGTTGGCGTTCAGGTTGATCAGACGATCCGCGTCCGGCAGTGATTTCAAATACGCCGTTTCACGTTCCGCCCTCCGGTCAAGCCAGATCATGGCTGGCCGTGATGGATTGCCGGTACTATCGACCGGGATCATCGTCCAGCCAACGGCATCGACTCCGATCCCGGCGATAGTGTCCGGTGATATTCCGCTCTTTGACAGTACTTCCTGAATGGTGGAGCAAACCGCCTGCCACCAGATATTCGCGTCAATCTCAGCCCACAATGGTTCCGGCCGTGAAAGCGGATACGCGTATGACGCGTGCGCCAGAAGATGACCATCTTCCGCCCACAGGGCTGTTTTAGTGCTTGATGTTCCGACGTCAACCGTCAGGATATGTCTGAATGCCATTTTTCTCCGGTGATCCAGCTACCCTTTAGTGATCGTTCCATCCAGATCCCAGAGGTCACGCCAATCTTTCGCGCTTTCCCACAGGAAAACCTGGCCTTTGATCAGGCGGTCGTTCTTATCGATACCGGCAATTTCTTTCATCTCCTCATCGGTCAGCGGATTCTCAGTCACCGATTTCAGGTTGCTCACATATTCTTTGGGGAAGATGGAGAACGGGATCGGAACCTGCCCGCGCTGCACAGCCCATTTGACACACACCACAGCCGGGTGAACATTCAACCGTTTCGCGATCTTCAGGATCACGGGATCTTCGATATCCACGGTGTCTTCAGGCGTCTTGTCGCGGTCAGGCCGGGTCGGTGAACCGATAGGCGAGAAACCGATGGGCACAATGCCATTTGCTACGCAAAAATCGAACAGTTCAGGCTGCTGGAAGTGCGGATGCAGTTCCATTTCATTCGCGGCCGGTTTGATCTTCGCGTCCCGCATTATAAGTTTCAGTTTGGGAACCGTTACATTGGATGTACCGATGTGGCGTACCAGCCCCATCTCAACCAGCTTTTCCATCTGCCGCCAGGTTTTCATGAAATTTTCGTGGATATACGGAACCGCGTGCGGGTCGCGCGAGTCCACGTCAACACCGGGCGCGTGGTGGTTCGGGAACGGCCAGTGAACAAGATACAGATCAAGGTAATCCAACTGCAGGTCTTTTAATGACTGCTGGCAGGTGGGGATCACGTCTTCTTCCGCGTGCTTGTTGTTCCAGAGCTTGGAAGTGATCCATAACTCTTCACGCTTCACGCCCCCGGTCATTGCTTTTTGAAGCGAGACGCCGATCTGTTTTTCATTTCCGTACACCATCGCGCAGTCAATGTGGCGGTACCCATGTTCGATCGCACCAAGAACAGCCGTGGCAATATCATCAGCTGTAAAACGGTCAGAGCCAAATGTGCCCAATCCAATCCCGGGGATCTGAGCGCCGCTGTGCGTTTTACGCACGGGCACCAGTTTGGGATCAACTTTTTCCAAAGATACGTCCATAGTACATCTCCTCGTAAATGGGGTTTATTCCTTATTAATAGGGGTGACACCCTTTTTCAAAATGATGTTCCCGTATTTGACCGTTTCCCCTGTCATCAGAACGGCAAAAGATGATTTTGTGCGTTCATAAAAATCAAAGCGGTCGATGCGTTTAATAGCCGGGGTTTGAGGCCAGCATTTATCTACCGCCTTGCGGTATGATTTTTCAACATCGGGGTCAAGTTGATCTCCCGCTACAGGAGCCATCATGATCAGCGGACTGTCAACGTAATTGTCGAGAATAAAGAGTGGAAGAATAGCTTCCAATAATGCCGGAATTCGTAATCCATCCGCGCGCAGAACGCGCTTGCCAAAGCTTTCGCCCGGGAAATGGGCGTCAGCCAAAACAATTTCGTCACCATGCCCCATACGGTGCAATACGGCAAGTAGTTCGGGAGAAATCAACGGAGAAATGCCAATTAACATGAATAATTCCTTTCTGAAACCTGAAACAAATTTTCCGGGCACCTTTCCATACGTACACACAAAGTGCTGTTATTTATGTAAACCTCATGAAGCGATACGACATAGTTGTCCCGGACGGCCTATGCCCGAAGGCACAGGCCGTCCATAAGGAAAAGGATGAAGCGAGGTTTAGTACAGAACGTTCTTGGCTTCGGTGGAGTCGACGTTGTCTTTGGTAACCATCAGGAAACCGGTATCAACGTAAGCTTCGACTTTCTTGCCGGCGAAAGCTACATCATAAGCAGTCTTGACGCCCATGAAGCCCATGTTGTAGGAGCTCTGTACGGCGATGGCATTGAGGGTACCGTCAGCAACCATTTCTTTCAGGGCGCTGTTGCCGTCGAAACCGATGGCAACGATCTTGCCGGCGACGCCAGCTTCTTCAATCGCGCGGCCCATACCGATGGCGGTAGGTTCGTTGGCGCCGAAGATACCCACGAGGTCGGGGTTGGCCTGCAGAACATTGGTGGTCTGGTTCAGGGCGGTGGGCATGTCAGCATTGGAGTACTGGGTGGTGACGACTTCCAATTTGGAATTGGCTTTGATGTAATCTTTGAAACCGCCAACGCGGCCAACTTCGGAACCAACACCCGCGACATAGGACATGACGGCGATCTTGCCGGTGTCTTTGCCGGTGGCTTTCTTTACGCCTTCGATCAGGGCTTTGGCGCAGGCTTCGCCGGCGGCTTTGTTATCGGTGGCCAGGAAGGAGACGTACTGTGAAGGATCGCCATCAAGTTTGGAGTCGATGATGATGACCGGGATACCGGCATCTTTGGCTTTTTTCACAGCCGGCTGCAGGGCTTTGACATCGGAGGGGGCCAGAACAATGGCTTTGACGCCGCGGTCAATAGCGGATTCGACAATGTTGATCTGTTCGTTCACGTTGGATTCAGACTGAGCGCCAAGGAAAGTCACAGACAGTTTGGGGGTCTGGGCTTTCAATTCTTTTTGGGCATCCATGGCACCGGTCTGGACATTCTGCCAGAAGCTTGAGTTACCGGTTTTGACAATGACCGCAATCTCACCGCCATTATCGGCAGCAACAGGTGACGCGGCGACAGCCGTAACGCCAAATCCAGACAGGACCATGGATACAGCCATCAATACACTTGCGACCTTGAACAATTGCTTTTTCATGTTTTTCCTCTCCTGAGAAAACTAGGTTGATTGAACAATCGATAACTACGTGAACGACCTTTGGCTGTCTGAGGTTAACACCTCCTTTCAAGAGGAGAAAACGTCAAGATGGAGAAGCTAAATCGCAAACTCACGATCTTTCAATTTTCACTTTCTGCGGAGCTTGAGTTGATCAATTGTCACAGCACCAATCACAACCAGACCAATGACGATCTTCTGCAGGAAGTAATTCGCGCCGGCCATTGTGAGACCCACACTGAGGATGCCGATGATGAACGAGCCGATCACCGTGCCGGTAATGGTGCCGATACCGCCCATGAGGCTGGTACCGCCGATAACAGCGGAAGCAATTGCGTTCAATTCATACCCATCCGCGCTGTTCGGCTGAGATGTAACCATACGGGACGCCAGGATGATGCCCACCAAACCTGAAAGCAGACCTGAGATCACATAGGCAACTATCTTATACTGGTTCACTTTAATGCCCGATAAGCGCGCAGCTTCTTCATTGGAGCCTATGGCGTATATGTAGCGGCCGATTTTTGTTTTGGTGAGGATGAACGAGAAGATGATCGCCACAATGACCATGATGATCACCGGATACGAAATCCCCGGGAATTGCGGCCCCAATCTTAAGACTGCGCCATTTCCCAATTCCCCGAAACCATCAGGCGCGGGATAAGCGTTGGCGTTCGTAATGGTCAGCGCCACACCGCGGGCGACCATCATCATGCCCAGGGTCGCGATGAACGGAGGCAAATTCAATCCGGTGATCAGTAGACCGTTGATATAACCGCACAAAGCGCCGACCAACAGGCCAATGATCATACTCAACCAGATCGGCACACCGGCAATAGCCACCATAACTGCGATGGTGCCTGAGAGAGCAATGACCGAACCGATAGACAGGTCAATACCGCCGGTAATAATGGCAAACGTCACACCGATGCCCATAATGGTGATCGCGCTGGTTTGCAGCAACAGGCTTAGAACGCTGCGCGGGGTGAAGAAGTTCTTCGCGACGATGGAAAAGATAATAAACAGAACGATTACCGCACCCAGGGTGATGTATTTATCCAGCGCGCCGCTGAATATTCTGGATTTTCCGAAGATGGAATGTTTCTCAATAGTTTGCTTTGCACTCATTTCGCTCATTTCTTTCTCCGTTGTTTAGGTTTCCCGTCAGGCGAGATTGTTGACTTCGATTTTTGTTGAAATACCTGCCGCGTAACTCAGGATCTCTTCCTGTGATGTTTCTTTGGTTGTCAGAGTGGCAGCCAGATGGCCTTCATGGAGTACCAGGGTACGGTCGGTAAGCCCGAGGATCTCCGGTAATTCGGAGGAGATCACAATGATTCCTCTACCGGATTTGGCGAGGGCGCCGATCAACTCATAGATCGCGTACTTGGTGCCTACATCGATTCCACGGGTGGGTTCATCGAAAATTAGGATCTTTGAGTCACAGAAGAGCCATTTCGCCACCACAACTTTTTGCTGGTTACCGCCCGAGAGGTTATTGACAATCTGTTGAAGGCTGGGAGTTTTGATACCCAGTTCGCTGGTGTACTTTTGGGCTGCCTTCATTTCACCGCTCTGGGAAAGAACACCCAGGCTGCGGCAGATCTTTTCCACATTGGCCATGGTCACGTTTTCTGTGATCCGCATTTTTATGGCCAGACCATCTTCCTTGCGGTTCTCCGAAAGGTAGGCAATACCGCCCTTGATCCCGTCGGATGGCGAATTCAAGGTGACTTTGTTTCCGTTCAATATCACATCACCAGAGTCAATCCGGTCAGCGCCAAAAATAGCCCGCCCGAGTTCGGAACGCCCCGCGCCCATCAAACCCGAAATACCCAGGATCTCCCCACGGTACAGGTCGAAGGAAATATCATGCAAAACACCCGCGCGGACGATATTTCGGACTTCGAGAATTTTCTCGTTGGTCGGGTGGTTTTGTTTGGGGGGAAAGATATTCTCCAGTTTCCGGCCCACCATGCGGTTGACGATCTCTTCCATGCTGATGGCGGAGTATTCATCCGTGCTGATCGAATGTCCGTCACGGAAAATGGTGATGCGGTCAACAATGCGTTTCAGTTCTTCCAACCGGTGTGAAATGTAAATAATGGCCACACCCTGGTCGCGGAGGGAATGAATGACCGAGAACAACTCATCGATCTCAGATTCCGTCAACGCGCTCGTCGGTTCGTCCATGATAAGAACTTCAGATTTATACGAAAGCGCCTTGGCAATTTCCACCATCTGTTGTTTTGACACAGGTAATTTATTTAACTGGATGGAGGGGTCAATATTTATCTTGAGAGTGTCAAGCAGCGCGCTGGCGTCGGCGTTCATCTTCTTTTCGTCCAGCGTACCGGTACGGGTTAATGGTTCCCGTCCGATAAAAATATTCGCCGCCACAGATAAATGCGGGATCAAATTCAATTCCTGATAAATAATGCTGATCCCCGCGTCATGTGACTGGCTTACATTGCGAAAGTTAACGATCTCGCCTTTGTACCGGATCGTCCCTTCATCCGCCTGATGGACTCCGCTCAGAATTTTCATAAGCGTGGATTTTCCGGCGCCGTTTTCACCTACCAGCGCGTGGACTTCTCCTTTGCGGAGAGTAAACGATACACGGTCCAATGCCTGAACACCCGGGAACCGTTTTGACACATTTTCTACCTCAAGGATCACTTCTCCCGTTTCGTGTGGTACTTTTTGTTCATTCTGTGAAATCGCCATTGTGAATTCCTTTTGATCTCCTGGGTACTGACTTTGTTCGATGAAGTATTAATGGGAGGGAACAATATGGTAACGTTACCATATCCGTCAAAAAAATTATCGTTGCCTACCCCGGCCTGGTATGTACGGGGCCGGTTGACCGCCGTACTATGATCTCCGTAGGGAGGATAATTTTCCGGCAACCTTCTTCAATTTCACCGTTGATCTGTTTGATCAACAACTCGGCGGCTTTTTGCCCCATTTCATAGGCGGGCTGGATGGCAACCGTGAAAAACGGTTCGATCAACATAGATTCCGGGAAATCGTCGAAACCAACCACGGAAACATCTTCCGGAACCCGTAAATTCAACTCCCGCAAAGCTTTCACTACACCGATCAAGATAAAGTTGTTTGCGGCAAAGATAGCCGTAGGTTTTTGCGATGACCGCATGGCGATCCTGGTAGACTCATAACCGGTCTGTTGATTGAACCCGCCATAGTAGACCTGTTCATTCGCGGAGAGTCCGGCTTTATTCAGAGCAGCCCGGTAACCCACAACGCGGTCAGTTGATGTTGATACGTTATCCGGACCGGTGATAATGGCTATGCGTTGATGGCCAAGGTTTATCAAGAGGTCTGTCAATTCACTTGCCCCGTTCTCAGAATCGGAACATACCAAATTGGTGTCCATTTCTGGAACGCGGCGATCCAATACTACGACATCAACTTTGTTATTATCCAAATATCGGACCGTTTTCGCGTTGCCGCCGGCAGGAACCAGCATAACGCCGTCAACCTGGCGTTGTACCAGAATGGTGGCGTATTTATCTTCTTTGGTTTCGGATTCATCCGTGTTGCAGTAGATCACCGTGTAACCGTTCAAACCGGCGATATCTTCTACACCCCTCGCCATCGACGTAAAGTACGGATTGGTAATATCGGCCACAACGAGCGCGAGAGCATTGGTACGCTTTGACCGGAGCCCCCGCGCCAGCGTGTTGGGCACATAACCCAGTTCATTGATGGCTGCCTCAACCTTTTCCCTTGTTTCCTGGCTGATATAGCCGGTGTTATTGATCACTCTGGAGACAGTGATCGGAGCTACTCCGGCTACTTTGGCAACATCAAGAACAGTGGGCATAAATCTCCGTGAAAAGGCTTATGGTAACGCTATCAGACAACGTTACCATAAGTATTGCGTCCTTTTTCACAAATGTCAATATGCAAAAAGCCGATTCCTGACAGAAATCTAAATCCATGACATATGACTGGTTTCGGGTAGAAATTTGTCATATCCTTGGCCAATTTGCGTTTCGGGGCTTGACTCCCGCCTTAGATGGTCTGTATTATCTTTGTAAATTGCTCCGGTAACATTACCGGTAATGTTACCGGCCGTGTTTCACCAATCCCAGGGAGGTGTTAAGCGGCTAAAATTCAACCTGAAGTACCAGAAATTGTATTTCTGCTATTGTTTCACTGCTCTACCGTTCCAATTCTGTTTTCCCCCGCAATCCAATAGCTCAAAGTAAGGAAGAAGATCATGTCAATGAAAAAGACTGTAGTTAGCTTTTTTCTGGTTATGATTATTGCCAGCTTGCTGGTTGGTTTCAACGCACCTGCCAACGCCGAACAGCAAAAATATGACGACAACGCGCCTATCACCATCTGGATTGACGCTGACCGCCAGCCGGCTTTCGATGCGTACGTAAAAGCGCATCCTGATAAAGCAAAACTCCTCAAAGCTGTGACTGTCGACCGCGAAACCCTGCCGGCGAAAGTCCTTCTGTTCAACAACACAAACCAGGGCTGGCCGGATGTGGTCTTTGCCGAACCCCGCCTGGTTGGCCGTGTGGCTGATGACGCCCACCATTTCCCGCTTGATCTGAAAGAGTTTGTACCGGCAGATGTGCTGAGCAACTACACCGGTATGGATGGCTGCACCTTTGGCGACAAAGTGTACTGCCTGCGCTATGACCTGGCCATGTTCGTGTTCTATTACAACAAACCTCTCATGGATAAATTCGGCTATCAGGTTCCCACCACCTGGGAAGAATATCAGGACCTGAGTGACAAATTGGCCAAAGAACACCCTGGTTATTACCTGGGTACCTGGGGTGACGGCTGGACCTACATCAGCTATTTTGACGCCAGCGGCTGCCCCTCCCACGAACTGGTCAACGACTCTGAACTGAAGATCGACATGAAAGATGCCCGCTGCGTCCGCGCCGCGAAACTGGTCGACCACATGCTTGGCAATGGCACTCTGTTCAACACCGACTACTTCGCCGCCGAATTCGCCAAGGTTGTTTCTGATAACAAGCTGCTGGGTATGCCCGGTCCGGCCTGGATGTTCGGTGTGTTTGGCGGTAATGACAAAAGCTCATGGTACAAAACCTCTGAGCATCAGCTTGGTGTAGCCAATCCGTTGAAATGGAAAGATGACGAGAAAGCCATGACCCCCGCCATGGGCGGCGCAGCCTGGACCGTATCCAACCACACCAAGAACCCCAAACTGGCCGTTGACTTCATCACATGGGTTACCACCTCTCCTGAATTCTGGAAGGGAACCACCAACTTCCCCGCTTACAAACCGATCCAGAATCTGTTCCAGGAAGGCATGAAAGACAACGCCCTGTTCGCCAACGATCCCTTCCCGATCTACCAGACGGCTGCCACCCAGATCACATCTCTGGACAAATGGCCGCGGTTTGACCTCATCGCTCCTTTGAGCGAAGTGGTAAAGACCGGTTTGAAAGACAAGAAGACGGTTGAATCCATTCTGCCGGAAGTAGCCAACAAAATCGCTCCTCTCGCTGAAGTTCAAGGATACAAAGTCGACGTAACCAAGTAATACAGCCATGTACCAGGGTGACAGTCCGAAGATTGTCACCATCGCTGGAGGCCGCGGGGCACGTCATTGCAATTTGATTTTCAAGACGTGCCCTGCCCTCCAACATCCATTTGAATGATGTAGTCTCCGGGAGTTTTCCTTGACTGATCAAACTTCTTCCCTCCCTCAGGTTTCAACGGTGAATAAATCACACAACACACCGTCCTTCCGATGGAAACAGAATTTCGCCACGAGCCTGTTTTTGTTTCCCTATGTGCTGGTCATGCTGGCATTTGGTATTGGGCCGGGCCTCTACGCACTGGTTCTCAGTTTCGCTGATTTCAGTATGGGTTTGCCCAGGTATTTTGCCGCCGGGTTTGATAATTACATAACCGTTTTTAAAGACTTCCGTTTTTCCTTCACCTTTGTAAATATTGGCGAATTCCTGATCATTTCTGTTCCATTGGGAATCGCTATGGTAGTTATCCTGGCTATTCTGTTGCAAATGCGGCCGGGGCCGTTATCAACCGCATTGCGGACGTTGTACTTTATCGCCGGCGCCGTCACCGGACCGGTTCTGGTTTTGATCGCCATCTTTATGCTGGATCCCAGCATCAGCCCGTTTCAGTCTTTACTTAAAGCTATGGGGTTCCAGTTAACGAATGATGTTATTTATGCTGACAGCCTTCCAATAATTTTTACCTTGCTGGGCTTCTTCTCCGGCGCGGGCATGTGGATCGCTATTCAATATGGCGCGTTGGAATCCATCCCGACCGAAGTGCTTGAAGCCGCCACAATTGACGGTGCCAACGCCTGGCAAAAAGCGTTATTCATCAAATTCCCCCTCATTCGCCCGTACATCATTTACCAGTTCATTCTTATATTTGCTGGCAATGTGCAATTATTTGTCGAACCGCAAATTCTGGGGGGCGGCAACAACCTGGGTGTAGGAGGAAATGTGCCAATGGTCTGGTCGCCCAACCAATTAGCCTACAACATCGCGTTTGAGCTGGGAAACTTCGGCGCCGCGTCATCCCTCTCGCTCATGTTGCTGGCTATCGGGTTGGGTGCCGCGTACCTGATCATTCGTTGGACTGGCTTCTTCAATATCGAAAACTAAGGAGAGTGATGCATGCTGAAAAACACACCTTCACGGAATAACAAGCAGCCATCACTGCTTTCACGATGGTCTCAATCCTGGAAGAAATCGACCAGCGATACCGGCATCCCGGGTTTTATTATCCGGTGGGCGGTATTGCTGCTATTCGCGTTATATTTTTTCATTCCAATTTACTGGCTAATCCTGGCAACCACCAAGAGCGCTCCTGAACTGTTAGACTTAAAACCCCTGGCGTTTGGTTCATTTGAGCGTCTGCAGGAAGCCTGGCGGCGGATCATTGAATACCAGGATGGCGAAATCTTCTTATGGGCCTTTAATTCCGTCAAATATGTGGTCTGGGGACTTGCCCTCTCACTGGCGATCAGCATCCCGGCGGGGTATATTCTCGCGGTCGCGCGATTTAAAGGCCGGCATTTATTACTCTGGCTGACGTTGATCACCATGCTGCTGCCACCTTCGGCACTGGTTCTGCCCATGTTCATGGAACTAAACCTGTTCCACTTGATCAACACACAATGGGCCGTCATTTTGCCGGCATCCTTTTTCCCCTTCGGAACATATTTGACATATATCTATTACGCCGCCAGTCTGCCTCGAGACCTGTTGGATGCGGCACGCGTGGACGGGTGTTCGGAAGTGCAGTTGTTCTGGCACATTGCCCTGCCGCTTGCCTCCCCTCTGATAGGGCTGCTGGCATTCATCAACTTCAACACAAACTGGAACAATTTCTACGGCCCCTATGTGCTTCTGAATGATGACACATTGTTCAACCTGCCCGTTGGTCTTCAGCAATTTGTGATGGCAACTTCTGCCCTACGCCCGGGCTTCAATCCCAGTCCCGGTGTTATGGAAGGGTATCAACAGGCTGAAGCGGCGTTATTCGGATTGATGATGGTCATTCCTGTGGCAATAGTATTCCTTTTTGCCCAGCGCTATGTCATCGGAGGTGCTTTTACCGGTTCAGTAAAAGGCTAATCCGCTGCTATTGCACTTGCCCGGCTTGTGTGAATGAGTTCTCCCATTCCAGACAGGACGTTGTGGGAATCCTGTAGGGTATGCAGCGTGCTGACTGTGGCAGCCCCCTGGAACGCTTCGCAAGAGGAAAAAATATCCGGGTTGAAATTCTGTCAAATGATTTTTATAGAAAGTTGAATAAATGGAATTAGTCAAGTTTTCAGCCCTGCCGGGTGAGCTGCATATTGAAACAACATCAGGAAGAATTAACCTTTCTGCCTTTTCATCGCGCGTTATCAGAATTCGGTATACGGTTGAACCCGAGTTTTCACACAAAGAAAGCTTGATGATTGTAAAAGAAGCGAAAACTCCCACTGAGACGGTTGTCCGTGAAGCCGGCGATTTTGTATTCTTCTCTACATCAGATGTGACGGTACAGATCGATCGCCGCACCCTGGCATTTCATTATCTTGACAATGATAGCCGGGTCCTGACGCGTGAGCCGGAAAAGGGCGGAAAGACGTTGATCCCTGTTGACGTGCTCAAATCCATACCGGATAAAGATAAAGATAGCACAACGGTACTGGGGGCGGATGGCTTGCGTATTTCTGGCCGAACATTTTCAGAAGTCGTTGACCGCCAGGCCTACCATGCCCGGCTGGATTTTGACTGGGTGGACGGCGAAGCCCTCTACGGGCTGGGCTCGCATGAAGAAGGCATGCTGAATCTACGGGGGCAACACCAGTTTTTGTACCAGCAGAACATGAAAGCCGTTGTCCCCGTTTTGTTATCCACCCGCGGGTATGGCATTGTCATAGATAATTACTCCTACATGACGTTCCACGATGACGCATTTGGTTCGTATCTATGGATGGATATCGCGGACGAACTGGACTATTTCTTCATCTACGGGCCGGAATTTGACCGGATCATTCAGGGAATCCGGTCAATAACCGGAAAAGCGACGATGCTGCCTCGCTGGGTTTTCGGGTACATACAATCCAAAGAAAGATACGAGTCACAGAGTGAACTGATTGAGGTCGTCTCTGAATTCCGCAAACGTAACCTCCCTCTTGACTGCATAGTTCTGGACTGGAAGTCATGGCCTGAAGGCCTGTGGGGGCAGAAATCACTTGACCCCGAACGGTTTCCGGACGCGGATCAAATGATGGTTGACCTCCACAAATTGAACGCGCGCTTGATGGTCTCCATCTGGCCGATTATGCACCCGGCCAGTGACAATTGCCGCGAAATGAAAGAACAGGGATGCCTGCTCGCGAACCAGGCGACCTATGACGCGTTCCAGGAAAAAGCGAGATATCTGTACTGGAAGCAATCCCGTGAAGGATTATTCGATCACGGTATCGACGCCTGGTGGTGTGATTGCACCGAACCATTCGAAGCGGATTGGAAAGGCGCCCATAAACCGGAACCCGAAGAACGCGCGCTGATCAATACGCAGGAAGCGAAAAGATACCTGGATCCCCAGTATATAAACGCCTATTCCCTGCTGCACTCCATGGGTATCTATGAAGGCCAGAGAAAGGTGACAGACCAGAAACGGGTGGTCAACTTGACCCGGTCATCGTATGCCGGTCAGCATCGCTACGGGACGATCACCTGGTCAGGTGATCCTGCAGCCACATGGGAAACGTATCGCCGTCTGATAGCCGATGGTTTGAACTTTTGCGCGACCGGTGAACCCTACTGGACAGTGGACATCGGTGCGTTCTTTGTCGGCAAAAAGCCGGATCTCTGGTTCTGGCATGGTGACTTTGACAGGGGTGTTGCCGACCTGGGTTATCGTGAGCTTTATGTTCGTTGGTTCCAGTTTGGGGCTTTTTTGCCCATGTTCCGCTCACATGGCACCGATACACCGCGTGAGATCTGGCGCTTTGGAAATCCCGGTGAACCGTTTTATGATTCGTTGGTCAAGTTCTTGAAATTGCGTTACCGGCTGATGCCATATATTTATTCACTGGCTGGAATGGTCACCGTGGAAGACTACACCATGTTCCGCGCCCTGGCATTTGACTTTCGAAGCGATCCCAATACATATGATATTCCCGATCAATTCATGTTCGGCCCCGCGCTTCTTGTCAACCCTGTAACCCGGCCCATGTATTATGGCCCTGATTCAACCCCGTTGACCAAAGCAGAGAAAACCCGCCAGGTTTATCTGCCGGCGGGTAATG
>CAYOKC010000097.1:0-14446 GCA_964404415.1 uncultured Leptolinea sp. | reverse complement strand
GCTTCCCGACCTGAATATCAATACGTCACTCGCCCGGCAGATCCTGACCGGATTTGTAAAAAGCGAAATTACGCGCACCGGCTTCACCAAAGCGGTGATCGGCCTTTCCGGCGGTATTGATTCCGCCCTGTCGTGTTACCTGGCAGCGGAAGCGTTGGGCCCGCATAACGTGCTGGCCATCCGAATGCCGTATAAATCGTCATCCCAGGAATCGCTGGACCACGCCCAACTGGTGATCGATGACCTGGGCGTTCAATCGTTGACCATTCCCATCACCCCCATGGTGCAGCCTTACCTTGATGCCAATCCGGGGATCAGTTCGTTCCGGGCGGGGAACATCATGGCGCGGCAGCGCATGATCGTGCTGTATGACCATTCCGCCGATTTTAACGGACTGGTGGTGGGCACCAGCAACAAGACTGAGATCCTGCTGGGCTATTCCACCCTGTTCGGCGATTCCGCCTGCGCCCTGAACCCGATCGGCGACCTGTACAAGTCGCAGATCCGGCAGCTTTCACGCGCGATGGGCGTGCCCGAGGTGATCGTCGCCAAACCGCCCACAGCCGACCTGTGGCTGGGGCAAACCGATGAAGGCGAGCTGGGTTTCACTTATGCTGATGTCGATCCGCTGCTCTACCTGCTGGTGGATGAGCGCTTCACGCCGCAGGAATGTGTGGACGCCGGTTTTGAAGAAGGTTTTGTGAATAAAGTTGTTGACCGCATCCGCCGCAACCAGTTTAAGCGGATATTGCCGCCGGTTGCCAAGTTGAGTCACCGCACTATTGGTTATGACTTTTTATACTTAAGAGACTGGGGTACCTGATCCAATCCGTATGAACAACAAAAGATTTTCTCTTCCGCCGGCGTTCAAGCACCGCCGGTTTGTCTTGCTGTGGCTGAGCATGATGATATCCACCGCTGGCTCGCAAATGCAGTTGTGGGCGTTATTCTGGCATTTGCGCACGCTCTCCGATCAACCGATCGTGGTCAGCGGTATAGGTGTGGCGCGTTTCCTGCCCATCCTGATCCTTTCGCTGCTTGGCGGCCTGGTGGCGGACATGTACAGCCGCCGCAAGGTGCTGTTTATCAGCCAGATCACCATGACGGTCGTCTCCGCCGCGTTCGGCTTGTTGACATATTTCAATGTGATCGAGGTCTGGCATATGTACGTTCTGACCGCCGTTCAGGCGGCCGCCCTGGCATTTGACATGCCCGCGCGCCAGGCTCTGGTGCCCAACCTGGTTCCCCGGGAAGACCTGCCCAGCGCGTTCAGCCTGAATTCAATGTCTTTCAATATCGGTTCGGTGGCCGGCCCGGCGTTGAGCGGACTGGTGATCGCCGGCATGGGCCAGAGCTGGACGTATTTCATAGATGCCATTTCTTTTGTCGCGGTGATATTGAGCCTGCTCCTCATCGGCGATGTGCCCCAGGATATCAACCCGGTGGTGCGGCGGCAAGGTATCAATCTGGAAGCCATCAAAGACGGGATTTCGTTCATCCGTTCACAACCCATTATCCTCTCCAGCATGATCCTCGATTTCTTCGCCACCTTCTTCTCTTCGGCCAACACGTTGCTGCCCTTCATCGCGAAAGATGTGCTGCACGTGGGCGCGTGGGAATACGGCTGGCTTTCAGCCGCGCAGCCGGTGGGCGCTGTGGGCGTGGGACTTGTCTTTTCGCAGCGTTCTAAAATCCAAAAACAGGGTTCCCTGCTGCTCTGGTCGGTGGTGGTATTCGGCCTGGCGACAATCGTGTTCGGCCTGTCCACCAGTTTCTGGATCACGTTGGTCTCACTGGCTGTGATCGGCGGCGCGGATGCCGTCAGCACAATTTTACGCAACACCATCCGCCAGATGGTTACACCCGACGCCATGCGCGGGCGCATGGTGAGCATCAACCAGATCTTCTTCATGGGGGGGCCTCATCTGGGTGAGATCGAAGCCGGCGCGGTTGCCCAGGCGTTTGGCACGCCCATGGCTATCATCACCGGCGGGCTGGGGTGTATTTTGGCTGTGGTGTGGATCTCCAGGCAGTGGCCCGCATTACCATCCTATTCCGGAGAGGATGCCAGACCCGTCTGATCATTTTCCGGATAACAAATTATCCAGCAGATCCCTGTTGACCCGAATGGTCACAGGGATTTTTGTTTCGGTGGTCTGGCGCAAGGTGGCTTCAAGCTGGGCTTTGACGCGCGGATTGTCACACACCCCGCCCAATACCAGCCGCCCGCTCAGATCCGCGCTGATGGAGTCGTTGTTACGGGCAATGCGGTTCACTTGCAGGTCTGATTGATACAGCGCGTTGTACAGGCCGGATTGCCCGTACAGGCGGTCATTGTTTTCCAGTAATTCACGCAGCGCGGTTTTAACATCCGAAGCCGGAACGTCAACCGCGACCAGGCTGTCACCGCAGCCCACAGCCGGGCCGGATTTTCCCCCATCTTCCAGCGCGATCAGGTATATACGGAAGGTGGAAGGTTCCGTCTGCTGCAATTCCGGTCTGGCAGGAACAGGAGGGCGAGTGGATTCGGGTTTTACCGGACCGGGATTTGTCTGGCAGCCGGCTGCCAGGAGAAGCATAGTCATATAGATAATGAGGTATCCGGGTCGTTTCACAGTCTCTTCCAATCGAAATATGGATCTAAATCAAGTTGATTTTTGGAATAATTCCATCTACTATTAGTGTATACGAAATACACGGTGGAGAAGGGAACGGACATGGTCACTGTTCATAAAAAGACGTATTCCATTCATTTTGGTTTGATCATTCTCGTGCTGGCAACGCTGGCTTGCAACGTAACCGTGAACACAAAAGCGAAACAAACACCCACAACACCCCCTCCAACCCTGGAAGTGTTCATCCCGCCCACAGGTGTTCCGGCAACCATGGCACCCACCGAAGAACTGCTGGAGATGCCGACCGAAGCTATTCCGACGATCGCCGCCTCACCAACCGCCACCAAAAAACCGATCATAAAAACATCCACGCGTACAGTGCCGCCGCCCACGCCAACAAAAGTACCGGTGATCCGCCAGTCAACACAGGCCGCTCCGGTTGAAGCACCCACTGCTGTGACGTCTTCAGGCGGTGAGATCACCGTGACGGCAGCGACAGGGAACCTTTACATACGCCGTGGGCCGGGTACAGTCTACAATATCGTTTCCGGCTTATCCAAAGGAGTGACGACCAGAGCGGTTGGGCGCAATGAAAAGAATGACTGGCTGGCGATCGAAACGGAAGACAAGAAAATGACCATTTGATTGTTTTGGCAAAAAATAATATTGGTTGGATCTCACTGGGTACCGGGTACACCGAACTGCATGGCAAGCTGGCCGATCTGCCGCTGTATCCGTTTGATGAGGCCAAACCGGCGTATGTGGCAAACTGCACCTTGCACGATATGACCACCCGGCCGGGGCAGTGGAACCTTCCGGCAAAGACCACACAAAAGGTCAATCCGGGTGAGTACCAGTTCCTGGATATGTCCACCGGGCAAAACAAGGTAATGGAAGCCACATTGAAAGAAGGCAACACGGTTTATATTAAAGTGGATGGAGATGGTGTGTCGCACAGTTGCCCGTAGAACGTGAAAGCGCAAAACTATCAGACTATGTATAATGGCGGCACACAAACCCGATTTGTGTGCCGTTTATTATTTGTTGATCAGGATGGAATGGATGAAGGGTAAAACAGTACTGGTAACCGGTTCTACGGATGGTATTGGAAAACAGACCGCGTTGGAATTAGCCCGGATGGGCGCGCATGTTTTGATCCACGGGCGCGATGCCGGCCGGGTATTAGTGACGGTTAACGAGATCGCGGATGAGACTGGTGCTTCTGTTGACGGCTTCACCGGTGACTTCGCCTCGCTGGATCAGGTGCGCCGGCTGGCAGCCGAGGTTGCTTCCAAAACCAGACGGTTGGATGTGCTGGTGAATAATGCCGGGTCATTCTTTGATGAACGCCGGTTGACCGGTGATGGATTTGAAATGTCGTGGCAGATCAACCACCTGTCACCCTACCTGTTGACGGTTCTGCTGCTGGAAAAACTGAAATCCAGCGCGCCGGCGCGCGTGGTCACCGTGGCGTCATCCGCTCACGCGCACGCGCGGCTGGACTATGACAACTTGCAGGGCGAGAAAGAATACAAGGGTACCCGCGCGTACAGCCTGTCAAAGCTGGGCAATATGATGGCTACATTCCATCTGGCAGAAAAATACGCCGCCAATGGGGTGACGTTCAATTGCCTGCATCCCGGCGTGGTGGAAACCAAGCTGCTGCGCGCCAGTTTCAAGGTGCCGGGAACTGACCTGGAAACCGGGGCGAAGACCTCGGTGTACCTGGCCTGTTCCACCGGTGTGGAAGGTGTGACCGGGAAGTACTTTGATGAGTGCAAAGAGATACAACCGTCAGCGTTGGCGCTGGATGCGGTTGAACGTCAACGCTTTATGGATGTGACAGACAGGATGCTGGGGCTGGCTTAAAAAGAACTCCGGCGCTCATGGTTCTCAGGCGAATTTGAATCTCCCCAACCCCTCTTCACGAAGAGGGGCTTTTTTTGCCTGTGCGACGCGAGGGTGTCACCGGGAAGTACTTTGATGAGTGCAAAGAGATCCAACCGTCAGCTTTGGCGCTGGATGTGGCGGAACGTCAACACTTTATGGATGTGACGGACAGGATGCTGGGGCTGGCTTAAAATGAACTCCGGCGCTCATGGTTCTCAGGCGAATTTGAATCCCCCCTACCCCACCTGCAGCAAAAAACGCTGCGGCGCAGGCCCTTCACGAAGGGGGGCTTTTTTTGAGCCAACAATTCTGTATAAAATTATTGAACCTTTTCGGAAAAAACCCAAAAAACACCACCTGGATTTTACAGAAATTGCTTATAAAGTTCGACAAAAGCCCCTCTTCGTGAAGAGGGGATGGGGAGATTCGCGCCATGGACTGCTAAAAATTCTCAAGACAAAAAATCCCCGCCAGTTGAAGGGCGGGGATTTTCGCCATGTTAGAGCCAGCCTCTCAGCTGCATGGCTTTGACCACCTTATCGATCGCTACCATGTAAGCGGCATCTCGCATATACACTTTTTCTTTGACAGACATATCCAGAACGGCATGGAAAGCCTGGGTCATCTTGGTATCCAGTTTTTCCAGAACTTCATCTTTGGTCCAGTAGAAGTTCATGTCGTTCTGCACACCTTCGAAGTATGAAACCGTCACGCCGCCAGCGTTGCACAGGAAATCGGGGATAACGAACACCCCGCGTTTCTTGAATTCTTCATCGGCTTCCGGCGTGGTGGGGCCGTTGGCGCCTTCAGCCACCAGTTTGACTTTCTTGCTGATCTGTTTGACGGTATCGGCGTTGATCTGACCTTCAAGCGCGGCCGGGATGAGGATATCCACATCCTTGGTGATCCAGGTGTTGGCTTCTTCGATCACATAGCCGGCCGCTTTAGCTTTGGCCTTGTCGATCGAGCCGTACTGGTCGGTGATGGTCATCAGGAAGCGTGGATCCACGCCGTCTGATTTGCTGACGGTGTAGCCGATACGGTCATCGCGGTCCCAGTAGCTGACGCAGATAACCTTGCCCTTCAACTGTTCGGTGAATCCGATGGCGGCATACTGCGACACGTTGCCGAAGCCCTGAATGGCGGCTGTGCACGTGGCCGGGTCAACCTTCATATGCTTTAACGCTTCACGGATAGTGTAAACCACACCGTACCCGGTGGCTTCTGTGCGGCCTAATGAACCGCCGCCGCCGAGGGGTTTGCCGGTGATCACGCCCGGGGTGAACTGGCCGGAAAGTTTGGAATATTCATCCATCATCCAGCCCATCATCTGCGGGTTGGTGCCCACATCAGGCGCGGGGACGTCATTGCGCGGGCCGATATCTTTCCAGATGCGCTGGATGAACCCGCGGCAGAGCATCTCCTTTTCTGTAACCGATAATGTGGCGGGGTCGATGACCACACCGCCTTTGCCGCCGCCCAGCGGGATATCCGCCACGGCGCATTTCCAGGTCATCCACATGGCCAGCGCGCGCACGGTATCCACGGTTTCGGCCGGGTGGAAGCGGATGCCGCCCTTATTGGGACCGCGGGCATCATTATGTTGAACACGGAAACCTTCGAAAACACGGATTGTGCCGTCGTCCATGTGCACCGGGATGCGGAAGTGGTACTCCCTCATCGGCCAGCGAAGCATTTCACGCACTTGAGGGTCCAGATTGAGCATTTCGGCCACATGGTCAAACTGCTGCTGTGCCATTTCAAAAGGATTCGGGTTCACGGTCATAGGCTAACTCCTTACACTAAGTGAGGGTTAAAAATTATGCGGGTTCCTCGGCAAGGAACCCGCAATTTGAAAAGGGTATCGAGAAGCCGATAGTCAATCGTCCCTCCCGCAAAGATTTACTTCCGTTTCAGAATAGCAAATTGTCAGACATATTACAAGGTGAAGTTAATCACCCTTTTTTTTGTGACTGTACTGCAAAAAAGGCGGGAAAGGTTTTACGCAGAGTGGAAGGAAAAGTGAGGAGACGCCATAATTAAGATAAATGTAGTCTTGTTAGTAGATGGATGGTGAGTGAAATGAAAAAACTCTGGCATGATCCCTCAATTAGTGCTTCCGATATTACTCCGGAGTCGGTTTACCTCAACCGGCGGAAGTTCCTGCAAATGGGCGCGGTTGCCCTGGGCAGCGCGGCGCTCACTGCCTGCGTTGGCGGTCCTGCGGAGAAAAAACCGGATGCCACTCCTATCACACCGGATCCGGTTTACCCGGACGGTACAACGGACGAACTGGGTGACACGCTGACGGAGTACAAAAGCGTAACCGGATACAACAATTATTATGAGTTCTCCCTGGGCAAGGAAGAAGTGGCCAGGCTGGCGCCGCGGTTGAAAACGTCACCCTGGGAGGTGCGGGTTGACGGGCTGGTGGAAAACCCCAAAACGTACGGAATAGAGGAAATCCTGGCGCGTTTTCCGCGCGAGGAGAGGATTTACCGGCTGCGCTGTGTGGAAGGCTGGTCAATGGTCATCCCGTGGATGGGATTCCCGCTGGCAGACCTGCTGAAGGAGGTCCGCCCTCTGGGTGACGCGCGTTACGTCAAATTCACCACCCTGAAACGGCCGGAAGAGATGCCCGGCCTGATCAACCCGGCGTTCCCCTGGCCCTATACCGAAGGCCTGCGGCTGGATGAAGCCATGCATGACCTGACGATTCTCTCCACCGGCCTGTACGGAAAGGAATTACCCAACCAGAATGGCGCGCCCATCCGGCTGGTGGTTCCGTGGAAATACGGTTTCAAGAGCAGTAAATCCATTGTGCGCATAGAACTGGTGAAAGATCAACCGTCCACTTTCTGGTCGTCCATCGCGCCGGAGGAATACGGCTTCTATTCCAATGTCAATCCGGAAAAGCCACACCCGCGCTGGTCACAGGAAACGGAGCGGCGCATTGGCGAACTTCAACACCGGCCGACCCTGATGTTCAACGGATATGAAAAAGAGGTCGCCTCACTGTATGCCGGTATGGACCTGAACACCAATTATTAGAGGACACGCTATGACTATCACCAAACCACCCCTCACCACCCGCGATATTCGCGTGCGGCGCGCCATTCAGGTTGCACTGTGGCTGCCTGCCCTGATCCTGGCCGTACTGGTATTTACCGGAAACCTGACGGTCAACCCGGTGCAAACGGCCATCCAACGCACCGGGCAGATCGCTATTGTGCTGCTGGGGCTGTCATTTGCCAGTTCGCCGGTCAAATGGATCACCGGATGGCATTTCCTCTCATTCTTGCGCAAAACCTTCGGTTTGTACGCGTTTTATTACGCCGTGATGCATGTGATCCTGTTGTCTGTGGTTGATTACGGATTGGACCTTGCGTTGCTGGCCGGAGCGTTGACTTCCCGCCCGTTCATAATCGTTGGACTGATCGTGTTTACCATTCTGCTGGCCATGGCGGTGACATCCAACAAACCGGCTAAAGCCCGCCTGGGTAAGAACTGGAAGCGCCTGCACCGGCTGGTGTATATCGCCGCCCCGCTGGCCGGCCTTCATTTTGCCTGGGCGTTGAAAGGCGATCTGTTCCGGTTGAGTGGCAACATTTTCTGGCCGGCAGTCTATTTGACGGTTGTCATCATTTTGCTGGTGACGCGCATACCAGCCGTACGGGACCGCCTGTCTAAAACAAAATTACAGGGATAAAAAAGTAACGGGCGACCTGACCAGGTCGCCCGTTTGATTGTTAGAAAAATGTGTGTTTTACGGGATGGGATGCTCGTCATCATTCGGGACAGGCGTCTTGCCGTACCAGGCATCCCAGGGATGTGAGTCCTGGCGCAGCGGGCAGCGCAGGCTGGTGGCTTTGGGAAGAACACCGGCGAGGCAGATGGCGGGACGCCAGGGAACATTCAGTTTGACCGGATTGTTCCACAATTCATTTCCATCGGCATCTTTGACGACAAATTTATAGGTGTATTCCCAGAAAACGCGTTTGGAAAGATAGGCGTTGGTGGTGGAAAGGACAGCGGCGTTCGGGTTATCTGAAGCGACATCCAGAGGCAGGTCGAACACCGGTTTTTTCTGCAGCCAGTCATAGATCTCAACCTTCAAACCTTCGGGGGCTGCCTGGTTGAATTCAAACACATAGTTGCAGGAATAGCCCGGGATGGGCACTTCAGGAACACCGTCAACCATGTAGGACTTATTGGAACCTTCCGGGGCGGTGGCAATACCTTTCGCGGAAGGCGGGGCTGTCACCTGATCGTCAGGATAGCACCAGGCGGAAAAACCGTCATCATTAAGAGCCAGAGCGGGGATGGCTGTGGGGGTGGGCAAAGGCGTTTCTGTCGGCAGCGCGGTAGCCGTGGGCGGCACAGAGGTCTCAGTGGGTACAGATGTGGGGCTGGGCAGAGGTGTAGCTGTATCCGCGACCTCGGTAGGGATAATTGTAGCGGTTGCTTCAATTGTGTTTGTTGGCGCGACAGCGTTTGCCTTCGGCAGTTCAAAGGCGAGGATGATGGCAGCGATGATGGCTACAGCGACGAGCGCCAGGATGACGGGTAACGTCGATTTTTTACTTGAATTTTCAGCCATATTAAGCTCTCTGGATGGGATTTATCCGTTTTGGATTTGGGGATTATACACCCCTGTTGTTGCAAACAGGGGTGTGACAACCTGCCGCTTTTATTAAAACTTCACCCAACCAGTAAACGCCCATACAATGGAAGTGCTTACGTTGTATATACGCTCTGAAGCGGGAGGAAACCGTGAGGCTGATACTCAGCCGCTCTTTCCGCCTCCCTGCGCCCTGACGGCTTCCACGCCGATCGCGATCAGTTCGTCAAACTCGGTGGCAGGCAGTGATCCCAGAACGGCAGCCAGTACGCCGCGCGGCGAATACAGAACCGCGAGCTGACCCACCTGGTTATTGGTGGTGACACTTTTCATCGGGTATTTGCCTGCCCAGCCGGTGAAGGGTTTGATCGTCCAGACGTTCAACAGACTTTGACCGAATTGCTGGTCATTGGTCAATGTGGCAAAGTTACTGTCAAATTGCGCGTCACCCGTAGAAACCGGAGTTGCGGTGGCAAATCCCGGGGTGTCACTCGGTAGAAAGCCGTACATACCCAGGATCTGCTGATAAACCATGGTCATCAGATTTCCGAGGAAACCGCCGCCGCCAAATGATTGCGAATTGGCCGGTTTCTGCGCCACGAGCAAAAAACTGCCGGGGCAGGTGTAATCTTCCGAGATCCACCGGGTGACGGGTTTGCCGCCGACCGTGTGAACCGAAATCTTCCAGTTAACGCCCGATGTGTTTCCTTCTTTCGAAAGGGCCGGGATGGCTGTGGCTTCCACCTGCGCCTGCATGGCTTCCTGGAAGAGGTTGGTGGATTTGTCTTCCCAGTTCGGCAGGTTGAGGAACTGACTCAGCGCGCGGGCTTTTTTGGCTTTGTCATCATAATAGTTGCTGTACATATCTTCAAGCGGAATTTTCTCTCCACCGCTCTTAATAACTGTTAGCCGGTACGTGGTTTGCCGGCCGCGTTTTGATGAGTAGGATCTATGGGTTTCAACCTCAAAATCCGCGATCTCACTAAAAGGAATTTCAACGTTTTTTCGGCGGAGCACTGCCCAGCTTGAGCGTTTCAACGTTCGCGTAAACCGATCCGCGGTGATGGTTGTCACCGGGAAGAAGAGAATGATCAACAGCCCCACAGCCATGAGGATGCCGAAGACAACAGACATGACACTCTGAAGGAACAGATACACGGAGCTTATTATTAGTATTCCGGCTGTTATCCAGGCGGCAATTGGACGGCTGACGAACACCAATTGGTTTCCAGAATCAAAATCGTCCATTCAAATCCCTCCCTGTATTTCCTGATGATGGCGGGCCCTGGTAGCGAGTCTGCCGGTTGGAAGCTGCCCCTGTGAACATCAATACGGTCGATTACGCAATAAATTGATTGTACAGGATTGATGGAATGGATAAAACCGGGAATTTCAACCGGAATAGAAAAGGTAGATTATCTGTTTTATTGAAACAGGGGTGATTTCGGGGTACAGTCTTAGTAAGCCGGTGGAACACTGTCTGGTCATTTTCGATTCGTTTCCGCGCATCATTCACTCACCTGCCCTTACCGATGTATTACCAGCAAGGAGTGAATACTATGAGTATGATCACCCTACCTCTGCGTGAGGAACACCGCGACTTGTTAAAAGATCTGGAGATCCTGCGAGTGACGGCGGATGCTGTCACTGAAGAGCATCTTACCGCGGCGACCATATCCGGCATTGAAACCTGTATCGATTATTTGATAAAAAATATTATTCCGCACTCCCTGGCGGAAGACAGGGCCATTTACCCCGTCCTTCAGAAAATCCTGGGGTCCAGCCACGCGACCGAGGCGATGAGCCATGACCATATGGTGATCAGCAACCTGACCCGTGAGCTGTGCTACCTGCGGTCACACATCCCCGGGTTGCTGGTCACAGCCGAACAGGTCCTTGGCTTGCGGCGGGTTCTATACGGATTGTATATCCTCATCAAGACCCACATTGACAAGGAAGAGGAGCATTACATTCCGCTTCTGGAAGAAAACCTGCAGCCGGAAGAATTTACCTACATGATGGAATCGCTGGAGATCGCGGTAGCCGAAGTGCGGAAAGATATCCCCATGCTGCTGGAAGGTTTTAAGTCGTCCTGACGGGGTTTGTTTTAGTGTTTTTTCGCGCCTTTTTTGGAGGAATGGTTGAATTTCCGCATGAGCCAAACTGCCGCTACTGAGGTGACAGTGCTCACGAATGTGCCCCAGATCAAGTCAACCACGGTGACGAGTACCGGCCAGTCACGCAGGGTGGCCAGGTTGGTCAGATCGTAGGTGGCATAGCACAGCAGGCCGAAGAACGCGCCGCGGATGGCCGCCTGTTTTAAGTTGCCTTCACGCCCGGTGACGAACACCACCAGCCCGGCCACATACAGAAGGTAGAACAACCCGGCGGCAATAAAGTTGGGGGAATCCGTCATCAGATGCCCGATGTTGGCTTTATAGAAAGAGGGAGCCACCAGCCCGAGCCATAACGCGTCCAGCACCAGGAAGGGGATGAATGTGTACAGGTATTTTTTCAAGAATGAATTGACCATGGTTTCCTCCGTATTGTATGAGTGTAGCGGAAGGTGGGGGGGAAAGCAATTGAGTGAAAAATGTGGGGTGGCGCGTTTTTGTAGGGTGCTGTTGACCGCTACATCAAGGTACGTTTCCATTCTCGATAATCTTAATTAGTCCCAAAAGTGCGGTCAACGCACCATGAGCTGAACCATCACCGATTTGGTTTTTTTTTATAATGGTGTTTTGGGGTAGACCGCGCTATGCATCAAGAATTGTTTTCTAAAAATGAGCATGCCCGGCGAAGAGGCAGTCACCACAACAGACGCAAATAAATAATTCTATTTAGTCATGGAAATAATAATTTACAGAGTAAAGTACCCCTTCCAAGTTTGCACCTTCTATGTTTACTCCATCACGGAGGGAGGGTTGGTATGTTAATTTCGCACTTTTGAGGTTTGCGTTCCTAAAGCTGGCTCCCGCCAGATTAGCTCCCTCCAGGTTTACACCTTTTAGATTGGCACCTTCTAGATTTACGGAATCCAAGTTTGCCCCTTTCAGATTAGCGCCCTCCAGATGAGCGCTATCCAGGTTTGCCCCTTTTAGGTTAACACTTTCAAGATTGGCACCTACCAGGTGAGCATCCTCCAAGTTAACTCTTTGTAAATTAGCTCCCTCCAGATTAGCTCCCTCCAGGTTTACACTTTCAAGATTGGCACCCTCAAGGTTTGCTCTTACTAATTGAGAATTTTTGAAATTAAAACTTTTAAAATTCACTCCAAGAAGATCAGTGCCATCCGTAAAGAGAGCATTTTCCCAATCAGTAGATTTCTCAAGAATTGATGTATCCAGTATTTTTATATAAGTTACTCCATACATTACTATTTCGACAGTTTTTTGCATAACTTAACTCCATTTGGATCATCTGATTTCTCTTAAGTGAACACTAGTTTCCTTACCGGACCATATAAAGTATTTTTTGTATCATTGGATTTTGACTGCACAATTAAATTATAAAACTTGATCCAATCGAAATTTCCTTGATAATCAATAGTATAGCTATTCAAACATCTGTGCTTGATTTTTGGGTGTGACGATAAGTGATCCATTAAGGATGTTTCTGTTAGAGCAACCTCTGGTACGCAGTCAACGTCACCCTGCGGGGGAGGATTGGATTTTTGATTGTCCGGCCTGTGGTGCGTTGACCGCGCTACAAAATTGGCATGAATTGCTGAAATGGATGTGTTTGTTGATTGGGCGGTCAACGTCACCCTACTCTTCATCCATCTGAATGATTTTATCGCCCGCGCACCAACCCTGCGGGTAATACTCCGATTTTGTAAACCGCTGAAAACTTGACCACGGCCAATCTGCCGGATCACTGACCAGGCTGTGTTTGACCGGGTTGTAATGGATGTAGTCAAAATGGTTGTGCAGGTCGTCATCGTCACGAATGGTGTGTTCCCAGAATCGGCGCTGCCAGATGGCGGCTTCCTTCCGTTTCACCCGGGAATCATTCCGCTCACCACCGGAACCAATTTTCTCCAGGTAGCCAGCTGTAAACTGGCGTTTGATCTCCTTCCATCGCATGGAAAAATCCGAGTCTCCCTCGGGTAACTTCCAGATTGTGTGGAGATGATCCGGTAAAACGCATATCGCCAGGGTTTTAAAGGGTTGTCTTTTCTCTACGGAATTCCAAACAGAACGGAAGATGGTCATGCTTTCCGGTGTGGTAAGAATCGGTAAACGGTTATAGGTCACAACGGTGAAAAAGAATATTCCCCCTGTTTCTTTGGAGCGGCGATAGTCGGGCATACTGTATTTTATACCCGGGTCTTTATTAAACAAAAAAGTTTGATTGAACCGATATATGTTTTATTTTATGAAACAGTGTTTGGGATTAGACCAACCTGTGGTGCGTTGACCGCTTTCTATGTTTGGATTGAAATGTTGAAATAGATATATTTATTGAATGGGCGGTCAACGTCCCCCTACAGGGAGCATTTTTTTGTAGGGTGACGTTGATCGCAACATCGAGGTGCTTATCCATTCTTGTTATTCTTATTTAGCCAAATAGTGCGGTCAACGCACCATGAGCCGAACCGATATAGGGTAGATTTTTTGAAATTGTGTTTTGGGGTAGATTGGCTTGTGGTGCGTTGACCGCACTATACATTTGGTTTTGAATGTTGAAAACAGATGTGTTGGATGAATGAGCGGTCAACGTCACCCTACGGATTTCCTTACCGATTAGAAGAACCTGTGACAGACTGGATGTAAACTGTCAACTTTTCTGGTTTTGAATTGTCAACGAGTATCTGTTGTGAAAGGTCATTTTCCTGCCCGGAACATTCCTGCAAATCGCTGACATTATCAGGTTGCCACCAATCCGGGGCAGTATTCCCCTTAGAATACTTCGTCTCCCCGGCATTTTTCAAAGGCTCTTTGCAAAGAGTATTTTGCATAAAAGCGGATAGATCTGTACCTGGAAGGTCAAAACGAATATAGGTATCCAGGTCGCGAAACCCGGAGACCATGCCATAGATTTCTCTGGCATTGGCGGGAATCTTTATCCCGGCGTTCGTCTCCAGTGCCTGCAGATCACTCCCCGGTGTTGGCAAAGGTTGATATATTCGGGCTACTTCTACGGATGGTTGGGTTTCGAGATTGCCTGATCGTTTAATCAAAAATAACGTAACCAATAATATCAATATACCTAAACATATTGAGATAATCGTAGAGAAGAGTTTTCGCTTCATTTGTCCCCTCATGCGCGTGCCGGTGAAATCGCACATATTAACCGGAGTATGTCGCACAGTGAGGAG
>CAYOKC010000096.1:1401-14489 GCA_964404415.1 uncultured Leptolinea sp. | reverse complement strand
AGCCGGGCAGATGAATTGCGGCACTCCGCTTTCGCCGTGATGCAGCGTTTTAGCGAGGTGACCATAGATTCCCGGGGTGACTGAACCGGAGCTATCAACCTCCAGAAGCGAGAACCGGTGGAAGCCATCAGGGCCATATATGCCGGGGCGGGGGCTGAAACGCGCCGCATCTTCACGCCCCATAACGGCTACCGTGAACTCCCGGCCGGGCAGGTATTCTTCTACCAGAGCCGGTTGATGGTAGTTTTCAATAACCCATTTGACGCGCTGGTACAACGCGGTTTTATCATGCACAATTGACCCGCCATCCATGCCCATACCGGTGCCTTCGCTGGCCGGTTTGATGAATATCGGGAAGGTCAGATCATCTGCCAGGGGCTCGTCTCCGGTGATAAATTCTTGGAAGGCGGCGGTTGGCAGCCCTTTGTCGCGCCATATCCGCTTGGTCATCGTTTTATCCAATGAAACGGCGTTTGTTAAGACGCGGGAAGCCGTGTAGGGGATGCGCAGTAATTCAAGCAGGGCAGGGATTTGCGCTTCACGGGCGTCTCCGTATATACCTTCGGAGATGTTGAAACAAATATCCGGGCGTACGTGCGTCAGGGCGTATGGAAGATTGGCGTCCGCGGGGATGAACACAGTTGTATGCCCGTCGGATTCAATGGCTGACTGGATCTCTTGAATGGTCTCTTTTTTGTCAAATTCCGCGCCGGCATCGGCGGGTCCGTCTATTGGTAATACTGTCTCCCCCTTAACGTTGGCAATAACAGCCACTCTCCACGCCCGCGCGGGGCGCGGCATGGTACTGGGAGGTTTGTCAGCTTCGGATTCGGTGCTTTCGATTTCTTTGGTTTCGTCCATTATTAAGGATGTCACTTTCCTTTAATAGCCGGGTAGTTTTCCCGGTTTAAAATTTCGAACAGCCGAGAAGTATAGTAGCAACTGTAAAAAAAACAAGAGGTGAAAACCTTACAGTTTTTCATATTTACTATACGTGGCGTTGACCTAATCGTCGTAAAAACTATTCATTTCTCTTGTCTGAGTTACAAGACTGTTGTATCCTTGTGGACGGGAATGGTTGAGTCCCGGTGGGCTTCCCTGTCTTCAAAACTGGCGGCGGGCTGTTACGCAGGCCGTAGTGGGTTCGACTCCCATCCATTCCCGCCTAATACTGTTAATCAGGTATGAAATGGACGAAACAGCAGTTTCTGACGTGATTAAAAACATCATTGAACGGGTTTTTCAGATCGATGACATCACCATAGGCGGATCGAAGGATAGTTTCCTGTTCCGGTTTCGCGGACGCCTGTTGGAAGAAGATACCGAACGGACATTCTTTCAACTGGAAGAAAAACTCAGATCTTTTCAAATGGCGCCTTTATTTCGAATGGAAGAAGGCCGCCATGTCATTTTGATTGTGGATAACTCAAAGACACCCGGCGAATCAAACCCATGGATCAACCTGTTGATGTTCTTATTGACAGTGATCAGCGTTTTGTTGACAGGCGCGTTCTATAATTCTGAGACTATCCTTACAGGTGATATGGCGAAAGACATTCCAGTTATCCTGGCCAAATTCACTACGTTAAGTCTGATAAAAGAAGGCTGGCCTTTTGCCGTCAGCATGCTGGGAATCCTTGTGGCGCATGAATTCGGGCATTACCTGATGGGACGCCATTATGGGATCCGCATGACCCTTCCATACTTTATTCCGCTGCCATTTTCTCCATTTGGAACAATGGGCGCGGTGATTAATATGAAGGAGACACCCAGGAACCGCCGCCAGTTGTTGGATATCGGGTTGGCAGGTCCGCTTGCCGGCCTTATTGTCACAATCCCTGTGCTTTTCATAGGCCTGAAGCTCTCATCGCTGGATACTCTGCCACTTATTAATGCCGGTCCTACCGCGGAGACACTGTCTCTGGAAGGCAATAGTATTATTTATCTTTTTCTAAAATTCGTAGTCTTCGGAAAATTACTTCCCGCTCCGGTAGATTTCGGACAGGCCGGGCCGGTTTTTTACTGGCTGCGGTACTTCTTCACCTCAACGCCTTTTCCCGCCGGCGGAACGGATGTGATGTTGAGTTCGGTCGCCTGGGCAGGATGGGCCGGTTTATTGGTGACGGCTCTCAACCTGATACCCGCCGGTCAACTGGATGGAGGCCATATTTTATATGTTCTTATTGGTAAAGACCGTATGAGAAAACTTTACCCGGTTTTGCTGGTAGTCCTGATCGGACTGGGTTTTGTCTGGCCCGGATGGTGGTTTTGGGCTGCCATTCTCTTCCTTTTTGGACGCTTATATGCCGAACCGGCTGACCAAATAACCCCGCTGGATAACAAACGGAAACTCCTGGCAATACTTGGACTGATCATTTTTCTGCTGGTTTTTATTCCCGTACCAATCACGCTGCCCGGCTAAACCGGCATCATCTCGATCGATTTTCCATCGAGGGTTAAATACCTGCGCATCAGGTGTGCCGTCAGGCAGGAGTGGGTGGGAATGATTTTTGCCAAGCCGCCGGGTGAAAACTGTGACATATGCTCAGGTGGCACAGTGACAATTCCATGTTCCTGTGAAATTCGGGATACCGAGCATCCAGGGATCAAATCACCCCAGCCGGTGGATTGTGTTTCCGCAACAAGGCCATACGAAGGGATCTCAGTATGAAGGAAAGCTTCTTTGCTGAGGTGAACCGCGCCGCCGTAGATGACCACTTCGTTTCGTTCAGGGTGAACCGCCACAACCGGGCAGGTCATAGCCACTGATACTTCTGAGGGCTGGCAGGAACCGATTTCAAGTTGTTCGGCATCATAGAATATAAAATTTCCCGGCCTGATCTCTTCAATACCGGTGAAGGTTTGCGCCAGGCTGCATCCCGGTGTGTCACCAATGGATATCGACAGATCCGCAATGCCCAGGTTTGACCGAAGCTGGCGCATCCTCTCATTTGTTTCCATATGGATGGCTATGGCTTCTTCCGGTGACCGGGCGGAATAGGTATTGCCGGCATGGGTCAAGATGCCCGCGGGGTGAAGGTTTGGATATTTACGGACTTTGTCAATGATCCCCCTGACGCCGGAGGTATCCTGCCAGTCAACACCGGTTCGGTGAAGGCCGCAATCGATTTTGACCCAGATATTGAAACGGGTTGAGCGCAGAATTCCCAGGGCGCGAGCGGCCTCAGGGTTTTCGATCAGAACTCCCAGGTGAATGTCGGCTGCCAGTTCTTCTATTTCAGATAATTGGCGGTAATTCAACGGGAAGGCAATGGTGATATCATCCCACCCGTCTGAGGCGAAGTAAGCGGCCATTTCCACAGACGACACTGTGATTTTCGTGGTGCCATAGTCTCTGAACCAGCGCCCGATATGGATCGATTGATGTGTTTTAAAATGTGGACGGAAGTCAACACCGGATTTGCGGGCTTTTTCTGACATTATCCGGATATTTTCTCTGGCCTGGTTTTCATTCAGCAATAGAACCGGTCTGGATATAGAATCTAACAGATTGGAAGCTATCATAATGTCAGTTCTCCGGGAAACGGTGTAAATGAATATCCATGCTCAGAAATACAGGTTCATTGATTCGCCTATTACTGTGGTCTACAATGAACCGCCAATGTACGAAAAGAAGCCGGACTGCCCGAACGCGTTTGAGTACGATGGCGAGGTATTCCCAATCCGGGAAATGTTAAATGAATGGGTGGATTATACCCGGCGGGGTAGAATGGCCAGAAATATGAGTGACGCCCACTCAAAGGCCGCGGCTGGAAGAGGATCCTGGGGTGTTGGAAGGTTCTTCTTCCGCATCAGCACAGAGAGTGGGAGGATATTTGATATTTATTACGACCGCGCGCCCAAAGGGATAGATGAGCGTAAAGGGCACTGGGTCTTGTTCCGTGAGATTATCTCTCTCTAATATCTACTATTCCACTAAAACACAAAGTAGAACGTCTGCATGATCCAGGGGGTTAGTGCGAGTACCACGCCGCCCGCGACCAGGCCGAGGATCATGCCGGCGATAATATCTGACAGGTAATGCACACCGGTTGCCACCCTGGCAATGCTGACCATGGGAGCCCAGACCAGCAGCAAAATTCCGAACCAAAGCGGTCCCAGGCCAAGAGCCATGATGGCCAGTAATCCCGCGCGGGCGGCATGGCCTGAGGGAAACGAGTGCGGATCGGTGTTGCGGTAGATTGCCCCCCAGTCACCGGGCGGACGCTGGCGCTTGATCGTAAACTTGAGTGCCAAAACGAAAACCGCCAACCCGCCCACACCGGCCGCCATCAAGGCTCCGGTATTGTGCCAGTGTTGATCACCGGCCAGCCACAGAATGATCAAACCGATCATCCAGAACCAGGAATCGCCTGAGTGTGCCATAAAGGCGATCAGTTTCCACCATGGTGACGTTTGAGGCATGCGCAATCTCGCGGAGAGATCGGCATCCCATTGGAGAAATTTCTTGATCAAGCGAATGCTCCTGAAGCACGCAGGCTGGAAAGAACCTGCTCGTATTGGTGTGGTTTGTCAACATCCATACCCATTTCCGCGTATGGACAAAGAATGGCATGCGCCCGTGATCCCACTTTTTTGCTGATATTGATCTCCGCCTGCAGTAAGGTCATTTTGTGCAGCAGGACGAGAAATAATGTATCAAAACCAAGGATGGATGCCTGCCGGATCGGGTTTTTCCGTGAACCTATAATGTCTTCGAACAGCTTCTGTTTCTTGAATATGAATTCGTGGTCAAAAGCCGCGATATCTCCACCGCAAACTTCCATGTCCTTCAATTTCAAGAAGGTGCGCTTTGATTTCGGATACCGAGCTTCCATCACGGATTGCGAAATCACATTGTAATATACATCATGGTCAGTTTGTTGGACGGTCTCAACCATCCAATCGATCATCGCACCGGTAACAGCCGGAACATCTGAGGATACTGCCAGCACTTTCGGGCTGATATTTCCCGATTTTTGAAGTTCCGAAACGCCTGCCTGAAGGTTTGCCAGCAAAGATCCCTGATTTTCGACAATAGTAAACGGGTGTTTACAGGTCAGGTCAGTGAATGGGGGTAGACCTACCACAACCGCACGTTGGATGAGGCTGGAATTGGAAAGCGCGTCCAGCACCCATTGGATCATCGGTTTTCCACCGAAATCCAGCAAGGCTTTAGGTTGACCAGAGCATATTTCGAAAAGCGGTTCACCTTGAACTGGTGTACCGCCTGCCGTGATAACGGCATCCATGGGGGTAACTGAAGAAGAAATGGACATTAAGGATTTAGTATCTGAAATTGTGGATCAAGTTGTATGGAGTCAATTGTATTCTTTAAGTGAATCATGTAATCGCTTCCCTGCGTATAGTCAATTTTGGTATTCCATCCGGTAACGGCCACCAGTGCGGCTTCCATCATATTGGTACCGAATGAACGGCCATCTATTACAGGAGTTGTCGTCATCAAACCATACGCGCCTGTCCCGGCAAAAAAGTCACGGTCTGACTGTGTGGTTGTATTGGTTACGATGATTTTTCCCTTTAATGAATCTGGCATATACCGGTGTAAATAATGGCAGTCTCCGGCAATAACATCTGCCCATTGGAAATATTTTTCCCATTTGGGAGTGCGCTTATTCTGCGATTCGCCTGTAGGATAAATCCAATTAAAGGGAAGGTTACTGACAACTGGAATTAACACCGAAGCCAGTAGACGAAGGGTTTTTACCGAGTAAACCGGGACCGGCATACCCAGGGCAAACATCACATCACCATACAGGCATTTATAGCCAGCCTGGCGAAAAGATTCCGCCAGCCCCCAACGGTCAACAGCCGACGCGAGCAGGACTTTTTCTGGCTTTATCGCTGGATCCAGCTTTTGATTTAACACACTGGCAGCCCTGGATTCCAATAATTCCTTCAGCCCATTGCCATCCACCAGCGGGGTATTTTTGACGGATTTAACCATGAACTGAATGCTATTCAATGTCTTAAATTTCCCGTCAATGCAAAAGCCGAGATCGGTTCCGCCCACACCAAAGGCATCTACTTTTCCATCCAGTTCAGCGAAGAGGGTGGCTGCCTTTTGCATATCGCCATCAGTACCGATTCTCTCAATCAATACTGTTTCCCCCAGGAGATCGATTTGAGTTGATTTGTTCCGTTTCGAAGATCCGATGCTTATACTGACTGCTCGTTTCAATGAAAGCTCCTGGTTTGGTTTTTACTGAAACTCCAAAAAGTATACCGTGAGAAGACATAAATCGCAATTCAGTCACATACGGTTCAACCTATGTATTAGAGATTTTCCTTCAACCTGTAACTATCCATTTATAAAGCGCATTACAATTTGGATAATCGCGATTATTTATCCAAAAAAGATTCCAGCTTTCTGGTTTGATCCCGGTTGTACAAATCCAATTTGACAAATATCTCCGGCCGAATATAATTTATTGATTAATGCACGTCGTGGTGATTTTTTCACCAGGAAAATAATTGCCTACCGGCGTGAACCCCCCAGTTCAACAACAATACTAAATAAGGAGGAGCAAGTGAACAAGAAGGTCATTTCGTCTGGTTTTGCTGTGTTAGTGGTCCTGAGTTTGATGTTGACTGCCTTTATGTCAGCAGCCGCTCCCGTGCCTGCCGCGTCTCTCGCGGAGGCCAATTCGGCAAAGTTTGAACCCATGAAGGTTGAAGCCCCGGATTGCGAATACGGCGGTGAGTTTAAATCCATCGAAGCTGTTGATGAGGGCACAGTCAAATTTACATTGTGCTATCCTGATCCCGCTTTCCCGTCCAAGGTTGCTTTCTCGGTATTTTCCATCGCCGATCAGGCTGACCTGGATGCCACCAAGGGTGATTCCGTTGCTATCAGCGAAAAACCCAATGGCACCGGCCCGTACAAGCTGGTCGAATGGAAGAAGGGTGACAGCATTATTTACGAAGCCAATCCCGATTACTGGGGTACCAAAGCCAAAGTGAAGAACCTGGTCTTCAAGTGGTCTGATCAATCCGCCCAGCGCTACCTGGAATTGAACTCCGGTACCGTTGATGGTATTGACAATCCTGCTCCCGAAGATATCGAGAATCTGAAACAGGACGCCAACTTCGCTGTTTACGATCGCGCCGCGTTGAATATCTTCTACATCGGTTTCAACAACACGATCAAACCTTTTGACAATGAAAAGGTTCGCGTTGCCCTGGCTCAGGCTATCGACCGCCAGCGTATTGTGGACGAGTACTATCCCGAAGGTTCCACCGTTGCCCAGAACTTCGTTCCTGATCTGTTCAACCCTGGTTTCAGCAAGGATAACTTCTGGTACGAATACGACAAAGACGTTGCCAAGAAGGCTCTTGAAGCCGCCGGTTTCGATTTCAATCAGGAAATCGAACTTGCCTTCCGCAATGTGGTCCGCGGTTACCTGCCTTCACCTGACAAGGTGGCCCAGGAAATCCAGGGTCAGTTGGCTGAGATCGGCGTCAAAGTAAAATTAAAAGAAATGGAATCCGCCACCTTCATTGATGCGACCGCTGCCGGACAGGAAGGTTTCTATCTGCTCGGTTGGGGTGCTGACTACCCGGATTCAACCAACTTCTTCGATTATCATTTCGCCAACGAGAACAACAAACAGTTCGGTACTTTGTTCCCCGATATCGTTGCTCCCATCAAAGAAGCCGGCAAATTGGCCGATGCTGCCAAACGCCAGGTTGAGTATGACAAAGTCAATGAACTGTTGAAGAAACATGTTCCGATGATCCCGGTTGCCCATGGCGGTTCCGCTACGGCCTTCAAGGCTTCCGTGAAGGGTGCCCATGCCAGCCCGTTGACCAATGAAAACTTCTCCGTCATGGATAATGGCGCTGATCAGTTGGTCTGGATGCAGAACGGCGAACCCGCCGCCATCTGGTGCTCTGACGAGACCGATGGTGAAACCCTGCGCGGCTGCGAAGCCATGTACGAATCACTGCTTGCCTTCAAGGTCGGTGGTGTGGAAGTTGAACCTGCCCTGGCTGAGAAATACACTGCCAACGCTGACGCGACTGAATATGTATTCAATCTGCGCAAGGGTGTCAAATTCCAGAATGGCGCCGCTCTGGATGCCAATGATGTTGTGGCTACCTTCGTATCCCAGTGGGATGCCGCCAGCCCCAACCACAAAGGCCGCACCGGTACGTTTGAGTACTTTGGCTCCTTCTTCGGTTCATTCTTGAACGCGCCAGAAGAATAGAGCTGCTTTCGTAAAGTAGTGACCTGAATACAAATACCGGTCAGTGGAGAAATCCACTGACCGGTACATCCTTGAAATTACAGGATAGGCTGAAGCCAGATGCTTCAATTTATATCAAGACGGTTATTTTTATTGATCCCCGTTCTGCTGGGGATTGTATTGATCACGTTTGGAATTGTTCGGTCCATCCCGGGTAATCCCTGCGTAACGATGCTGGGTGAACGCGCCACGCCGGAAAAATGCGAAAAATTCATGGAACGTTATGGATTGAACGATAACGTGGCTGTTCAATTTGGACGCTTTCTTACGAATATGGTTCAGGGTGATCTGGGCACATCCATCAAGTTCTCCCGCCCGGTAGCTGATATTATCGCAGAACGCCTGCCCTTAACGATAGAGTTGACGATCTGCGCAATGATTTTTTCGACAACATTTGGTGTGCTTTTTGGCGTTATCTCCGCATTAAAGCGTAACTCTTTCATTGACACATTGACTATGATCGGAGCGAACATTGGCGTGTCCATGCCTGTTTTCTGGCTGGGTTTGATGCTTGCCTATGTTTTTGCTCTGTTATTAAAGGGAACTCCCTTCTTTATTCCCCCATCAGGTCGTTTTACGGCTGGAATGACCCTGATGTCACTCACTAAATACTGGGGCTTAACGGATGTTTCCGGATTCCAAAAATTTGTTGTTGACTTCATGTCAAATTCTCTGTTTGTAAATGCCTTTATAACCGGAAACTGGAAAGCTATAAAAGACGGCTTATGGCATCTGATCCTTCCCTCAATTGCTGTTGGCACTATACCCATGGCGGTTATCGCCCGTATGACACGCTCCAGTCTGCTTGAAGTTCTGGGTCTGGATTATGTTCGTACCGCGCGCGCCAAAGGATTGATCGAACGATTGGTCATATCAAAACATGCCATGCGGAATGCCATGATACCAATCGTAACCATAATTGGTATCGAAACCGGTAGTTTGCTCTCAGGCGCGGTCCTGACGGAGACAGTTTTTGCCCTTCCTGGTGTGGGAACGGCTCTTGTCAACGCCATTCTCGCGCGTGACTACCCGGTTGTTCAAGGCTTTACGCTGGTAATCGCCATCATTTTCGTGCTGGTCAACCTTATCGTTGACGTCTCGTACGCCTATCTTGATCCCCGTATCCGAGTTGAGTGACAGAAATTATGAAAGAACAAAATTCAAAGACTAACGGCGTATACGAGCGTCAATCTCCGGCAAGGGAGTCTTTTCGAAGATTCTTACGTCACCGGTCCGCGCAGGTGGGATTGGCGATCCTGTTTGGTTTGCTGCTGATCGCCATTTTCGCCCCCTTGATCGCGCCATATAACCCGACCCAGATCCTCAAGACTGAAAAACGTCGCTCCGCTCCCTGCATACATTTACTTGGATGTCCGGCAGAAAAAGTGGAACACATAATGGGAATTGATGGAAATAGCCGTGACCTGTTTTCCAGGGTTATTTATGGTTCCCGTCTTTCATTGCAGATCGGTTTGATCACTATGAGTTTCGCTATTGTACTGGGTGGTTTGATCGGAGCCATAGCCGGTTATGTAGGCGGTTGGTTTGATAACCTGCTGATGCGTACCATGGACGTTTTAATGGCGTTCCCAAGCCTGTTGCTGGCTATTGCCATTGTTACCGTCCTGGGAACCGGTTTGATCAACGCACTGCTGGCCATCGGTATTGTCTCCATTCCGCGGTTCGCTCGTCTGGTACGCGCGACAGTGCTTTCAACCAAAGAATTGGATTATGTATCCGCGTCCAGAGCCCTGGGCGCTTCACCCATGCGGTTGTTATTCCACCGCATTTTGCCCAACTCAGTCACCCCATTGATCGTTCAAGGAACGCTGGGTATAGCGACCGCTATTCTGGACGCGGCAGCACTCTCGTTTCTCGGGTTGGGCGCAGAACCGCCGCGCCCTGAATGGGGTTTGATGCTGGGTGAAGAGAAGAACAGTGTCTTCAACGCGCCTCACCTCGTGTTTTTCCCGGGCGTTGCCATCATGCTCACCGTTTTGAGTTTCAACCTTGTTGGTGACGGATTACGCGACGCATTAGATCCGCGCTTGCGCGGAAAACCTGTTGCTTAGGAGAAAATATGGCAGAAAATAAACGCTGGTCAACACCTCCCGCGATGGAGATAGATCCAAAGAAGACTTATCAGGCTGTAATGATCACCGATAAAGGCAAGATCATTATTGACCTTTTCGCGGCCAAAGTTCCTAAAACCGTGAACAACTTCGTATTCCTGGCACGTCAGGGTTTCTATAACGATACGATCTTCCACCGTGTGATCAATGATTTCATGGTGCAGGGCGGCGACCCGACAGGTACCGGAATGGGCGGCCCCGGCTATAAATTTGAAGATGAATTTGATTCATCACTTATCCATAACAAACCCGGTGTGCTTTCCATGGCCAACGCAGGTCCGAACACGAATGGATCACAATTCTTTATCACACATGTTGCCACCCCATGGTTGAACGGGAAGCATGCCGTTTTTGGTCAGGTTTCCGATGGAATGGATGTGGTGATGTCTATCCCTGAACGCAATCCGCAGGCGCCTGAGTACCCGGGCGTGAAGATCCAATCGATTGAAATTGTTGAGAAGTAGCATTTAGAATGTAAACGGGAAGAAGTGCCACAACAGGCGCTTCTTCTTTTTTTTAAATTATTGACATTTATTTCACCGGAAGATATTATTTACGTACCCGTAAAAAAATTTCATTTTTCAGGTATGGCGATAATGAACTTGGTTAATGCCGATTACGAATCTTCCCGGCTGATCAGTAAAATATTAATGATGTATTACATGGAAGACCGGTCCCAGGCTGAAATCGGCCAGGAACTGGGACTTTCTACTGCTAAGATAAACAGACTTCTAAAGCAGGCCCGCAATCAGGGCTATGTAGAGATCAATATTCATACCCCTTATCAGCACCTTATACAACTGGAACGAGACCTGGAAACCGCTACCGGGTTAAAACACGCCATTGTTGTGCCGAAACTGGGGGATAATCCCAAAGCATTAATCCAATCTGTTGGTCAAGCCGCGGCAAATTTCTTCCTAGAACACCTTCGGGACGGGGATGTGGTTTGCATGGGAGGGGGTACATCCTTAAGTTCCATGGTTGATGGAATCCGCAGTGAGCAGGAAAATGAAATTACCGTTGTTCCTGCCTGCGGCGGAATGCAGGGACGTCATGATACTGATGTGAATAACCTTGTGGCTGACCTGGCATCAAAACTGGGCGGAAAAGGATTGTCATTGCACGCCCCCGCGATAACGGATACGCCAACAGAGCGGGAAACCATACTGGCATTACGGCAGGTACGGGAAGTACTTGAGCTGGCAAATAACGCGCAAATCGCACTTGTTGGCATTGGCGCTGTGCGTCCGGCAACAGCAAGCCTTTTCCAGTTTGCCTCGCTTTCTGATGACGATATTCTGGCGCTGACAGAAAACCGGCAGGCGGTGGGGGAGATCCTTCTGCACCTTATCGATAAAAATGGCAAACCGGTCAAGAACGTATTGAATGAGAGGATCGTCAGCCTGGAGCTGGATGTTTTCAAGAAGATACCATTGACAATCGGGATCGCGGCCATGCCATTGAAAACAACTCCGATCATCGCGGCCCTGCGGGGAGGATATATCAAAGTCTTAGTGACTGATGAAGAGACAGCGTTGGATGTTTTGGATAAATACCACGGAAGCCCGTTGAATCAGTTTGTAAATACCAGCCAGGTTTAATGGTATAAATTGATTTCTTGATCAAAAATTCTTCCTCCGCGAAAAGTCACGGAGGAAGTTGTTAAACTGAAGCGAGAGGGATTATGAAAGAGGAGTTTACCGGTACTGTAAAGCAGGTTTTGATCTGCCGTGACATCAACTCAATTCGATCTGAATCTGTGGAAGAAGTGGATGTCAACTTCGAAGGTTTTAGCGGAGACAAACATTCCGGATGGACAAAGCCTTCTGACGGACGGACAAAGTTTTATCCCCGGGGAACAACCATTCGGAATTCCCGGCAGGTTTCCATTGTCTCGCTGGAGGAGAACCGCCTTATCGCTGATGAATTGGGGATTGGGTCACTCATGCCGGAATGGATGGGAGCCAATCTATTGCTTGAAGGGATCGGGGATCTTTCTTCTTTGAACCCGAACTCCAGGCTTTTCTTCGAAGGCGGGGTTGTTTTACTGGTGACGGAAGAGAATCACCCATGTTCAACAATGTCTGCCGAAATTGCCCGTCATTTTCCTGAAAATACGGAATTGTTGGGAAAAATTGTGAAAGCTTCCATGCACCGGAGGGGAACAGTAGCGGTGGTGGAACTGCCGGGAAAAATCAAGAAAGGTGAATCTGTGCGCGTAACCCGCGCGTAATTGATCAATACTATGGGTGAAATCGCTGCTGTCTTCACGGCTGTCTGCTGGTCCTTTACGTCCATTTTTTTCAATAACGCATCCCGTTTAATTGGCTCTGTTCGGGTAAACCGGCTGAGGTTACTTGTATCAACTGTTATTCTATTGATCGTTCATCTGGTGGTAATGGGCAGCCTGATTCCTATCCACGCTACGCCCGAACAGTGGATGTGGCTGGGACTCTCGGGGATCATCGGCCTCGCGCTGGGTGACGCCTTCCTTTTCCAGGCGTATGTGCATATTGGCGCACGGTTGACTACCGTCATTATGGCGCTGGATCCGGTTTTCTCCGCGCTCATCGCCTGGATCTGGCTGGGCGAAAAACTTACCTTGATGGAAGTTGTCGGTATTGTGATCACCATCTTTGGCGTTGCCTGGGTTGTTATGGAGCAACGCAACGGGCAGGGAGCGCAT
>CAYOKC010000096.1:0-1391 GCA_964404415.1 uncultured Leptolinea sp. | reverse complement strand
GTACTTTGCGGTATTGGAGCGGTTCTGGGGCAGGCTATCGGGTTTGTGCTGTCAAAAAAGGGACTGGCCAACGATTTTTCACCGTTATCCGCGGTTCTGATGCGTATTCTTATCTCCACAGCGGTGATGTGGGTACTGGCATTGTTTTCCGGACGGATCAAAGACACATTTGACGGATTCAAGAATTCTCCGGCGCGCAACAATATTCTCGCCGGATCAGTATTTGGACCATGCCTGGGTGTATGGGCTTCGATGGTGGCGGTTCAACTGGTACCGGTGGGAATCGCGTCCACGATCATGTCGACGCGCCCCATCCTGATGCTTCCTCTGGCGAAGATCTTCTACAATGAGAAAATAACAATAAGGGCGATCGTTGGTACTGTGATCGCCCTTATCGGAGTCTCTGTTATTTTTCTGGTCGGTTGATCAATTGGATGAGGCGCACCGGAAGCCCCGGTTTTCACCGGGAGAGCCAGGCACATGGTGGAACCGCATGGCAACATGCAGGTAATGTTCTGAGTCTTTGAAAGACGCGCCCCGGAGCACACGTTCCGGGTGATCCGCTGACATTTCAGGCCCCTGCGGGTTGATGGTGGCGAATTCATCCCCGTAGTAGTATTCGCTGTAAACATCAAATACCCATTCGCGGACGTTTCCGACCATATCCAGCACACCATAGGGTGACGCGCCGGCGGGATAGCTGCCGACAGCCCGCGTGGTTGTCATGGCATTACCGTAAAGCGCCAGATTGCCGTTGGGCGCGTCATTTCCCCAGGGATACAACCTGCCATCAGTACCGCGGGCGGCTTTCTCCCATTCCGCTTCGGTGGGGAGGCGGCGGCCGACACGTTCACAGTATGTCTTCGCGTGATCCCAGGTGACATAAACCACCGGGTGGTTATCGTATTCGGCCCGGCCAAAGTTCGGGTTTTGTTCCAGGTCATGCACAATATCGGGGCACGTACCGGAAGCGATACACCGTTTGTACATTCCCTGGGTGACAACTGTCTTGTCCATCCAGAACCCATCCAGATAGACGTTATGCTGGGGTTTTTCCTGCAGTTCCGCTTCCTGATCCGCGTCGGTGGAGCCCATAATGAATGTTCCAGCGGGGACGTACACCTGTTCCATGCCGTCAACCGGGGAGATACGGGAGGTTCCTGCCGGGGGTTCCGGGGTGGCGGTGGGCGTCATGGTGGCGGTGGGGGCATTGGCCGTCATTGCGACGGATGTGGCTGTGGCAAACTGAAAAGCCTGCTGGGTTTGCACGACCACGGCCGTCTGGGAGGCGTTCATTTCCATCACCACCTGGTTGATATCTTTCGTTGGCACTGGTGTCACCCGTGGGCCGCCGATAATTCCGGTTCGGAAAAGGACAATCCCTCCAAAAA
>CAYOKC010000095.1:4580-14497 GCA_964404415.1 uncultured Leptolinea sp. | reverse complement strand
GATATTGTTTCTTCCATCACCATGGATCTGACTCAAAAGATTGAGTCCTTCAAGCCGCAGGTAGAAATACGCGATGTTGGGGTTGTCACGGAAGCCGGTGATGGAATCGCCAGAGCGGATGGACTGTCCTCAGTCCGGTCGCAGGAACTGGTTCAATTTGAAAACGGCGTTATGGGTATCGCCTTCAACCTGGAAAAAAACAGTGTGGGTATCATCATTCTGGGTGACTATTCCACTGTTACAGAAGGTATGCAGGTTCGGTCTACCGGACGTATCGCATCAGTTCCGGTGGGTGACGGGCTTGTCGGCCGCGTGGTCAACGCGCTGGGCGAGCCGGTGGATGGCAAAGGCGCCCTGGATTACAGCCGTTTCATGCCTATCGAACGCATCGCACCCAACGTAATTGAACGGCAGGATGTGGATACACCGGTGCAGACCGGTATTAAGGCCATTGACGCCATGATCCCCATCGGCCGCGGTCAACGCGAATTGATCATTGGCGACCGTCAGACCGGCAAAACTGCCCTGGCGATTGATACCATCATCAACCAGAAGGGCAAAGACCTGATCTGCATCTATGTTGCGATCGGTCAGAAGAAATCATCCGTAGCCCGGACCATCGCCCTGCTGGAACGACACGGAGCTATGAGCCACACGGTGGTTGTGCTTGCGGCTGCTGACGAACCGGCCGCCATGCAATACATTGCCCCGTATTCCGGCTGCGCCATTGGTGAAGACTTCATGGAACGCGGTAAAGACGCGCTGGTAATTTACGATGACATATCCAAGCACGCGTGGGCATACCGGCAGGTCTCCCTGCTGCTGCGCCGTCCGCCAGGCCGAGAGGCGTATCCCGGTGATGTGTTTTATCTGCACAGCCGCCTTCTGGAGCGCGCGGCCCGCATGGCCAATAAATATGTGATCGTCAACAAAGATTTTTCCGCGCCAATGGCCAACGTGGCTGACGGTATTGATAAAGTAATTTACGAAGGCCCGCGCTCGAAAGACGAAGCGGAAGCCGCGCTAAAAGCACGGAGTGATGCCGATAACTGCAAGGTTGTCAAAGTGGAAGGCACCGGCGGTTCATTGACCGCTCTGCCCATCATTGAAACCCTGCTGGGTGACGTTTCAGCGTACATTCCCACGAACGTGATCTCCATCACCGATGGACAGATCTACCTTGAATCCAACCTGTTCAACGCCGGTATTCGCCCGGCTGTGAACGTGGGTATCTCGGTTTCCCGCGTGGGCGGTTCCGCTCAAACAAAAGCCATGAAACAGGTGGCGTCACGTCTGCGGTTGGATATGGCCGCCTATCGCGACCTGGCAGCCTTTGCCATGTTCGGCTCCGATCTGGATAAGTCAACCCAGGCGCAGTTGAACCGTGGTCAACGACTGCAGGAGATCCTCAAGCAGCTTCAGTACGAACCCATGTCACTGGAACAGATGGTGACGGTGCTGTTCGCCGGGACCAACGGCTATGCCGACCAGATCCCTGTGGAAAAAATGCGGTCATGGGAATCGGCGATGCTGCGGTTCATGGAAACCAGTAATCCGGCGCTCGGCAAAGATATCGCCGAGAAGAAAATGATCACGCCCGAAACCGACAAGAAACTCCGTGAAGCGTTGAAAACGTTCAATGCTTCTTTCGTTGTTGCCTGATCCACTGACTTAAAGGACCATCTGAATGGCATCTGCTCGAGAAATGCGGCTCCGTATCCGGAGCGTAAAGAGTATCGCCCAGGTTACCCGCGCGCTGGAAACCGTAAGCGCTGCCAAGGTGCGTAAAGCCATCGCGGCAGTCAATGCGACCAGGCCGTATGCTGAAAAATCATGGAAGCTGCTGGTGCACCTTGCCCGGCAGCCAGGGCATGCCAGCCTGCACCCGCTGCTGAAAGAACGCGAAGAGGTAAAGAAAGTCCTGGTTATTTTGATCAGCGGTGACCGTGGATTGGCCGGCGCGTTTAATGTCAATCTGGTGAAAGACGCGCTGGATACCTTCCGTGATTTTTCGGCTGGTGTCAGCTACATTGCCATTGGACGCAAAGGCCGTGACATGCTGTTACGGCGGCGGCGCAATGTGATCGCGGATTTCAGCGATATTCCCATCGCGCCGTCATTTGCCAGCCTGTCGGCTGTCGGCCACATTGCCATTGAAGAATATCTTGAAGGCCGCGCTGACCAGGTTTTCCTGGTGTATACCGATTTCCACAGCATGGTCAAACAGGATGTGGTCATCCGTAAACTGCTACCATTGGAAGTGGAATTCGCGGAAGACCGTGTGGTTGCTTACAATGTGACCCACCACAAAACGAATTCAGTTTTTGAATACGAACCGGATGACCGCCGGATTCTGGAAGGTATCATCACCCGGTTTACGGAATTACAGGTGTACCAGGCGATCCTTACATCACAGGCCAGCGAACAGGCGGCCCGCATGGTCTCCATGCGCAATGCCACTGATAATGCCCGCGAGTTGATCGCGTCGCTGCAAATGGATTACAACAAAGCCCGCCAGCAGGCGATCACCAATGATATGCTGGATATTACCGGCGGCGCTGAAGCCATGGCTGCCGTGGCAAAATCCGAGGAGACCGCGTAAAGCGGACAATACTGGGAGGTAGTTATGGAATTTCAAACCGGGCGTGTCGCACAGGTTCAGGGTAGTGTGGTGGATGTGGAATTCTCCGCGGATAATATGCCTGAATTGTATGAAGCTCTTGAGGTCGTCTCTACAGAAGGACCTTCCATTGTTTTGGAAGTTGAAAAACACCTGGGTGACAACGTGGTGCGTTGCGTGGCCATGGATACCACTGACGGTATGCAGCGCAATGTGCCGGTAAAACGCACGGGTTTCCCGATCCGTGTACCGGTCGGCCCGAATATTCTGGGACGCATATTCAATGTGCTGGGCAACACTGTGGATAACAAAGGGGAACTGATTGCTGAAGCTCGGTATCCCATCCACCGGCCAGCCCCGAAATTTGAAGAACAATCCACCCGTGTTGAAGTATTTGAAACCGGGTTGAAAGTGATCGACCTGATCGCCCCGTTCACCAAAGGTGGCAAGACCGGTATTTTCGGCGGAGCCGGCGTAGGTAAGACGGTCATCATCATGGAACTGATCCGTTCCATCGCCACGGTTCACCAGGGCAATTCCGTGTTCGCCGGCGTGGGGGAACGCACCCGCGAAGGAACGCAGTTGTACCGTGAAATGCTCGAATCGGGCGTTATGAAAGATACCGTCATGGTGTACGGCCAGATGAACGAGCCTTCCGGCGTGCGCCTGCGAGTGGCGCTTTCCGCGCTGGCCATGGCGGAATACTTCCGCGACCAGGGCAAGGACGTGCTGCTGTTCATTGACAACATCTTCCGCTTCACCATGTCCGGTTCCGAAGTCTCCGCGCTGCTCGGGCGTATGCCCTCCGCGGTGGGTTACCAGCCGACGTTGGCTACCGAAATGGGCGAACTGCAGGAGCGTATCACCTCAACCCGCACAGGTTCCATCACATCCATGCAGGCGGTCTATGTTCCGGCGGATGACTACTCCGATCCGGCTCCTGTGGCGACCTTTACCCACCTCGACGCCACTATCGCGCTTGAACGGGCTATTTCTGAAAAAGGTATTTACCCGGCGGTTGACCCGCTGGCTTCCACTTCCCGTATTCTAGACCCAAAGATCGTGGGTGATGAGCACTACAACACCGCCCGCGAAGTACAGCGGATCTTGCAGCGTTACAAAGACCTTCAGGATATCATCGCCATTCTGGGTATCGATGAGGTCAGCGAAGAAGACAAGATCATTGTCTCCCGCGCCCGTAAGATCGAACGCTTCTTCTCGCAGCCCATGTCAGTGGCCGAACAGTTCACCGGCATCCCCGGGCGCTATGTGCCCCTGCGTGACACTGTGCGCAGTTTCCGCGAGATACTGGATGGCAAACATGATGATCTGCCCGAGCAGGCGTTCAGCATGGTTGGAACGATCGAGGATGCCATCGAAAAAGCCAAGACACTGGCCGGGTAAGGAGCACGAATGCCCATTCGTTGTGAAGTAGTATCGCAGGACCGGATCGTCTTCCAGGGAGATGTGGATATTGTCAACCTCCCGGGTGTGGAAGGTGATATGGGTATTCTGCCGAACCACTCACCTGTACTGACGCTTCTCCGTTTCGGTGTTGTTTCTGTAAAAACCAAAACGGATGAACAATTCTTCACCGTTGCCGGTGGCGTGGCCGAAGTCCAACCGGATCAGGTGACCATTCTGGCAGACGCGGCGGAGAATGTGGACGAGATCGATATTCACCGGGCTGAGATGGCCCGTAAACGCGCGGAAGACGCACTGGCCAGGACGCCTCAAACCCAGACAGATGAGTATCTGAAGATCCAGGCGGCCATGCGCCGTTCCAACCTGCGGCTTGACGCTGTACGGCGCTACAAAGCCAAACAGAGCCGTTAATTATTAATGAGAGGATAAAAGACCTATGCCCGGTTTTTCCCGAGAATTAGGCATCGACCTGGGCACGATGAATATTGTGATTGCCGAAGGCAATCAGATTCTTCTGCAAGAGCCTACGGTAGTAGCCATCATTCCCGATGAGATGAAAATGGTCGAATGCGGACAGGCGGCCAGCGATATGATCGGCCGCGTGCCGGATTCGATTGAGGTTGTGCGCCCGCTGCAGCACGGAGTGATCGCGGAATATGAGATCACTGAAAAGCTACTGAGTTTCTTTGTCAAGAAATTGTGCGGTCCCACATTTTTTTCCAAGCCAAAAGTGATGGTGACCGTTCCCTATGGTGTTACCAGCGTGGAAAGCCGCGCCGTACAGGAAGCCAGCCTGGGAGCCGGCCCTCGTGATGTGGCGTTGATCCAGCAGCCGCTGGCTGCCGCCCTGGGCATTGACCTGCCCATCGGAACCCCCACAGGCAACATGGTCATCAGCATGGGCGGGGGAACCATGCAGGCAGCCGTACTCTCGATGTACTCCATTGTCACGGCTGAAACATCCCACGCGGGCGGATTGCGTTTCGATGACGCCATCATCACCTACACCCGCCGAAAATACGGCGTGATCATCGGTCAGCCTACGGCTGAATTGTTAAAGATCAAGATCGGTTCCGTGGTTCCCCAGGAACAGCAGCTGGCCATGGAAGTTCAGGGACAGGATCAGGTCTCAGGCCTGCCTCGGCCGGTCAACCTGACCACGGATGACCTGATGGAAGCCCTTCAGGAGCCGATGACGGAAGTTGTCAACACAGCCCGCAAGGTACTGGAAAAAACCCCACCTGAACTGCTCTCTGACATCATCGACCGCGGCGTTGCCCTGTGCGGCGGCGGGTCGCTGCTGCGCGGCGTTGACAAGTACCTGACCAAGGCGCTGGGTATCCCAGCCTATCTGGTTGACAACCCGTTGACATGCACGGCGGAAGGCGCCGCGAAAGCGCAGTCCATGCGGGATCTGTTGCGCCGCAGTCTGCTGCCTGTATAATGGGCGGGTGCATCGGGACCAGATCATCCTAATAATTTCAAATAACAGGCAAATACTCCATGAACAATTTGGAGTTAAACATTTGTACCTGTTTGGTTCTTTCGCACGCGATGAGGCATCTTCCAAAAGCGATGTTGATCTTTTGGTGGAATTTTCGAACCAAACCGGTCTGTTCGGGTTGGTTTCCCTTCAATTATTTCTTGAAGAAAAATTTGATCTCAGAGTAGATATCGGAACCCTGGATAGCCTCAAACCATATGTGATGGAAGAGGCACAAAAGGATTTATTGCTTCTAATCTAGCGGTTAGAAGAAAAAAGAATACTTCTACGTTCACGCTTTATAGATAGTACGTCATGTGTTCCATTTGAATGATCGGGCTGACGGTTTCCACGCGTACTCCGTCAGGTACATTCAGGGGAACCGGGGCGTAATTCAATATGGCTTTCACACCGGCTTCCACCAGAAGGTCGGCGACCGTTTGCGCGGCGCGTGAGGGGACGGTGATCATCGCCACCCGGATGCCGGCAGCGCGGATCACGTCAACCATGTTATCCATGGATTGCACTTCATGGTTGCCTACATTAAGCCCGATCTTTTTCGGGTCGCTGTCAAAAATAAACCGGATATTGAATCCCCGTTCCGCGAAACCGGGATACCGGGCAATGGCATGTCCAAGGTCGCCAATACCCACCAGGGCTACATCCCACACGCGGTCAAGCTTCAGTATGGCGAGAATTTTGTCCGTCAGGAAGTCAATGTTGTAACCGCTTCCCTGTTTGCCAAATTCGCCAAAAAAAGACAGATCTTTGCGCACTTAGAGGTAAATTTTGGTTGTTTTTAACTTGCGTGATTGTTCGCTTAACTTTATCATACTCGCTCAGGTCAGGCAAAATGAAAGATCCGGTTATTCAATCTTCCGTCTCCATTTCTTCCGGTACGCAATCTATCGCGTATCAGGTTCGCTACTCCACCCGGGCGCGTCGTTGGCGGATTTCGGTTACCGCCGAGAAAATTGAGATCGTTTTGCCTGAAGGATCACGCTTACGGCCGGAAAAGCTGATCAAAGAATATGCCGACTGGATCGTGGAGAAGCAGGCAAAACTGCAGAAACACAAAGCCCGGATCAAGAAGAAATCCCTACCCGAAGGGCAGATCCTCTTCCAGGGAAAACCGGTCACACTCGATGTCAAACCCGCGGGTATTCTGGAAAAGCCGCAGGTCATCGCGTGCCAGGGGAGCATCCGTGTGATCACCGGGCGGGGGTCCTCCACAAAACAATTGCATAAATGGCTGGTCAATGAAGCGGAAGCCGCCCTGTTCCATCAGGTACGGATCCGGGCGAAGCAGATGGGCGCGAAGCCATCCGGCATGGCCATCCGCAATCAGCGCACCCGCTGGGGATCCTGTTCCACCCGGGGTACATTGAGTTTCAACTGGCGGTTGATCATGGCGCCACCTGAAGTGCTGGATTATGTGGTTGTGCATGAATTGGCCCATATGACCGAGCATAACCACTCCAAAGCCTTCTGGACATTAGTGGGGCAGTACTGTCCGGAGTACCAGGCGTGCCGGAACTGGTTAAAACAAAATCAGGCCGCGATGTGGCCTGATCTGTTTGAAAAATAATGGTGTCAATCAGCGGTCGTCGCGGCGGCCAAGCAGCATGAATGCGTAATATAAGATGGTGGAAACTGCCTGGGCGGCGGCGGCGACATACGTCAACGCGGCAGCGTCGAGCACACTGTGAACACCTTCCATCTGCTCCATTCCGATGAAACCGGACGATTCGAGGGCGGCTTTGGCACGCTTCGACGCATTAATCTCAACCGGCAGGGTGACGATCGAAAAAACAGCGGTAAGGGCAAAGAGAATAAGTCCGAAGATGGCCATATTCTCACCGAATGGAGTGGCAAAGAAGAGACCTGCCATGAAGATGATCGGCCCAAGCCATGACCCGATCTGAACGGTGGGCACCAGGGCGGTTCGCAATACCAGCGGCCCATACCGCTCCGCGTCTTGAATGGCGTGACCGGACTCGTGGGCGGCAACTCCGGCTGCCGCGATGGATGGAACGTCGTACACGCTGTCGCTCAACCGCAGGGTTTTCGATGATGGGTCATAATGGTCGCTGAGCGAGCCGTGGACCGGTTCAATACGAATGTCATGCAGTCCGTTTGAATCCAGCACCCGGCGGGCCACCTGGGCGCCAGTAAGCCCGGTGTAATTTTTGACGCGAGAGTATTTTTCAAAAGCCGACTTTACTTTTGCCTGGGCGATCAATCCGAGGATAAGTGCCGGGAGCGCGAAAAGTAGATACGTGCCGTAAGAGCCATACCAGTGAATTCCTGGGAACATGTTTGATCCTTTCTTTCCAGATTACGTAATCGTATTGTACAACATAGAATTTTAGGAAATATATGAATAAAATATGAAATGGTTGTATAAACATGAGTGAATCGTTAAAAAATCAATAACAACTACAAAAGTGGTGACAATGCCCGGTTCAATCCTGTTAATCGACGATGACAAATTAATGCGACGCAGCCTGGCTTTTAACCTTCAGCAGGTAGGCTATTCCGCTGCCACAGCCGCTGACGCGGAGACCGGTATCGAAATGATCCGCCAGCACCGGCCGGATCTGGTCATCCTGGATATCGGCCTGCCCGGAATGGACGGATTGGATGCCCTGAAGATTATCCGTGACCAGATGGGCGTACCTGTTATTCTGTTGACCGCCCGCCGCCGCGGCGTTGACGAAATCCTCGGTTTGGAGTTGGGCGCGGATGATTACATCACAAAGCCGTTTGAGTTTGACATCCTTCAGGCCCATGTGAAAGCCGTGATACGGCGTACCGCGGGCTCAAAAGAGATGGCTGAGCTGGAAGGCGCTATTACCCAGGGGATACTTTCCATAGATCCGGCCGCTCATCAGGTGTTGTTGAGCGGTGAGCCAGTCAACCTGTCGCCCAGAGAATTTGATCTGCTCTATTTACTCGTATTAAATGCGGGTAAAGTGATGTCAACGGACGATATTTTGAACCGGGTTTGGGGCGCGGAATTTGAAGGTCAACCGCAGGTGGTATATGTGCACATCCGCTGGCTGCGCGAAAAATTAGGTGACAGCCGGAATGCTGTGCCAATGATCCAAACCGTGCGCGGTGTCGGGTATAAATTCATGCCGGTGGGAAAATGAAACCCCGCTCCTTGCGTTTCCGGTTGATTTTAAGCAACCTGCTGCCTTTATTTCTAGTGCTTCCGTTCGTGGGTTTATTGATGATCTACCTTCTGGAGACACAGGGAATTGTTGCCAGTGTGTCACGTGATCTGAGCCGGCAGGCCATTCTGGTGGCCGATACAGCCAGCGTTCAGCCGGATATCTGGGTGGATAAGAATTCAGCCGAGAAATTCCTGCAGCGCATCAGCCCCCGGTTGAGCGCGCGGGTTATGCTGTTGGATACAGGCGGCAGAATTCTGGTTACCAGCAACCCGGCTGATGAAGGTTTGATTGGAACGATTGCCTACACCGGTGAATACCAGTCGGTGGAGGAAGCCATTGAAAGGGCTTCCCGGGAGGCTCCAGAGGCCCGTGAAGTGGTGATTCCGGTGGTGCGAAATGATGGCCTGCTGCTCGGGTTTGTGAAGATGGATAACCCGATCATGGATATCTATCAACGCTCTTTACAATTGCGGCAGGTGACTATCTGGGTAACGGTTATCGGTTTGACGGCTGGCATTCTGCTGGGAACGCTGTTGTCACGCGACCTGGCAAGGCAGCTCAAGGCAGCCACGCAGGCTGTGACCAATCTATCGACGGGACAGTCATTGACCTCGCTGGATGAAACCAGAAAGCCGGATGAGATCCGTCAACTGTACCGGGCATTTAACACTTTGTCCGCGCGTTTAAAAAATGCCGAAGACAACCGTAAGCGGTTGCTCTCCAACCTGGTGCATGAAATCGGGCGACCGCTTGGTTCCCTGCAATCTGCAGTTCAAGCGTTGACCGGTGGTGCCGACCGTGACAAGGCATTGCGTGACGATCTTCTGGACGGCATGGCGGGAGAACTGCGCCGCCTGGACCATCTTGTGGGTGAGCTGGCCAATTTGCATAATGAACTGGCTGGTACCATGATCTTGAATAAAGCGCCTCTGGCAGTGGCTGACTGGCTTCACCGCATTACCGAAACGTACCGGTCGGAAGCCGGTGACAAGCGATTGAACTGGGAAACCAGTATCCAACCCGGTATGCCGGATATCCCGCTGGATGGTGACCAATTGACACTCGCCGTGCAAAACCTGGTCAGCAATGCCATCCGGTACACCCCGACAGGCGGGACGATCTGCATCCGGAGCGGGCTGGAAAACAACAGACTGGTCATCTCGGTGAAAGACACCGGTCCGGGTATCCCCGAAGAAGAACAAAAAAAGAT